>NZ_BAAGRA010000040.1:0-580 GCF_054783195.1 Hymenobacter coalescens | reverse complement strand
CATTTGGTGCGGCGTCGGAAGCGGGCCAGGTAGTGGCGCAGCAGGCTGTTGCAGCTTTCCACGGAGGTGGTTTCGGCTTTGCTGCGGTAGTGCAGGTAAATGGGCACCAAGTTGCGATAGGGACGATAGAAATCGGTGCACACGAGTTGGAACGTGTGGCGCGCCAACGAGGCGAATAACCGGGCGCCCGTCGCCTCGTCACGGGCGCCGACCACCGCGTCCAGCACCTGCTTCCGTTCCCGATCTACCGCGAGCCAGACCCAGCAGGCGTTTTTTTACGCTGGACGTAGCTGTGCAACTCGTCCACCTCCGCGATGCGCACGGCTTGCGCCGGCGCGTCCGCCGCCTGCTGCTGGGCCCGCTGGCCGTAGGCGCGCACCCAACGCATCACCGTCACATTCGAGACGTCCAGCACCCGCCCGATGGCCCGAAAACCCAGCCCTTCCAGGTAAAGCTTGAGGGCCACCTGCCGCTGCTCGACCGGGTAGCCCGTGCCCACGCCACCCGTGTAATTGTAGCCACACGAACGGCAGCGGTAGCGTTGCTTGCCGTTCATGCGCCCATTTTTGCAGCTCGACTC
>NZ_BAAGRA010000039.1:0-898 GCF_054783195.1 Hymenobacter coalescens | reverse complement strand
TGCTGGAAATCCACTTGACGGCGGTTTGAATCGCGGCGTCGAGGGCTTCGCGGGTGCGGGCCTGGGCTTGTCGCAGCTTGGTTTTGAGCTTGCTCCAGGCCTGCTCGACCGGCGTGAAGTCGGGCGAGTAGGGCGGCAGAAACAGCACCTCGACGCCGCGCCGGGCCAGTTCCTGCTGCAGCCCGCCGAGCTTGTGCACGGGTAGATTGTCCAAGACCACTACATCGCCGCGGCGCAGCTGCGGGCCGAGCACGCGGGCGATGTAGAAGGCGAAGCTGCGCTGGTTCAAGGCCCCGTCCAGCACTTGCACGGCCGTCAAGCCGCGTACGCTCAGCGCCCCGATCAGCGTCAGCGCCCGCCCGCGCTTCAGCGGCACGGCGCCGCCCACGCGCCGGCCGCCCGGGGCCCGTGCGTAGCGGCGCGTGTAGTCCAGGCGCAGGCCCGTCTCGTCCAAGAAGTAGAACCGGTGCACGTCCGGGCGCCCGGCCACCGCCTCGACGTGCTGGCGCCGCAGCTCGTGCACGCGGGGCGTGTCACGCTCACTGGCGTGCAGGCTTTTTTTTGCGGCGCAGCCCCTGTTCGTCGAGCACGCGCCAGACCGAGCCGACACTCACGCGCTGGCCCGTCTGGGCCTGCAGCGCGTCGCGCAGCTCGGCCAGCGTCGCGTCCGGCTGTTGCGCCACTTGCGCGACCAGCCACGCCTGCGCGGCCGCGTCCAGGCACCGCGGCGGGCCGCCCCGGCCGGGCAACGCCGCCACCGAGCCGGTCTGCCGCTGCCGCCGCACGAGCTTGCCCACAAAAGCCACGCTCACGCAGAAACGAGCCGCCACTTGCGCCTGCCGAGCACCCGGCTCGGCCAGCGCCTGCGCCACGCGTTGGCGCAAATCCAGAGAATACG
>NZ_BAAGRA010000038.1:0-1077 GCF_054783195.1 Hymenobacter coalescens | reverse complement strand
TTGAAGTACGTGTCGAGGTAGTAGGCTACTTCCAGGCGCGCCTCGTCCAGGTCGGCAAAAGCGCCGCCGTGCGGCAACAACTCTGTTTTGAGGGTGCTCCAGCCGGCTTCGGCCTGCGCGTTGTCGTAGGGGTTGCCCGGCCGGGCGTAACTGGCCACAGCCCCGGCGCCCGGGCGATGCGCTGGCGGCAGGCCAGGCTGGTGTACTGGCTGCCGCGGTCGGCGTGGATGATGAGGCCCGGGGCGGGCTGGCGCAGCGTCAGCGCCTGCTCCAGGGCCGCCAGCACCAGCTCGGTGGGCATCTGCGCGGCCAGGTGCCAGCCCACCACGCGCCGCGAGCAGGCGTCGCGCCAGGTGGCCAGGTAGCACCAACGCCCGCCGACCAGCGGCAGGTAGGTAATGTCGCCCACCCACACCTGGTTGGGGGCGGTGGGGGCCGGCTGGCCCAGCAACCGGTTCTCGGCCACGACCGCGGCCGGGTCGGCCTGGGTGGTGCGCGGCCGCTGAGGGCGGGTGCTCAGCGCCCGTTGCCCGCTGGCGCGCAGCCAGCCACGCAATGCATACCGGCCCACCCGGTGGCCCTGGGCCTGCAGTTCGGCCCGCAGGCGACGCGTGCCGTAGCGCCCGGCGTGGCGCGTAAACGCCTGCTGGGCGGCCGGCTGCCAGGTGGGTTCCGGTGGGGGCGTAGCGGCGCGCCATTGGTAGTAGCCGCTGCGGCTCACGCCCAGCACCCGGCACAGGTCGCTGACGGACCAGGTGCCCGTCTCCGCCTGGATAAAGAGGTACTTGCTCACGGCTGAGGCGTCGCGAAGATGGTCACCGCTTTTTTTAAAATGTCGCGCTCGGTTTCCACGCGCTTGAGCTCGGCGCGCAGGCGTTTGATTTCCTCGCGCTCGGCGCTGCTGGGCACGGCCTGCGCTAGCGCGCTACGCTGCCAGCGCCCCAGCAGCGCGGGGGAGATGCCTTGGGCACGAGCTACGTCGGATTGTCTGGCCCCGGCGGCCACCTGACGCACGCACTCGGCTTTGAAGGCAGGCGTATACTTTTTGCGCGGGACGGGCTGGCCGTCAACTGGTTT
>NZ_BAAGRA010000037.1:0-535 GCF_054783195.1 Hymenobacter coalescens | reverse complement strand
AGCAAGCGAAAACGACTGCCAAAAAGTTTTGCGGAAAACTTGCACTGACTGAAAAGCTTCTTACCTTTGCACCCCGCTTCAGCAGGAGGCGGCCCGCAACGGAAAGCGACGCGAAAAGAT
Source organism: Hymenobacter coalescens (assembly GCF_054783195.1). Classification (NCBI taxonomy): domain Bacteria; kingdom Pseudomonadati; phylum Bacteroidota; class Cytophagia; order Cytophagales; family Hymenobacteraceae; genus Hymenobacter; species Hymenobacter coalescens. The sequence goes on along the minus strand of NZ_BAAGRA010000037.1, from coordinate 415 downwards.
TCGCAAATTTTCTTCGAAAGCTTGCAAACACAGAAAAGCTTCTTACCTTTGCAACCCCGAACGAAACGACGCTCGGAAAGGCCAAGAAAAAGCGGCAAGGTGTCGAACGAAAAGCCGCTGGCTCGCTGTTAACCCCTCGCGGCTTTTAGGAAGCAAACATCAGGTTGCTCGGGCAACCACCGGGCTGATTCAGTAGGAATCAGCGCCCGTTCTTTGAAAGACTGGAAAGACAATAGGTAAACGTGTTCCGCCTGCGGGCGGAACAACGAGCAGCGTACAAGAATGAAGCTCGTCAAATACGGGTCGGATCAGCACTCGACATGGGCGTTACTGCGGTAGCGCCGACAAGTTTTTTTACAATGGAGAGTTTGATCCTGGCTCAGGATGAACGCTAGCGGCAGGCCTAATACATGCA
>NZ_BAAGRA010000036.1:0-3057 GCF_054783195.1 Hymenobacter coalescens | reverse complement strand
GGGCGCACGGGGGATGCCTAGGCTCTCAGAGGCGACGAAGGACGTGATAAGCTGCGATAAGCGTGGGGGAGGGGCACATACCCGTTATATCCCACGATTTCCGAATGGGGCAACCCACCCAAGTGAAGCTTGGGTACTCGGGCCGCAAGGCCGAGGGCAAACCCGGGGAACTGAAACATCTAAGTACCCGGAGGAACAGAAAATAACACATGATTCCCCAAGTAGTGGCGAGCGAACGGGGAGGAGCCCAAACCGGGTTGGTTACGGCCAGCCCGGGGTTGTAGGGCCACGACGTAGGACCGCTAGCAGGTAGTCGAAGCAGGTGGGAAACTGCGCCAGAGACGGTGAGAGCCCGGTAGACGACATTTGCTGGGGCCTTAGTGGAACCCTGAGTAAGGCGGGGCCAGTGAAACCCCGTCTGAATCCGCCGGTACCATCCGGCAAGGCTACATACTCCTGAGAGACCGATAGTGAACCAGTACCGTGAGGGAAAGGTGAAAAGAACCCTGGATAAGGGAGTGAAAAGAACCTGAAACCGTGCGCTTACAAGCGGTCGGAGCCCCTGTTGTGGGGTGACGGCGTGCCTTTTGCATAATGAGCCTACGAGTTACTCCTCTCTGGCAAGGTTAAGTGTCTGAAGACACGGAGCCGCAGCGAAAGCGAGTCTGAACAGGGCGCAGAGTCAGAGGGGGTAGACGCGAAACTTTGTGATCTACCCATGAGCAGGATGAAGGTGCGGTAACACGCACTGGAGGTCCGAACCAGTTTCCGTTGAAAAGGATTTGGATGACTTGTGGGTAGGGGTGAAAGGCCAATCAAACTGAGAAATAGCTCGTACTCCCCGAAATGTATTGAGGTACAGCGTCGCGGTTGGAGTCAAGTGGAGGTAGAGCTACCGATTGGACTAGGGGGTGTCACAGCCTACCGAATCCAGACGAACTCCGAATGCCATCTTGATATACGCGGCAGTGAGGCGCGGGGTGCTAAGGTCCCGCGCCGAGAGGGAAAGAACCCAGACCATCCGCTAAGGTCCCTAAATCCGGGCTAAGTTGAACAAAGGAGGTCCAGTTGCCTTGACAGCCAGGATGTTGGCTTGGAAGCAGCCATTCATTTAAAGAGTGCGTAACAGCTCACTGGTCGAGCGACAGGGCATCGATAATACGCGGGCATCAAGTCCGGTACCGAAGCGATGGGTTGTCTTTTAGACAGCGGTAGGGGAGCATTCCAGCAGCGGTGAAGCCACGACCGGGAGGCGTGGTGGAGCGGCTGGAAAAGCAAATGTAGGCATGAGTAACGATAATGGGGGTGCGAAACCCCCACGCCGATAGACTAAGGTTTCCTGCTCAACGCTAATCGGAGCAGGGTTAGTCGGGACCTAAGGCTAAGCGGAAGCGCGAAGACCGATGGCCAGCTGGTTGATATTCCAGCACTTGCTTAATTGAGTGATGCGGTGACGGAGAAGTGAAAGGCACGCGGGCGGACGGAAGTGCCCGTTGAAGGCCGTAGGTATTGCTGGGGTAGTTAAGCACGCCCCGGTAGCTGAAAGCTGATAGTAGCCGAAACCCTTCGGGGTGCCGGCATAGTTGCCCTAATCAGACTCCCAAGAAAACCCGCTAAGCGTTTACGATTAAGCGACCCGTACCGCAAACCGACACAGGTAGTCAAGGAGAGCATCCTGAGGCGCTCGAGTGAATCACGGCCAAGGAACTCGGCAAAATGGTCCTGTAACTTCGGGAGAAGGGACGCTTCCTTGCAGCAATGCAAGAAGCCGCAGTGAAAAGGCCCAGGCGACTGTTTAACAAAAACACATGGCTTTGCGAACTCGCAAGAGGAAGTATAAGGCCTGACACCTGCCCGGTGCCGGAAGGTTAAGAGGGGAACTTAGGGGCAACCCGAAGGTTTGAATCGAAGCCCCGGTAAACGGCGGCCGTAACTATAACGGTCCTAAGGTAGCGAAATTCCTTGTCGGGTAAGTTCCGACCTGCACGAATGGTGTAACGATCTGGGCGCTGTCTCAGCCGTGAGCTCGGTGAAATTGTAGTCTCGGTGAAGATGCCGAGTACCCGCCACGGGACGGAAAGACCCCGTGCACCTTTACTATAGCTTGACATTGACTCTGGGCACCGCATGTGTAGCATAGGTGGGAGGCGTTGAGCCGGGGCCGCTAGGTCTCGGGGAGCCGACGTTGAAATACCACCCTTGCGTTGCTTGGAGCCTAATCTCGAACAACGGGAAACAGTGTCTGGTGGGTAGTTTGACTGGGGTGGTCGCCTCCAAAAGTGTATCGGAGGCTTTCAAAGGTCCGCTCAATCCGCTTGGTAACCGGATGCAGAGCGCAATAGCAGAAGCGGGCTTGACTGTGAGGCTGACACGCCGAGCAGGGTCGAAAGACGGATATAGTGATCCGGTGGTTCCGCATGGAAGGGCCATCGCTCAAAGGATAAAAGGTACGCCGGGGATAACAGGCTGATCTCCCCCAAGAGCTCATATCGACGGGGAGGTTTGGCACCTCGATGTCGGCTCGTCACGTCCTGGGGCTGGAGAAGGTCCCAAGGGTTCGGCTGTTCGCCGATTAAAGTGGCACGCGAGCTGGGTTCAGAACGTCGTGAGACAGTTCGGTCCCTATCTGTGGCGGGCGTTGGAATGTTGCGAGGACCTGACCTTAGTACGAGAGGACCGGGTTGGACCAGCCGCTGGTGTACCAGTTGTGCCGCCAGGTGCAGCGCTGGGTAGCTACGCTGGGTCGAGATAAGCGCTGAAAGCATCTAAGTGCGAAACTCACCTCCAGATGAGCATTCCGTCAATAAGGTCCGTGAGAGATCATCACGTCGATAGGCCGCAGGTCTTAAAGCAGAAATGCCCAGCCGAGCGGTACTAATGAACCGAACGCTTCCGAAGCAACCGCTCTTGTAACCCTCTTCCTTGTTTGCTGGCCGTGCGTCAACGCCTTCACGGGTCTCGGTTGGAGACTCCGTCCTGATAATGGTGGCTTTAGCCCGGGTGTTCACCTCTTCCCATTCCGAACAGAGTCGTTAAGCCCCGGAGCGCCCATGGTAC
>NZ_BAAGRA010000035.1:0-501 GCF_054783195.1 Hymenobacter coalescens | reverse complement strand
ACATACTCTTCTTGGGGTATACCTAAGCAAGTAGCAGTTTGCTCCGTTAGCTGAAAGAATTCTTCGGTAGTTTGTACATCGAATTCATACAGTTGCTGCGCGATGATGTCAAAACACAGTCCGTACTCAGCGTACTCCAGCATCTCGGTTGCGTGTTCCACATCCAGCTGCGGCAGGCCAAGTTTGGTCGCCTCTGCCAGTAAGGCCCGTGTTAATACTTCTCGTTGCTTCATCTAGACTTTGACTCGTTCACGGGTTGATGTAGACTAAAGCGAGTCCGTCAAGTAGATAGAGGGGTCTAGGCTCTATCAGTATGGTTGACGGCTATCAACCGCTCACGGACGCGCAATGGCAAGGTATGCGCCCGTGGCTGCCGGTGCAACGCAAGCGGCGGTTGTGCTTGCGTCAAGTGGTGAATGCCTTGCTCTACGTGTGCCGTACAGGCTGCCAGTGGCGCAGCCTACCGGCCACGTTCCCGAAGTGGACGGCGGTATATTATTA
>NZ_BAAGRA010000034.1:0-609 GCF_054783195.1 Hymenobacter coalescens | reverse complement strand
GTAGCAGCATGTGCTTGCACTTGCTGTAGCACTTGGTACGGCGGCGGAAGCGTGCCAGGTAGTGGCGCAGCAGGCTGTTGCAGCTTTCCACGGAGGTGGTTTCGGCTTTGCTGCGGTAGTGCAAGTGGATGGGCACCAGGGCGCGGTACGGGCGGTAAAAGTCCGTGCACACGAGCTCAAACGTGTGGCGGGCCAGCGAGGCGAACAAGCGGGCTCCGGTCGCTTCGTCGCGGGCGCCCACGACGGCGTCCAGCACCTGCTTCCGCTCCCGGTCTACCGCGAGCCAGACCCAGCAGGCGTTTTTTTCTGCCCCACGTAGCTGTGCACCTCGTCTACTTCGCCGATGCGCACGGCCTGCGCGGGTGCTTCGGCTGCCTGCCGCTCGGCCCGTTGGCCGTAGGCGCGCATCCAGCGCAGGATGGTCACGTTGGACACGTCCAGCACCCGCCCGATGGCGCGCAGCCCCATGCCTTCCAGGTACAGCTTCAGCGCCAGCTGCCGCTTCTCGTCCGGGTAGGCCACGCCCGCGCCGCCCGTGTAGTTGTAGCCGCAGGTCAAACACCGATACCGCTGCTTGCCCCGCATCAGCCCGTTTTTGCAGCTTGACTC
>NZ_BAAGRA010000033.1:0-4768 GCF_054783195.1 Hymenobacter coalescens | reverse complement strand
GATTTCCGGCCGGAGTTATCCACCGTTCTAAAAGCTTTTTTCCTCGCGCGAAACACAACTTGTGATATTTGAAGTATTTGTTCTATTTGAGGGGTTCGTAACTTATTGAATATCATGTTATTACAAGCACTTCAAACCACCTTTCGTGTATTTCAAACCACCTTTCGTGTAGCAAAAACCACCTTTCGTGTAGCAAAAACCACCTTTCGTGTATCTATCGACCACCTTTCGTGTATCTACAACCACCTTTAAAAACCACTTTTGTTTTAGATGGTGGTTTAATGATTATAATTGCAGCTGAATCAGCTAAATGCCTGTCTTGATGAACCAAGAATTAGAAATCCGTCAGCATAATGCCCTCACGAATGCCCGCTACGAATACACTGAGCTGCAGCTAGACCTATTTTTCTTCATCATCTCTAAGCTGCGGAAAGATGAGAAGGACACTATCTATCAGTTGGATATCAGAGAACTGTCTAGCCTGACGGGCAAGCGATACAATGGGGCTTACCTGCATAAAGCCACGGCTGATATGGGCTCCCGCATGCTGGAAGTGGAAGATGCCAAAGAGTACCGGCAGATATGGATGTTCCAGCAAATCCGCTACATCAAGGGGGAAGGAATCATCGAATTTGACCTAACCAAGTACGTTTTACCCTATCTATTCCAACTCAAAAACAACTTCACCAGCTATGAGCTAGCTGCTGCGCTCCGCCTCACTAGCAAATACGCTAAGCGTATTTATCAAATCTGCAGCCAGTGGAAAGACCTGGGAGAAACGAAGAAGTATGACCTGCAGGACTTCAAAAAGATGCTCGGCCTACTTGATGAAAAGGGCAATGAAAAGATGGAGCGAATCAGCCAGTTGCGAGAAAAGGTGCTGGACGTAGCCGTTAAGCAAATCAATGAGCATACTGAACTGAATGTCAGCTACACGCTGGAAAAGCGCGGAAAGACCTTCAAAAACATCACTTTCACAGTGAAGCCACAGGCTCTAGCTGAGACCATTCCTTTCGACCTGGAGCCAGGTGCAGCTTCTCCGGCAGGTCTGGCCCCGCACCAAGTGGAGAACGCCAGGCGCTTGCTCACGCAGCTGAGCATCACCACGCCCGAACTGGTGGCCACCATCCTGGCCAGCTCGGCGCACGTGGCGGCCTGCAACAAGTTCGCCCATGACCTGAAAACCGGCAAGCACTCCAAAGCTCATTCCCTCTCCGGGCTACTGCTCACCATCCTGGGCCTTAAAAAGCCCGCAAACGGGCCGCTGTTCGACGCGGCCACCAAAAAGTAGGGCCTACCCGCCTACTTACCGAAAACGCGCTGCCAAAGGCTCTTTCGCGCTGGCTCGGCTAACCGGGACGCAATGCCCTCGACCATCTGCGTCAGCTGCTCCACCTGCACCTGCAGGTCGCGGGGGCTGGCCGGCAGCTGCGACTGGGTCAGCTGGCCCTGGCAGAACGAGCGCATGTCCTCGTTCACAAACTGGCCGATGGTCTTGCCGGCGCGCTGCGCAGTCTTCTCGACAATGGCCCGGGTTTCCAAATCAACCCCGCGAATTGCCCATAACCCCGTGTCGGGGGCCTTGCGGGGCCGGCCTCCCTTGGCTTTGGGTTTAGTTGTGTTTTGTTCTGGTTCTGTTGTCGCCGTTTCAGCAGAAGTTATACCGAACTCGGGTTCTGTTGCGGCTCCTTCAGCAGAAGTTATACTTAACTCCGGTTCTGTTTTTCCCTTTTGCTGGCTCATCCGGTTTTGTTAAACGTTTAGTTTAACAGCTAATGTAGGAGGGTTCAAGACATGTAAGTTTAGTATTACAAAACCCTGAGTTTAGTTAATAAAATTCAAAAAGCTGTCTATCAGTTATTTATATCCTAACTAGCTTTAGAGCGTGTTGAGGAATTTCAACTGTGTCTACCTTGGTGTATGCTATCAGACTACTCCTCCAAAGCTCTCGCTCTGCTACTTGCTTCACTTCCTGACATGCATGGGTTGTTTACAGAGCGTGAGGATTATTTCGTCATAGATACGACCAGCCCTGCAGGCTGGCCCTTTTGGGTGGATTCGGACGACGAGCAGATAACCGTTGGGTTCGCCGAATACCATTGCCACTGCGGTGGATTCGCTGGCAGCACCGTGGAAAAGGACGTTGCGGAGGCTGTCGATTTCATCCAGGCGTTGCGCACAGGGCAGTTGGTACTTGCTGTTTCATTTCGTGGTGAAGAGTATGCAGGGTCTTACCCGCTTCCCCCTGCTGAACAACCGAGGAACCTTGCAACAGGAGCAAATATTTCCCTCAAGATTAGACGGTGGTCAGAATAAAATACAAACAGGACTTTCTCCCGACTAGGCACTTCTAAAAAGTCCCTTCTTCGTCTGGGTTCTGTCCCTTAACATAATCGTAGTTATAAGCGCCATCTCGGAATCCGTGCGGTTTTTGCCCCCACTGCCCCTAGTTTCGAATTTTGGTACTTTACCGCCAGCTTGACGAGACCAGGACGTATCATTTCAATGACTAACCGAGACCTACGCAACACTTTATTAGCGCTTCTAGCATCAGAATTCGAGCCTTACGGCTTTGTGCTCAATAAGGCACAGGCTGAGTTCACCAAAAGGTCTCCGGATGGTTGGCAAAAATTCCACTTAGTCTTCCTGGTGCGCAGTGAGGGATGGGAAATCAACCCAGGCATGCTGATACGCAAGAATGTAGTAGAGGACATTTACCACCGAGCCTCTTATTTCGAACCCAAGTACCACAAAACCACCCCGACAATTGGTATTCCAATAGCGGATTTTATCAGGGATGGCAAAGACCACCGTTTTCAACTGAACACGGAGGCAGACCTCACCCCCGCTTTCCAAGGTCTAACAGCATTATTTAAACAAGTTGTCCTCTCTTTCTTCAAGCAATATGATGATATGGAAGAGCTTGACAGAGAAGTAAATATCGAAGCTAGGAAGAGTATTTTTTCAGGCCTCAAGTTCGAAGGTAGCGTGGGGCTTATTCTAGCCAAACTAACTAACAACCCGCGGTACGACCAACTGGAGAGGAAATACCGCAGTTATTATCAGCAGCTGTCAAATGGGTTTTATCTTGCTGAATACGAAGGCGTTGTAAAAGCATTAAAGCTCGTAAACGCCTAAAACCTCCTCTAAATAGCCGCTTACACATCATAAACGAACCTATCTCATACCTATTCCACCGCCACGGCTGTGCTGCTGCTCGGCCTGGCGCACGCGCTGCTGGGCCACTTGGCGCTGCGCTTCCTGCTCCAGCTGCGGGTTGAGTTCCTTTACTAGCCCGTAGAAGCGCTTTACCTCCTGGTGCTGGGCTTGGCTGCCCTCTATGCCGCGCTGCAGCCCGAGCGGGGCGAGCTTGGCCGCAAAGCTGGTCTGCATGTCGCGCATCTTCTGCCGGTCGCCGAGCATCGCCCGGCAATTGAGCTTGCCGGCCGCGTCGATGGGCACGACCGTGGCGTGGATGTGCGGGGTCTGCTCATCGAGGTGCAGCACGGCGTTGACGACGTTCTCCTTCCCGTAGCGTTCGCTCAGCCACTCCATGGCCCGGTCCCGGAAGCCGGCCAAATTGGCCCCGTCCTCGGCCGACCCGACCAGTTGGGCCGGCTTGCCCGACTGGCCGGGCTCCTTGCGAATGTCCAAAAACTCGGGGCTGAACGTCATCAGGTGCTCGACCGCCAGCACGGCGTTGCTGCGCACCGTGCAGCCGGCCGCATCGAGGCGGGCCTGCACGTCGGCTGCTAAGTCCTGGCTGCCGACCAGCTGCACGTTGAGCGGGGTCAGCTCGGCGTCCGCGTTGGGGGTGGGCCGCAGCCGCTGCAGGTGCTCGTTGAGGGAAGTCAGGTTGCCGGCGGTCTTGAGCTTGGCCGTGCGCAGGATGGCATAGGGCATCGGGGCAGTAGGGAAAAAGGGTGGCCAGCGGGCCGGCTTCGGGTGCCGCTGGCCACTGGGTAGAACGGGTGCCCGCAGGGCCGAACAGACAATTTTGGACAGCCTAAAGCGCAGCGCTTAGGCTGTCCAAAATTGTCTAGTGAGTACACAACGCTTGAACTTTACGCTTGCTTACGTTTGCACCTTACGCTTATACTGGATTATTTACGCTTATACTTTACGCTATCAGGTGCTTACCTACGCTAAATCTTTACGCTTGTCCCGCCTGGTGGTACCGGACTTCCCTTCACCAATCGCTGCACCACCGAGTTCCCCCGCTCGTACTGCATCCGGTCGAGTAGCGTCCGTATCTGCTGCACCTGGTCCGGGGTCATCGTATCGCCGAGCTGGGGCAAGAGCTTCCCGGCCTCCTCGCCCAAGAAGTCGATTTTGCGAGCCAGGTAGTACTCTTCGCCCTGGTACAACCACTGCGCTTCCTCCGACTTTTGGGCCTTATCCCACGCGCTTACCCGGCAGTTGGTGGAACAGAACCGGCCTCCTTTGCGGCGGGGAGTATAAACAGTTGAACAGTGCTGGCAGGTGTAGCGCATACAGGGAAATTGCTATTTGCCTTTCTCCTACGGGCAGGCATAGCGACTAGGTTACACCTAGTGCCGGCGCTGCTCAGGACTTGCTTCCCCACGGCCCCAGGGGCCAAAGTTCTCCCGGGTGCAAGAGGGTACATAAGCTCAACAATTGTGTTTACATACTGTTGATTACCAATTATATAGTATTTATTTAATATTCGCAAGTTACTGGCTTCTAGGGTGTTTTGTTTGCTTTCTGATTTCCGGCCGGAGTTATCCACCGTTCTAAAAGCTTTTTT
>NZ_BAAGRA010000032.1:0-573 GCF_054783195.1 Hymenobacter coalescens | reverse complement strand
TGCGGGCTCCGCAGCGGCCGGGCGGGGCGACGGGCAAAGGCGCTCCGGTCCCCTGCTCGGTGGTGCGGGTCTGGGAACAGGGACCTACCGGCCCCGGCCTGGAGTGGCTCTTGCTCCACGACGCGCCGCTCACCAGCCTGGCCCAGGCGCTGACGTGCGTGCGCCAGGACACCAGCCGCTGGCTGATCGAGGACTTTCACAAGGCCCTGAAGACCGGGCTGGGCGCCGAAAAGCTGCAGCTGCACACGGCCGAGCGGCTCTTCGCGGCCGTGGCCCTGCTGAGCGTGGTAGCGTTGGCCCTGGTGGATCTGCGGGAGAAAAGTCGGCTCGAACCAGACCGCCCCGCCGAGGCGTCCGGGCTCACGGCCACTGAGTTGCGCGTGTTGCGTCACCACAGCCCGCGCCCGCTCGCCACCGTCCACGACGTATACCGCGCCCTGGCCGCGCTCGGCGGACATCTGGGCCGCAAGGGCGACGGCCCGCCGGGCTGGCAAGTCCTCTGGCACGGCCGCACGGCCCTACGCCTGCTCGTCGACGGCGTGCACCTCGCCACCCAGTGGCGCGACCAAAATG
>NZ_BAAGRA010000031.1:0-67415 GCF_054783195.1 Hymenobacter coalescens | reverse complement strand
CTTGCATCTACATGCTTACGCAGTGTCTCCACTAGCAGCTACACCGTTCTCGAATCCGCTATATGTTGCGCGGTTTTTCGGAAAAAACAGCCAAAACCGCGCAAGTGTATCGACGGGCGCGCAGCCAACTGGAGTCGCCCCGCAGCCGCCGTTTCCGCCGTACCTTGCGGACATGCAGCACTTGCTTTCCCGCATCCAGGAACTAGCCACCCAGCAGGCCCCCGACGTGGTAGCCCAGCGCCACCACCTGCACGCTCACCCCGAGCTGTCGTTCAAGGAATTTCAAACCGCGGAGTTCGTGGCCGCTGAGCTGCGCAAGCTCGGCCTCGACCCGCAGCCCATTGCTACCACCGGCTTGGTGGCCCACATCGAAGGGCGTAACCCCGGCCGCCGCACCGTGGCCCTGCGCGCTGATCTGGACGCGCTGCCCATTCAGGAGCAGAACGACGTGCCCTACCGCTCGCAGAACCCCGGCGTGATGCACGCCTGCGGCCACGATGTGCACACGTCGTCGCTGCTGGGCGCGGCCCGCATCCTCACGCAGCTGCGCGACGAGTTCGAAGGCACTGTGAAGCTCATGTTTCAGCCCGGCGAGGAGCTGGTGCCCGGCGGCGCATCCATCATGATCAAGGAAGGCGTGCTCGACAACCCCGCTCCGCAGTCGGTGCTCGGCCAGCACGTGTTTCCGCAGCTGCCCGCCGGCCAGGTGGGCATCCACGCCGGCCGCTACATGGCCTCGGCCGACGAGCTGTACCTGACCGTGCGCGGCAAGGGCGGGCACGGGGCCATGCCCGAGCAGAACATCGATACCGTGCTGGTGGCGGCCAACCTGATTGTGGCCGCGCAGCAGCTGGTAAGCCGCCGCGCCAACCCTAAGATTCCATCGGTGCTTTCCTTCGGCAAAGTCATTGCCAACGGCGCCACCAACGTCATTCCCAATGAGGTTCATATCGAAGGCACCTTCCGCACCATGGACGAGCAGTGGCGCGAGCAGGCCCACGGACACCTGCGCCAGCTCTGCGAGGGGCTGGCCGCGGCCATGGGCGCCACGTGCGAGCTGGAAATCCGCCGCGGCTACCCCTGCCTCGACAACGACCTGACCGTGACGGCCCGCGTGCGCGCCGCCATGGTGGCGTACCTGGGCGAGGAAAACGTGGTCGACATCGACCAGTGGATGGCTTCCGAGGATTTTGCCTTCTACTCGCAGGCGGCCCCGAGCTGCTTTTACCGCCTCGGCACCCGCGCCCCCGACGGCCGCTACGCCTCCTCCGTACACACCCCCACCTTCGACGTGGAAGCGCACGCCCTGACCGTCGGGCCGGGCTTGATGGCCTGGCTGGCCCTGCGCGAGCTGGCGGAAGGCGTTTCCTAACTATCTATGCTCTTTAGGCTCATGACCAGCAGAATACCCCAAACCCTGTGGCTGGGCGCCACGCTCACGCTGCTGATGGCCGGCTCCGCTTTGGGCCAGCGCAAGCTGTCGAGCCCATTGGAAGGGCGCACCGAAGCGCAGGTAGAGTACGTGCGGTCAAACGGTGACTTCTGGTGGGGCAGCCTCCACACCGACCACCGCCTGCGAGATGACGCCGGGGCGTTTGTCAACAACTGGGGGCAAATCGGCTACGAGCATTTCTGGTCGCCGCAGTGGAGCGCGGGGGGCAATGCCCGCCTCTACGTGGTGGAAGAACTGAACGGTGGCGACGTAAGCCGTCTGCGCGCCAATTTCCGGCCGGAGGTGTTGCTGCGCCACCGTGGCGACTTGCTCGGCCTCACCTTCGGGCAGCGCCTGAGCGCGGAGTATATGTTTCAGGAAGACCGCAACCTGGGCACCGCCCGCCTGCGTCTGGACCTGGAGCGGTTTATTTCCATCGGCGAGCGGCTCAAGCTGCGCCCGCGCGTGGCCTACGAAGCGGCCATGAACATCCGGCTGCAGCCGCCCGACAACGCACCCGACGAACGAACCATTGATCAAAGCCTGTGGCGGGCAGAGGTAGGTATTCGTCTGTCGGACCATTTGGACCTGACGCCGTACGTGGCCCGACAAAACGACTACCGGATTTTCCTATTTCAGTACGACATGGACGGGAACATCACGTCCGGCGGCCGCACCAACGTGCGGACGCCCGTGGTAGGACTGGACCTGCGTTATACCTTATTCCAAGGCAATGCGAGCTTTGAGCGCATCCAGCTGCCCACGCAGCACTAAGAATTTGTCATAATGTCATCATCGTTCGCGGCTGTAAAACCTGGAATAGGCAGTATAACTAGATAATTATGTCAGTCGATACAAAGGGTGAATTTTATAGTTGAGAAAAATTTGACATAATGTCTGGTTTTATGATTTGGTACGAATTTGATAAGAAGGTAATTGTCCCGCAGTAGTCGGGGCATCTTTCCTTCAGAACCCAACCAAACCAAATACTACCATGGCAACCATGTTTAATACGCTTCCGGCCCGCCGCGCTACTCGTCCCTTCGACGTCGTGTTGAACCAGTTGTTCAACGATACCCTGCCCGGCTTTACCACCAGCACCGGCTTCATGCCCGCTGTCGATGTGCTCGAAACGGCCAACGGCTTTGAGCTGCTGCTGACCCTGCCGGGCGTTCCGAAAGACGCGCTGACCATCGACGTACAGGAAGGCACCCTCACCGTGAGCGGCGAGCGGAAGGCGCCCGTTACCGAAGGCGAAAACGCCCCGAAGGTGCGCCGCGTGGAATCCAGCTACGGCTCGTTCGCCCGCAAATTCCGCCTGCCCGACACGGTAAACGTCAACGCCATTGAAGCCGAAATGACCGACGGGGTGCTGCGCCTCGTGCTGCCTTACGACACGGAAAAGACTTCTAAGCGCCTCATCGAAGTGCGCTAATTGTCAGCATGACTGCAAAAAAGGCACCGCTTGCTGGTGCCTTTTTTGTTGGCGCGGCTGTTGTTATACTAGCCATGCCGATGCAACCGTGTACGAGCAAGTGGGTATCTAACGTTAAAGCCCGCACAGTGGCGTTGCACCAGCACGAAGAACTTCGTATTTTAACCTCGGACTCACTTTTTCTTCTCTTAACTACCCCATGCAAGCCAAACAAATGATGCTCGGCCTTCTGGGCTCCGCCGTTCTGGGCGGAAGCGTGGCCGTGGGAGGGTACAAGCTGCTGGAACCCGCGCGCACGGATGCGCCGCAGGCCGTGGCTGCCGACCCCAATGTGCGCTACACCAGCGCGCTGCGCAATTCTACTTACACCGTGCCCGAGGGGCTGAATTTTGTGGCGGCTGCGTCGGCCGTAACGCCGGCGGTAGTACACGTGATGACCGAGTACGCCCCCAAAATGGCGCAGAACGACCAGATCCGCATGGACCCGTTCCTACGGCAGTTCTTCGGCGATGATTTTGACGGCGGCATGCGGCGCCAGCAGCAGGGGCCGCAGGTGGGTTCGGGCTCGGGCGTCATCATTGCGGCCAACGGCTATATCGTCACCAATAACCACGTCATCGACAAGGCCGACAAGATTGAGGTCGTGCTCGACGACAAGCGCAAGTACAACGCCAAGCTCGTCGGGGCGGACCCCACGACCGACCTGGCGCTGCTCAAAGTGGAGGCCGACAACCTGCCCTACGTACGTTATGGCAACTCCGACCAGGTGAAGGTCGGGGAGTGGGTACTGGCCGTGGGCAACCCGTTTAACCTGAACTCGACCGTAACGGCCGGCATCATCTCCGCCAAGGGCCGCAACATCAACATCCTCAGCCGCGAGGACCGCATGGGCATTGAGTCGTTTCTGCAGACCGACGCGGTGGTAAACCCCGGTAACTCCGGCGGCGCCCTGGTCAACCTGAACGGCGACCTGGTGGGCATCAACTCGGCCATTGCCTCGCACACCGGCTCGTTTGAGGGTTACTCCTTCGCGGTGCCTTCCAGCATCGTGAGCAAGGTGGTGGACGACCTGCTGAAGTACAAAGTGGTGCAGCGTGCCCTGCTCGGGGTGAACATCCGCGAGGTAGACGCCACGCTGGCCTCGGAGAAGAAGCTTAAGAGCCTCGACGGCGTGTACGTCATGGGTCTGGGCAACAGCAGCGCTGCGGCCGAAGCCGGCCTGAAGGAGGGGGACATCATCACCGAAATCAACGGCGTGAAGGTGAACACCTCGTCGCAACTGCAGGAGCAGGTAGCCCGCTTCCGCCCCGGCGACAAGATCAAGGTGAGCTACCTGCGCGGCGACGACCGTAAGACGACCACCGCCATCCTGCGCAATGCTTCCGGCACCACCGACATCGTGCGCGAGGAAACCGGCACGGCCATCGAGTACGAAGGGGCCAAATTCTCGCCGCTGAGCCGGCAGGAGCAGAACAAGCTGGACCTCGACGGCGGCGCCAAGATCAGCGGCGTACGCGGCTCCAACTTCCGCGAAACCGGCATCGGCGACGGGTTTATCATCACCCGCATCGACAAAAACAAGGTGAGCAAGCCCCAGGACGTGAAGCGCTATCTGGAAGCCGCCAAGCAAAGCCAGGGCGCGCTGGTGGAAGGCGTGTACCCGGATGGCCGTAAGGCTTACTACCCCATCGGGCAGGTCGACTAATTCGACTGTTGCCCCGAAGAAAAGCCTCCGTCAGCCCGACGGAGGCTTTTTTATTAGCTTTGTTTCGAGTCACAATCGTCTGTCAGCCTGAGCCGGAAAAAGCGGCTTGCTGCGCCTGAGCCCGGGCTGCCGGCCCGTTCGGCCAGCCAGAAGCGCGGCCGCGGCCTGACGTACCAACCCCCACTTTCCCACCCATGAAACTAGCCATCGAAGAAGCCACCGCCACCGGCACCGACGTTCAGGAACACGACCACCACGGCATCCGCCAGGTACTGCGCGAACTGGGCATTCAGGAAATCAACGCGGCCTACAGCACCGGGCTGCAGTGGGGCGGTGAGGCCAACGAGCAGGTACGCAGCATCGCCTCGCCCACCGACGGCAAGCTGATTGCGCAGGTACGCATGGCCACCGCCGCCGACTACGAACAGGTGGTGCGCACGGCCGAGGAAGCATTCAAGTCCTGGCGCCTGGTGCCCGCGCCCAAGCGGGGCGAAATCGTGCGGCAGATCGGCAACAAGCTGCGCGAATACAAGGAGCCCCTGGGCAAGCTGGTGAGCTACGAGATGGGCAAAATCCTGCAGGAAGGCCTGGGCGAAGTGCAGGAAATGATTGACATCTGCGACTTCGCCGTAGGCCTCTCGCGGCAGCTGCACGGCTACACCATGCACTCGGAACGCCCGGCGCACCGCATGTACGAGCAGTACCACCCGCTGGGTCTGGTCGGCATTATCTCGGCCTTCAACTTCCCGGTGGCCGTGTGGAGCTGGAACGCCATGCTCGCGGCCGTGTGCGGCGACGTGAGCATCTGGAAGCCCTCGGAGAAAACGCCGCTGGTGGCCGTGGCCGTGCAGCACATCATAAAAGACGTGCTGCAGGAAAACGAGCTGCCGGAAGGCATCTTCAGCGTCGTCATCGGCGACGCCGAAATCGGCGGGCTGCTGGCGGCCGATGAGCGCGTGGCGCTGGTATCGGCCACGGGCTCCACGCGCATGGGCAAGAAGGTGGGCGCCGTGGTTGGGGCGCGCCTCGGCAAGGCCCTGCTGGAGCTGGGCGGCAACAACGCCATCATCCTCACGCCCCACGCCGACCTCGACATGGCCATCCGCGCCGTGCTCTTCGGGGCCGTGGGCACCGCCGGGCAGCGCTGCACCACCACGCGCCGCCTCATCATCCACGAGGACGTGTACGAAGACGTGAAGCAGCGCCTGCTGTCGGCCTACCCCAAGCTGCCCATCGGCCACCCGCTGCAGGACGGCAACCTCGTGGGCCCGCTCATCGACACCGACGCGGTGCAGGGCTTCGTGAAGGCGCTGGAGGCCGTGCAGGCCGAAGGCGGCACGCTGCTGACTGGCGGCGAGGTGCTCAGCGGCCCCGGCTACGAAACCGGCACCTACGTGCAGCCGGCCCTGGTGGAAGCCAAGAACGAATACCGCACCGTGCAGGAAGAAACCTTCGCCCCGATTCTGTACCTGATAAAGTACTCGGGCGAGGTGGAAAACGCCATTGCGCTGCAGAACGGCGTGCGCCAAGGCCTCTCGTCGTCTATCTTCTCGCTGAACATGCGCGAGGCCGAAGCCTTCCTCGCTCACACCGGCTCCGACTGCGGCATTGCCAACGTGAACATCGGCACCTCGGGCGCCGAAATCGGCGGGGCATTCGGCGGCGAGAAGGAAACCGGCGGCGGCCGCGAATCGGGCTCCGACGCCTGGCGCGTGTACATGCGCCGCCAGACCAACACCATCAACTACGGCACCCAGCTGCCGCTGGCCCAGGGCATCAAGTTCGATATCTAAGCCTCAGCTCTGGCCTGCCTGAATGCCAAAGGGCCCGGCGCTTCCCACGAAGCGCCGGGCCCTTTGCTTTGTCGAATTGGTTGTTGGCACAACGCCGGCCGGGCCTTACTCGCCGACCTTGATGTCGCCGTGGCCTTTGAGGTACAGCGCGTTGTTATCGTTGTAGAAGATGTAGTACATGCGGTACATGCGTCCGGGCTTGAACTTGTCGGGCGCCAGGTCCAGGCGGTACTGCTGGGCAGCGTTGCCGCCGCGGGTCTCGATAGGCACCGTGTACAGGGTCTTGTACTTCTTGTCGACGAGCACCAGCTTGCCGTGCAGGGCCGGGGCGGTGTTGGGGCGGCTCGAGGAACCCGACTGAATGATAAAAGTGGCCGTCTGCACCACCGGGTTGGGGAAGAGGCTCAGCGTGCCCACGCCGCCGCGCTGGCTTTGCTTCAGGTCGACGCCGCTGTCCTTGAACAGCTCCCGCTCCACCTTTTTCCATTCCTCGTCGGAGGTCCAGTCGGTGTTGTCCTGGTACGCCATCGGGTAATTGTTGGCGTCGCGGGCGCTGTAGCCTTCATCAGGGCCGAAATCAACTTTGCGGCAGCCCAGCGCCAGGCCGGCCAGCAGCAGCGGGCCGAGTAGGTAACGGATAGTCATTGAAGTAAAGATGAGGGGACAGGATTAAGCCGGGTAAGCAATGAAGTAGTAGTTTTTGCCCTGCTCGAACTGCTGCACGAACTCGGCCCGCGTAAACGGCGCCTCGCCGCGCAGCCAGCGCTTCATCAGGGACACTTGCAGGCCTGCTTTTTCCGTCAGCAGGTCGTACACCTGCTCGGGACGGGTGCCGTAGCAGTCGGCGGCGCCCAGGCCGTGCTCGAAGATGACCACCGGCCGGGTGCGGCGCAGCGTCTCCACGGCGCCCTGCAGCACCTGCAGCTCGGCACCCTCCACGTCGATTTTGATCAGGTCCACGCGCTGCGTGTCCGGAATGACGTGATCCATCAGGTCCGTCTGCACGTCGATGGTGGTGTCTTGCTCGTCGGGCTTGTCGTAGGTGCGCTTCTGCAGGCCGCTGTAGGCGGGGTTGCTAATGACGTAGTTGAAAGTGGCCGTGCCCCGGGCGTTGCTGAGTGCCACGTTCAGAATCTGGGCTTTACCGGTGGCGTGGTAACGGCGCTGCAGGTCGGCGTAGAGGTCGGGGAGGGGCTCAAAGCCGAAGTGCCGGCCCTGCGGGGCAGCCGCCAGCATCAGGTCCAGCACCTCGCCCTTGTGGCAGCCGATGTCGATGCAGGTAGATTGGGGCTTACACACGCGCTTGATGACGGCGCGCGTCTGCTCGTCGTACTGCTGGTTTTTGGTAAAGGCAATCGGCAGCCGCTTGAGGATGGATTTGAGCACTTCTTTCATGGCCGGAGGGGCAGGGCAAAGGAAAATCGGCTCTAAAGTTGGGAAAAAGCAAGCGCATCCGCCGTGTTTGCTTTTGGTGCAACCTTCCCAAACCGGGAGGGGTCTTTGAAGCACTAATGGTCAGGGGAGTAGAAAATCTGCCACCGATGTCTGAACTTTATCCGCCCCCTACTGCCGTTAGTGAACCGCTGACCCCAACTGCTGCGCCTATGGAAGCTGTTGCTTACGTTGATATCAATGCTCCGCTGGTGGAGCGCTGCCGCCTCGGCGACCGGCGTGCCCAGGCCGAGATTTACAAGCGCTACGCCAAAGCCATGTTCAACGCCTCGCTGCGCATCACCGGCGACTACGCCGAGGCCGAGGACGTGTTGCAGGAGTCGTTTCTGAGCGCCTTCCGCGAGCTGCACACCTACAAGGGCGATTCTTCGTTCGGCAGCTGGCTCAAGCGCATCGTCATCAACAAGAGCATCAACTGCCTGCGCAACCGCCGCCTGCAGCTGGTGCCCCTGGCCGAGCAGCACGACGGGGCCGCCGCCGAAGAAGCCCCGACCCCCGGCGAGCAGGACGACGTACAATGGCGGGCCGACGTGCTGCGCCGCTGCATCCAGGAGCTGCCCGACGGCTACCGCCTCGTGCTGACCCTGTACCTGCTGGAAGGCTACGACCACGGCGAAATTGCCACCATCCTCGGCATCACCGAATCCACCTCCAAGTCGCAATACAGCCGCGCCCGCAAGAAACTGCTGGAGCTGGCCCGCGAACAAGGATTGTCATAACTGTTTCATAAACATCAGCGGCCTGTGGGGCGCCCCACCCAACCAGCGCCCCGGCCGCGGGGAGCCACGTGCGAAAGACCATGACTGTCATGAAACCCAACTCCGGACTAGAGGCCTTCGTCGAGCGGAACCGTTCCGACTTCGACGCCTTCGAGCCGCGCCCCGACCTCTGGGACGCCATCGAAGCCCGCCTGGACGCGCCGGCCGACGCGGACGACGAAACGCCCACCCACGTTTTGCCGCTGAACCCGCCCGCACCCGCCGTTACTACCACTCAGCTGCCCCTGGCCGGTGCTTCGGCGCCCGGCTTCGGCTGGCAGCGCTACGCCGCCGCGGCCGCCGTGGCCGTGATGCTGATGGCCGGCGGTTACGGCCTGCGCCGCGCCGATGAAGCCTCGTCGGCTACCACCGCCTTCACCGCCACCGAGGCGGAGGAGGGCCTGGCCACCCTGCAGCAGCAGCCGGCCGCTGTGACCGAAGTGCTCGGCTCGCCCGATGCCATGCCCGTGGACCTGAAAGCCCCGGCGCGTCGGCTGGCCTCCGCGGTGCGCCGCATGGAAGCCTACTACGCGGCCCAGATCGTGGAAAAAGAGCACGAGCTGGGGCAGCTGGACGCCGCCGCCACGCCCGGCACCATGCCCAAGGCCGCCGATTGGAAGCAGGAACTCGTGTCGCTGGACTCCACGTACCGGCAGCTGCGCACCGAGCTGTATCAGAACCCCGACCCGGAAGCCGTGCTCGAGGCCATGAACCGCAACCTGCAGATCCGCCTGGATATCCTGAACCAGCAGCTGCGCACCCGCGAGCAGATCCGGCAGTACCACGACGACGCGTACACACTCGCGTCGGACAAGTAATCCTTGCTTTTTCCTCCACCCATGCATTTCCCGATTCGACTTTTCCAGTCTGGCGCCCTGGCGCTGGCGGCTCTGCTGGCCTCCGCGGCCCCGGCCGCTGCGCAGTCGCGCGTGGCCGCTACACCGGCCGGCGGGTACGTGCAGCCTTGCCCCGCCGACCGTTTCTGGGACCAGGAGCCGGAGGCGCGTGAGCAGCAAGTGGGCGAACCGCCGCAAACCACCGGCCAGCCCGACCCGACCAGCAACGGTACCCTGGCCGCCGAAAAGGCCCGCAAGATCAGCCGCTCGTTCAGAGCCGTACCCGGCCGGCCGCTGACCGTGGAAACGCGCTACGGCCGCGTGCAGGTAAACACCTGGGCGCGCAACGAAATCAAGGCGGAAGTCGACATCGTGGCCCGCGCCGACGAGGACGGCAAGGCCCAGCAACTGCTCGACATGATTCAGGTGCTGATGCAGGAACAGCCCGCGGAAGGTGGCCTGCTGCTGCAGACGCGCCTGGGCGAGATGCCCAAGGAGTGCTGGAGCCGCCAGCGCATCTACGAAATCAACTACACCATCTGGATGCCCAAAAACACGCCCCTGAAGGTGAAGAACACCTTCGGCGACGTGAGCGTGACCGGCGACCTGACCGGCGCGGCCGACTTGGCCGTGGGCTACGGCAGCCTGCGCACCGGCCGCCTCGACGGGGCGCGCAACAGCATCCGGCTGAACAACGGCTCGGCCGTGCTGCCCTACGTGCGGCAGGCCACCATCGAGGCCAACCACGCCCGCCTGCGGCTGGAGGAAGGCAACGTGGTGGACCTGCGCAACAACGGCTCCGACATCGACATGGGCACCGTGCAGAGCCTGACCGTGCACAGCAAGTACGGCGACGTGAACCTGGGCACGGTGTACAACCTGCAGGGCTCCACCGGGTATTCGCGCTTCAGCATCGACAAGGTGGCGGAGCAGCTGGACATGAAGGTGCAGTACTGCCCCGCCTTCGAAGTGCGCACCACGGGCCGCAATTTCCGCCGCATCAGCCTCGACGGGGGCTACAGCACCATCCTGCTGAACTTCCCCGACGACGCCGGCTTCAATTTCGACGTGAACTCGGAGAATGGCAAAGTGCTGATGGACAAGCGTCTGGTGAAGGTGCGCAGTGAAGAAAGCAGCCCATCCAACACGGAAATGCAGGGCCAGTACGGGGCCGCGCAGGCCAAACCGGCCGGCAACGTCAACATCAAAACCCGCTACAGCAGCGTGAGCTTCAACCGCTGAGTGCACAGATTGGCCGTGCCGAACGGCCCCGCGAGGGGCAGCGGGGCGGAGTGAAGGGAAAAAGCCGGCTGCAACCGGCTTTTTCTGGTTTATGGCGGGGCTCACTCGCGGCGGTGTTGGCCCAGGGCCGGTCCGCTGCCTGAGCGGGCCTGCTTGGTGCAGCCACAGAGCACGAGTGCAAGCAAGTCTAGGGCAGGGCACGGCCGATTCAAACCATGCCGCCGCGCTACCTTTAGCGCCATGCGTTTGTTGTTCCTCGCCGTAGCCGGCTGTCTGCTCAGCCCTGCTGCCCGCGCCCAAGCCCCTGCCATCATGCCCTCGTCGCCCGCCCCTGTTCCTGCTCACGAGTCCCGGATGCGCACGCTGGCGCTGCGGCTGCAGCCGGGGCAGGATTTGCGCCAGCAGCTCACCGCGCTGGTGCAGCGCCAGCACCTGCGGGCGGGGGCCGTGCTGACCTGCGTGGGCAGCCTCACGCAGGTCACGCTGCGACTGGCCAACCAGGAAGGCCCCACGGTGTACCGCGGCCACTTCGAAATCGTGTCGCTGGTGGGTACCCTGGCCGAAAGCGGCAGCCACCTGCACCTGGCCGTGGCCGATTCGACCGGGCGCACCATCGGCGGGCATTTACTCGACGGAAACCTGGTGTACACCACCGCCGAGCTGGTGCTGGGCGTGCTGGATGACGTGGAATTCCGGCGCGAGCCGGACCCTACGTTCGGCTACCGTGAACTGACCATATACCCAGCCCCCGCGGCCCGCCCGCCCGCCAAAAAGCCTGGGCGAAACAAGAAGTAGGCGGGCCTGCCAGAATACGTGGGCGGGCCGGCGCTACGCGCGCAGCCAGCGCGTCATGCGCGGAAACTCTCCGATCGTGGTCAGGCCCATCCAGACCAGCAGTGGCAAGCCGGGGTAAATGCCCCGCTGGTAGCTGTCGGTAAGCCAGGAGCTGTGCCCGTGGTAGCCTTCGGCGTGGAAAACCACGGCTGGCGGCAACCCCAGCGCCCGGATGGCGGCGTAGCTCCAGAGCTGGGCCGTTATTTCTTCGCCCTGCGCCTCGGCAGGCGAGCGGTAGTCCGCGATGTTGGGACCGATGCCCGGGCGCACATCCGCGGGCACTACGGCCAGGTGGCCGGCTTCGTGCAGCAGGTCGCCGGGGTAGCGCAGGCGCTGACGGTCCACCACCAACTGCCCGCCCGCGATGCACAGGCCCGGCAGGAAGGTATCGGCGGGCAAGCGCTCCTCCCGAACCACCAGGCCGGTGCCGCGCACGAAGGCCATGAGCTGATCAAGCAATGACGAAGCGGCGGCCGGCGGGCGCGGCGAAAGACTGGTAGTGGGCATAGGCTAGAAGGGGAGCATAGGCAAGATAGCGGGGGCGGCTGGAAGCTGAGCAAGTAGTCGGCATGCCGAGTAATTCTGCTACCTTACCACCGTTCACTGCTTCTGCCCGCCATGTCTCAGCCTGTTCCCCTCGTTCCCGTCGATTCGCCCCAACTGGCTGCTTTCCGGCGCCGTTTGCTGAGCCCGGTCAAGCAGCGGCTGTTTCTGCTGAGCCAGCTGCCCGCCGCCGGACTGGCCGGCGTGCGCGTCGAGAGCCTGAGCTTCGAGGCGGCCACGGTGACGGTGCCGTTTAAGTTTCTCACCAAAAACCCCTTCCGCAGCATCTATTTCGCCTGCCTGAGCATGGCGGCCGAAATGGCCTCGGGCGTGCTGGCCATGATGCACACGAGCACGGGTAGCCCCGTGTCCATGCTGGTGGTGGGCCTCGAAGCGGACTTCACCAAGAAAGCCGTCACGCGCATCGCCTTCACCTGCCCCGACGGCGCGGCCATTGCCCGGGCCGTAGCCGAAAGCCGGGCCACCGGCGAAGGCCGCACCGTGCTGGCCACCAGCACCGGCCGCGACGCGGCCGGCGACGTGGTGGCGGTGTTTCGCATCACCTGGTCGTTTCGGGCGAAAAAGGCGGGCGCGCAGTAAAGTATTGGCGGGCCAGGCGCGTCGTACCCTGAAAGCCGGCACTTTCCAGCTGCGTCGTTTCTCCCGTTTATGAGCTTGCTGCAGCGTGCCCGTCGCCAGGGCCTCACCTTCCAGAACCCGGTTCCGACCACCATGGCGCCGCCCGGCACCACGTGGTCGACGCTGCGCCAGCTGCTGGGCGGGCCCGAGGAGCGCGTGCCCCGGCCGGCGCTGGGGCCTTTCCGGACGGATGCGGCCGCTTACGCTACCCCGCCGGCCGGTGGGCTGCGCATTACCTGGCTGGGGCACTCCACCGTGCTGCTGGAGCTGGATGGCCGCCGCATCCTCACCGACCCGATGTGGGCGCCGTACGCCTCGCCGGTGCCCGTGGGCTTCGGCAAGCGCTTTTTTCCGGTGCCCCTGGCCCTGGAGCAGCTGCCGCCGCTCGACGCCATCGTGCAGTCGCACGACCATTACGACCACCTCGATCCGGCCACGCTGCGGCGGCTGACGCGGCTGCAGCCCACGGTGCCGGTGTTCTGCCCGCTGGGGGTGGGGCGCTACTTTGCCGCGGCCGGCTGGGCACCCGCGCTGATTCACGAGCTGGACTGGACCGAGTCGGCGGCGCTGGCGCCGGATGTCACCCTTGCCGCGCTGCCGGCCCGGCACTTTTCCGGCCGCGGCCTCACCGACCAGAACCAGACGCTCTGGGCCGCTTACGCCTTGCGCGGCCTGCGGCATAACGTATTTTTCGGCGGCGACTCCGGACCTTTTCTGGCCGGCTACGCGGAAATCGGCGAAGCCTACGGCCCCTTCGACCTGACCATCCTCGAAATCGGGGCGTACGGCGCCAACTGGCCCGACATTCACCTGGGGCCTGCGCACGCGGTGCAGGCACACCAGGCGCTGCGCGGGCGGGTGCTGCTGCCTATTCACTGGGGTACCTTCAACCTGGCTTTTCACGCCTGGCGCGAGCCGGTGGAGTGGGTGCAGCGCGAAGCCGCGCAAGTCGGCGCGACGCTGCTGCTGCCTACGCCCGGGGTGCCAACGGAAGTCTGGCCCACGGGGCTGAACACGCACTGGTGGGAGCGGGGCTAACCAAGAAGCGGAGCCAAGGGCTCCGCTTCGGGCTGTCACAAAAGATACTGGCGTCTGGCCCCGCCTATTCGTGCCGGTTGGGCAGCGTGTCCTTCGTCAGAATGTCCACCAGGCCGTCTTCGCTGACCACGATGGCCATGCACGGATACGGGCTGCTTTCCACGTAGCGCAGGGCGGAGTTGTAGCGCGCCCCGCGGGTGCTGGAGCCCCGGCCCGAGGCCTTGCCGTCCAGAATCACGCCGATGGAGTAGCAGTACGCCTCCGGGTCGATGAGCACGGCCCCGTCGATGGCGGTAACCAGGCGCGTGATGAGTGGGGTGAGCGGTACCGGCTCGATGAGCGTGCACTGCAGCTTCAGGCGGTCGGCCTCGGCCAGGGCTTCGGTGGTGATGACCACCAGCGTGCCCTTCTGCTGGCGGCTGGCTTCGAGCAGCACGGCCCAGAGGCGCTCCTCCTTCTCCGTTTCGGTAATGCCGAAGGTGTGGCGCAGGCCGCGCCGAAACTCCGAGCGGCTGAGGCGGGTGTGGGGCAGGTTGGGCTGGCCGTAGGCGGCGCGCACCAGCACCTGCCCGTCGTGGCGCAGCTCCCACACGTAGTGGTGCACGAAGCTGATGACGAACAGGTCCTCGCGGATGGCGTCGTAC
Organism: Hymenobacter coalescens; assembly: GCF_054783195.1. Taxonomy (NCBI): domain Bacteria; kingdom Pseudomonadati; phylum Bacteroidota; class Cytophagia; order Cytophagales; family Hymenobacteraceae; genus Hymenobacter; species Hymenobacter coalescens. The sequence goes on along the minus strand of NZ_BAAGRA010000031.1, from coordinate 53,064 downwards.
TGGCCCACCTGCTTGCCCAGGGCGTACACGTTCTCGCCGTCGGCCAGCAGGCTCACCTCGGGCGTCGACATCTGCAGCAGCTTGCGCACGGCGCGGTAGTCGCTGAGCGGGGTGGGGCAGGTGAGGGCGAAGATTTCGTGCACATTGGGGTGGCCGCGGCGCGCCAGGATTACCTGGCCCACGCCCGCGGTACCTTCGTAGCGCAACGAGGACACGGTGTTCAGGGTATTGAACAGCTTGGCGCCGGCCGGATCGAGGCCCAGGGCCTGGGCGGGCGTATCGAGCAGCAGCTTGCCGGCGGCGCGCACCACCTCGTCGGTGTCGCGCGGGCGGATGAGCAGGCCCGAGCCGGGCTCGGGCTCCGTGAGCGACTTCACGCACTCTTCGCTGAAGCGAAGCACGGCCGCCTCGATGAGCGAGGGGGCCAGCGGGCGGCCGTCGGTGTAGTAGCGGTGGGGGCGCAGGGCCGGGTGGGCGCGCAGGGCTTTGCGGCGCACGCGCAGCAACGTCACCACGTAGAACTGCCCGATGAGCACCGGCCAGCCGGCGTAAGAGCGGCGGGTGCCGTTTTTGGGGTTCAGCGCGTCGAGCACTTCCTGTATGGCGAGGCGCAGGCCCATGAACTCGTGGCGCTGGCGCAGCATCTCGTCGGTGTAGCCTTCGCGCACGGGCCAGGAGCCGGCTTCGGTGCGGCGCAGGTAGCGGCCGCGGGCCACCACGCCGCTGAAGGCTTCGGCCTGCAGGCTGCAGTTTTCGGGCTCCAGGCACACGGCCGGCCCGTCGTCGGTCGGGATGCCCAGCAGGATCACCTCCGGCTGCAGGTCCGCATCCAGGTCGTCGAAGATGCCATCGGCCATGTGCTGCGCCGCGCGCTGGAAGCGGTGCTGGTAGGGCCAGATGGTAAATTCGACGGCCGGTGGCACGATGATGGCCGCCGGTGAGACGACGGGAAGGGGACTGAACATGAAGGCAGGAGGGAGGAATGCTGCTACAAGTACCCCGCGTGCCCGGAATTGTTTCGGGTGCGCGGGGCGGCCGCCGGGGGCCTATAGCTGGAACAGGATCGGCAGTACCATCTTCTGACGGATAGGCTGCCCCTTATATTTTGCCGGCTGCCACTTGGGGCTCGATTTTACGATGCGGATGGCTTCCTCGTCGAGGCCGGAGCCGAGGCGCCTCACGGGCTTGATGTTTGAGAGGGAACCGTCCTTCTCGATGAAAAACTCCATCTGCACCTTGCCCTGAATCTTACGCTGCCGGGCCAGGGCGGGGTATTTCAGGGTCTGCTGCACCCATTCAAACCAGGCATCGGTGCCGCCTACTGGGCGGGCCGGCTCGTCGGGCGTGATGGTTTGTAGGCCGGCATCGGCTGCGGGGGCCGCGCTAGACTGGTCAGCCCCTGCGGCCGCCGAGCCAGCGGCGGCTTCGCTGCCGGCCGGAATCTGGAAGGTGATGGGCAGCGTCACGCGTTGGCGCACCACGCCGCCGCGGTGTTCGGCGGGCTTCCAGCGCGGCCCGGCCTTTACGAGGCGCAGGGCTTCGGCGTCGCACTCGGGCAAGAGGCTTTTGGTGACCTGCCAGTTGGACGTCGCGCCGGTTTTTTCCACCACCATGGTCACCTCCACGGTGCCCTGCACGCCGGCCTGCAGCGCCGCGGTGGGGTAATTGAGCTTGTCGCCGAGGTAGTCGGCGTAGGCCTGCGCGCCGCCTGCGGGCTCGGCGGGCTTCTCGGTGGCGTCGTAGATGTCGGAGGCAGCGGGCTGCTTGGGGTACTTCAGCTTTACTTTCTGGGCCTGAGCGGCGGGCGTGGCGGCCGTGCCGAGGGCGGCCAGCAGCAGGGCCAGGCGAAGGGGGCGGAGCATACGAAGGGGGTAGGTGAAACGGGCCGGCGTTCCAATCAACAACCCGGCCACGCAGCATACGGGTTCAGCCGAAGCTAGGAAAAAGCGGCTATTTTCGGCCCATGACCCCTCCCGACAACCCCAGCATCCTCAACTCCTCCCGGGCTCCCGAGCCGGTGGGGCTTTACCCGCACGCCCGTCGCGTGGGCAACCTGCTTTTCCTTTCCGGCGTGGGTCCGCGCCAGCGCGGGCAGAAGCACATTCCCGGCGTGGAGCTCGACGAAGACGGCAACATCCGGCGCTACGACTTCGAAAGCCAGTGCCACGCCGTGTTTCAGAACGTGCGCTACATTCTTGAGGAAGCCGGCTCGCGCTGGGAAGACCTGGTGGACGTGACCGTGTTTCTGACCAACATGAAGGACGACTTCCAGACGTACAACCGCCTCTACGCCGAGTACTTCGCCACCAACCAGCCGTGCCGCACCACCGTCGAAATCAACTGCCTGCCCACGCCCATTGCCATTGAGCTGAAGTGCGTGGCTGCCCTGCCCTAGCCAGCTCCACCCCGGGCCGCAAACCCCAAACAGGGCCGCCGGGTAGTGCCCGGGCGGCCCTGTACGGTTTATCACGGCGCCCTGCCGGGGGGCACCGCAGCGGCGGGAATGCCGGCCGCACGCAGTACGCGGGCCTGGCCATAGCCGGATGCCCCTCGAAAGAAGTGGAAAGTACCCCGCCGCTCCTCGCAAAGAGCGGAACACCCGACTCACTAACTTAAACGAGCAAAGCGGCGCCGGGCGTGCTGTGATTTATACGTAATCGGCTTTCTAAAAAACACGTAATTATTATATACGCCAGCGGGCCGGGGCGCTACAAGCAGGCTGAAAGCGAAACGACTGCCGCACATGGCAGGCCCAAAAACCGGTGCGCAGCGTAGGGTAAGCACATCTGTGCATAGACTGCCAACGTATGCGAAAGAGCCGCCCCACTTCTGACTCCTATTCTTTCCTATGTCCAAAAGTAAAAAGTCGGCGCCCCATCACCCTGCCTCGGCCAATTGCCCGCATCCGAAGGGGGTGCTGATTGCCATCGGCGGCCACGAGCAAAAATCAAACGAACCCGTAGGCGACGACGGCGGGGCTGAATTTGCCACCGAAGGCATTCTGAAGCGCTTCGTGGATGAGCTCCACGGCAGCGGGCCCGTCGTGGTGATTCCCACGGCCTCGCAGGAGCCGGTGGAGGCGGGCCAAGACTACGTGAAGGCGTTCGGCGAGCTGGGCGTGGACCGCGTGGAGGTGCTCAACATCCAGACGCGCGACGAAGCCAACACGGAGGATTGCATCCGCCTCATTGACGAGGCCGCCGGGGTAATGTTTACCGGGGGCGACCAGCTGCGCCTGACGGCCATCCTGGGCGGCACCATGATGCTGCGCCGCCTGAAGGAACGCTACGCCCACAGCCGCTTCGTCATTGCCGGCACCTCGGCCGGGGCCGCGGCCATGTCGACGCCCATGATTTACCAGGGGCGCAACGACGCGGGCTTCGTCAAAGACGAAATCCACGTCACCACCGGCCTGCAGTTCATGCACGATGTGGCCATCGACACGCACTTCGTGGCCCGCGGCCGCATCGTGCGCATGGCCCAGATCATTGCCACCAACCCCGGCTGCATCGGGCTCGGGCTGGAAGAAGACACCGCCGTCGTGGTAACCGAGGGCCAGGAGATGGAAGTCATCGGCAACGGCTTGGTCGTCATCGTGGACGGGCGGCAGTGCCAGGGCAACACCATCCACGAAATCAAGCCCGGCAAAGTATTTTCCATCCGTGACCTGCACGTGCACCTGCTGGCCCGCGGCGAGCGGTACACCCTGCCGGTGCAGGAACAGATGTACGTGTAGCCCGCCGCCCGGCCCGCCAAATGCACGACCGCCCCCGGAGAAGCTCCGGGGGCGGTCGGCGTTTCATAGCTCTGTAAGCGAGGCGAACGGTTTATCGTCGGGGATGAGCTATGGATGGGCTTGGCTTAGCGGCTGCCCTGGCTGTTCTGGGCGCTGTTGCGGTTGCTGCTGTTCTGCCCGCCCTTGCGGCCCGCTTCGCGCGCCTCGGCGGAGGTCCATTCGTGGCCGCGGCCGCTGGCGTGCGAGGCCTTGCCGCCTTCGGAGGCGATGCGGCGCTGCTCTTCGGGGTCCATGGAGGCAAAGCCGCGCTTGCTGGTGTTGCCGCCCTGAGCCTTGCCGGTGCTGCCCTGGCCACTGCGGGCTTCGCCGCCCATGCGGCCGGCTTTGGCGTGTTGCTCGGAAGAGCCGCCGCGCGGGGTTTGGTTGTTGGCTGCCATAGCTTTACGATGTGAAGGTTGTGAAATGAGGATCTGAAGAATTCTGGGTTCCTGTACGGTCCGCCGGACGCGAAAGCCGAGGTTGCTGGCCTAAACCCCGTTGAAGACGACGTATTTACGCCTTTCTACGGAGGCCCTGACGAGCTAAGTGCGTACAAATAGCAAGCCCTGCGGACCGCGCGCTACGCGGCCGTCGGCACGGCGCGGCGGGCCGGCAACCGCGCCGGCTGCGTCAGCTCAACTACCGCGTCGAGGCGGAGCAGGCGCAGCAGGCGGCCCAGCGGCGCCCCGACGTTGTGGAGCAGCAGCCCCACCCCGGTGCGGCGCATGAGCAGCACCTGCGACACGAAGTGGGCCACGCCGTGGGTACGCAGGCAATTGACCTGGCTGCAATCGATGAGCAGGCACAGCGGCTCGCGCCAGGCGGCTGCGCCCCGGGCCAGACGCCGGGCCTGCTCCACGGGGTCGGCCACGTTGAAGTTCAGGTGTACAATGCGGGCCGTCGGCTGACGGCGGGAGAGAAAGCCAAGCATGTTTTCAGGGGTTTGGAAGTGGGGGCGCGCGGGTACACCGTCCAGAGCACTTTAGAACAAAAAAATCCCGCAACTACCTGTATGACTTAGCCTTGCACGCATTTCGGATAAGTCGCTTTCTCAAATTTACCGAACTCAGCCGGGGCCCGGCTGCGGGTTTGTTACTATTTTGAGGCTAAGTATAAATACGGGGCCCCGCGCGGGCGTAACCAAATGGGTCCGTGCAAGTGCTGAATCTTGGCTGGCCGCTCGCCTTTTGCGGATGTTTGGCGTTAACCTTGAAGCCTACTCCTGCGCCGTCTTCTTTTTCGCCACGCCCATGATCCGCTTACTGCTCGTCGACGACCACACCATTATCCGGGATGGTATTCAAGCTCTGCTGGCCGATGTGCCAGATTTTCAGGTAGTGGGGCAGGCGCGCAACGGCCGCGAACTGCTGGACATGCTGCCCGAAACCCCGGCCGACGTGGTGCTGATGGATTTGAACATGCCCGTGCTGTCCGGCTTCGAGGCCGTGCCGCTGCTGCGGGCGCAGTTTCCGGAAGTGCGCGTGCTCATCCTGAGCATGCTCGACCACGAGAAGTACGTGCACCAAGTGCTGGAAGGCGGTGCGCTGGGCTACGTGCTCAAGAATGCCAGCAAGGAGGAAATCGTGCACGCCATCCGCACCGTGGCCAGCGGCCGGCAGTTCCTCTGCTCTGAAATCGGGCTGAGCCTGCTCAGCAAGCTGGTGCAGAACCCGGCCCAGCCGGCACCGGGCACCAAAAAGCCCTCGGACCTCTCCAACCGCGAAACCGAGGTGCTCAAGCTCATTGCGGAAGGCCTCACCAACGCGGAAATTGCCGACAAGCTGTTTACCAGCAAGCGCACCATCGAGACGCACCGGCAGAACATCATCGAGAAAACCCAGGCCAAAAACACGGCGGCGCTCATCAAGTACGCCATGGAAAACGGCCTGCTTACGTGAATAAGCCGGCCGCTCTGACCCAACAATGCTCCAAGGGCTAACGGCTGAGGCCTTCTTTCAGGCGGGCAAACAGCTTCATCAGCAGGCGGCTGTTGCTGGTAATAATTTCGGCGTTGGCCGTCATGCCCGGCCGGTAGCTCAGCTCCTTGCCGTAGCTGGTGCGCAACCCCTCGGTCAGGGTGACTTTGGCCAGGAAGGTGCCGTCGGCGTGCGGCACGTCCGAAATAAACGACACCCGGCCGTTGACCACGCCAAATTCGGCCGACGGGTAGCTGTCGAAGCGAATCAGCACGCGCTGACCCACGCGCACCTTGCCCAGGTTTTGCTGGGGCAGGCGCACCTCGCCGTACTCGTCCTGGGCTGATCCGGCCAGGTAAAACACTTCCTGTCCGAGCCGGATGGGCTGCCCCTCCTGCAGAAACGAACCGAAGCGCAGCTGCCCGTCGGCCGTGGCCGTGAGCACGTAGGTGGCCTGCCAGGTTTCGATGCGGCTGATGAGCTGGTTCAGGGCCTGCCGGAAATCCCGGCCCTCGGCCGCGTTCTGGCGGGCCAGCTCCAGCAGCTCCTTGTTTTTTTGGAATTGCGCGCTGGTGTTCAGCTGCTGGGCGTACTCGGCCTGCTTGAGGGGCAGCTCCTTGGCCAGCAGCTGGCTTTCCTCGCGCCGCAGCTCGGCCTGCGGAATCACCTTCTGGCGGTATAAATCCTGGTTCAGCGCGTATTGCTTGCGTGCCAGCTCCAGGTCGCGCTGGTAGAGGCCGCGCTGCTCCTGCAGGTTCTGGGCCGAGCGTTGCAGCTCCTGCAGTTCTTGCTGCAGAATGCCGCGCTGCCGCTGGTAGAAGCCGTTGGCCTGGAAGTCATGGTAAGCCGCGCGGGCCTGCAAAAAGGCGGCGTAGTCGGCCTGCAGGGTGCCCAGCTGGGTGCCGCTGGCCAGCGGCGGCAGGTCAGGCACGTTGGCCGGCAAGCTGCCGTCGGCGGCTTCCAGCTGCTGGCGCAGGCTGAGCAACCAAGCATAGAGGCGCAGAGCTTCGGGGGCGTCGGTGGTGCTTTCCAGGTAGGCCAGGGGCTGCCCGCGCCGCACCTGGGCGTTGTCGGCCACCAGCAGGGCCACCAAGCGGCCTTCGGTTTTGGCCAGCACCGGCTTGGGGGCGTTGGACGAAGTCAGGCGGAACGGCGCCCGCACCAGGTCGGGGTAATACACGAAGAATCCGAGGAGCAGCAGCGCGCCCACGATGCCGCACAGCAAGGTGGTGCCCCAGCGCACCAGCCAGGCCGGGCGCTGCTCAAACAGGTCCTGCACCGCTTCGTTGTCGAAGCTGGGCAGGGTGTCGGTGACGGGGTCTTGGGTTTCAGTTTCCAAGTTCCAGTTGATTTTTAACCAAGCGGTAGTATTCGCCCTGCGTGGCCGTGAGCGTGTCGTGGGTGCCGCGCTCCACCACCTGGCCCTGGTGCAGCACCAGCAGCTGGTCGGCGTGGCGCACGGTGCTCAGGCGGTGGGCCACGATAACCACCGTGCGGCCGTGGTAGAACTCTTGCAGGTTCTGCATGATGACGCGCTCATTGTTGGCGTCCAGGGCCGAGGTGGCTTCGTCGAAGAAGAGGAACGTCGGGTTTTTGTACACCGCCCGCGCAATGAGGATGCGCTGCTTCTGTCCCCCGCTCAGGGCCATGCCGCTGGCCCCGATGCGGGTGTTGAAGCCGTTGGGCAGGGCCTCCACAAATTCCAGAATGTTGGCAATGCGGGCCGCCTCCAGCAGCCGGGCCGGGTCGATGCGCCCGTCGGAGTCCGATTCGCTGATGTTGCGCGCAATGGTGTCGGCGAAGATGTAGCCCTCCTGCAGCACGATGCCGCACTGCCGCCGCCAGTACGAGGTGCTGAGCGCCGACAGGCTCACGCCGCCGGCCTGAATGCGGCCCTCCGTGGGCGCGTAGAATTTCAGCAGCAGCTTGAGCAGGGTGGTTTTGCCGCTGCCGCTGGCTCCCACAATGGCCGTGACCTTGCCGGCTGGAATGACAATGTCCAGGTCGCGCAGCACCAGCGGGGCGTTGCGGCTGCCGTAGCGGAAGCTCACGCCCGGCCCCACGTGAATGTCGGCGTCCCCGGTGAGGAAAGTCAGGGAGCCTTCGCGCGTGTCTTCTTCCTCTTCCTTGCTGTGCACTTCCACCAGGCGCTCGATGCTGAGCCTGGCGTCCTGGTAGGTGCGGCTGAAGGACAGGAAGTTGGTGATGGGCACGTTCAGCTGCCCGATGATGTACTGCACCGACAGCATGGCTCCGAGCGAAATCTGCCCGTCAATCACCGATTTGGCCGCAATGTAGGTGATGATGATGTTCTTGATTTCGTTGATGAAGTTGGCTCCGGTGGTCTGCAGCTGGTTCACCGACACGCTCTTGAGCGTGAGCTTGGCCAGGCGGATCTGCATGGCTTCCCACTCCTGCCGACGGCGGCGCTCCGAGTTGTTGAGCTTGATTTCCTGCACTCCGTTGATGAGCTGCAGGGTGCTGCTCTGGTTGCCGGACGCCTGGTCGAAATACAGGAAGTCCAGCTCGGCCCGGCGCTTCATGAACAGCATCACCCAGCCCACGTACAGGGCCGAGCCCACCAGGAAAATCAGGAAGATCTTGCCGTCGAAGATGTAGAGAATGGTGCCGAAAATGGCCAGGTTGAGGGTGGAAAACACCACGTCCAGGGTGGTGACGGACAAGAACGTCTGGATGCGGGTGTGGTCCTGGATGCGCTGCATCAGGTCGCCCACGTTCTTGGAGTCGAAAAAGGAAATGGGCAGCCGCAGCAGCTTCAGCAGAAACGAGGACAGCAGCCGCACGTTGACGCGACTGGTGACGTGAATCAGCAGCCAGGTGCGGATGACCTCCACGAAGGTACGCGAGGCAAACAGCGTCAGCTGGGCCAGCAGGATCAGGTTGACGAAGTGCAGGTTCTGGGTGTTGATGCCGTTGTCGACCAACGCCTGCATCAGGAAGGGGAAGATGAGCTGCAGCGCGCCCCCCACCACCAGGCTCAGCAGCAGCTGATAGAAGTACTTGCGGAAGGGGCGCAGGTAGGGCCACAAAAAGCTCAGGCCCTGCCGCGGCTTGGCGAGGCCTTCCTCGTCGCCCTCGTAAAACGCCGGCGTGGGCTCCAGCACCAGCACCAGCCCTTCAGAGTCGGGGGTTACCTTGGTGCGGGGCGGCAGCCAGCCCTGCAGAAACTGCTCCGGCGTGTACGTGACCCGCCCGAAAGCGGGGTCGGCCACGTAAATCTTGGTGGGCGTGACCTTGTACACCACCACGTAGTGCCGCCCGCGCCAGTACGCAATGCACGGCAGCGGAATGTCTTCGCGCAGCATGTCCAGCGTGGAGTGCAGCGCCAGCGTCGACATGCCAACGCCTTCGGCGGCTTCGGCCAGACCGCCCAGGCTGGCCCCCGAGCGGGTGATGTTGGATTTCTCCCGTAAGTAGTCGATTGGATAGGAGCGGCCGTGGAACTTGGTGACCATGCGCAGGCAGGTGGGCCCGCAATCCATTTCATCTAGCTGTTTATAAACCGGGAATGCCTTCATTCAGCTGGGTTAAGGGTGTTGAACGGCCCAGGCGCGCAGCTCGGCCAGGGTGCCAAAGGGCCGCTGGTTTTGCACCGGCCAGGCCGTGTAAATGTGCTCGACGCGCAGCCCCTGGCGGTTAATAAACTCATACAGCGCCCGGCCCCGCTCCCCGCCGCCCACGCTGCCATCGGCTTTGAAGCTCACCAGGTCGCCCACGAACAGCACGCGCTGAGCCGGGAAGTAATATACACAGTACTCCCGGGTGTGGTGGGTGGCGTCAGGCCCCAGCTCCCACACCTGCACCGCGTTGAACTTGTCGGCAAAGGTCGTGGCCTGCCCGACGGGCACCGTGGTGAAGCGCGGCGACTGGGCGGCTACGTCGGTGGAACCCAGGGTGTGCGGGGCCAGGGTCTGGGCCTGCAGGTAGGCCTGGCTGCCGGGCGTGGTAATGATGCTGACCGGGGCCGCGGTGTAGGCCCGCAGGCCGCCGGCGTGGGCAGGGTGGTGGTGGCTCACAAAGACCTGCCGGATGGGCTTGCGCGGGTACAGCCGGGCCAGCGTGTCAATCAGCTCCTGGTTGAGCTGCAGGCCTGTGGGCACGTCGAACACGGCCAGGTGGTCGGCAAACTCGGCTACCAGCACCTTGGCTTCGCTGGCGGCAGCTTGCAGGATGTGCAGGCGCCGGCCGGCCGGTAGCACCTGCCACTGCGGAACCGCCGGGCGCCGAGTGGCCCAGGTGCGGGCCGGCGCCAGGGTGCGCAGCACCGAGTCGGGCAGGGCGCCGACGGGGCGGGGCGGCTGGTAAGTCAGCTCTTTTTCCAGCACGCCCACCCGGGTTTCGCGGCGGGTAGTGGGCAGCAGCTGCCCGTTTTGGCGGCGGTAGCCCTGGTACTCCACCGTCACCGGCCCGTCGCCGTTGGTGGGGTGGTACTCCAGCCATTCCACGCGGTCCAGTGTCTGGGCCGGGCCGAGCTGCAGGAGCAGGGCTGTACCGGCGGGGCTGGTGACCAGCAGCCGGGTGCCCGCCCGCGTCGAGTCGAGCAGGCGCAGGGAAGCCCGGCACTCGTAGGCCAGCAGCAGCAGCGACGCCGGCCAGACGGTCTGGAGCTCCTGGCGGAGTTCGGGGGCTTGCCGGCCGGCCTGGATCTGGGGCTTATTGGCGCCGTATTCCTGCGCGTACAGGGTATCGGCGCTCAGCCACAACCGCTGCTGCTGCGGGCTGCCGTTGACGAGCAGCCGGCGTTGCAGCAGCCACCGGTCGGCGGGCTCGTAGGCGGTAAAGGTTTCCGTGAGCGGCCACTGGCGGGTGGCGTGGGGCGTGGCGTAGTGGCCGAGGTTGTAGTAGGAGCCGGTGGTGATTACGGCGGCGGGCTGACGCAGTTGCGGGAGTCCACCGTGAGCGGCAATGGCCCGCTGCAGCGCCGCCAGCGCCCGGCGGTAGTTACGGTAGAGCGCGTCGGGGGCCTGGGCGCGGGCCGGGAAAACCAGGCTGCCCGCCAGCAGCAGCACAAGTAGCAGGCGGCTCATGCGACGGGCAGTTGGGCGTTCTGGGCCTGAAACCGAGCGTAATCGAACAGGTAAGGCTGGTGGGCGTAGCTGACGGCCTGTAGGTAGTCCTGGTAGCGCTGCTCGATGCCAGCCAGCCCGCTGGCAAACATGGCGTGGTAATGCAGGCCCGCCGGGGTAAGGGCCTCGGTGGTGGGGAATATGGCCATGTCGCCGCTGAACTTGCGGGTGTAAAAGCCCAGGCGGGCCAGGGCTTCGGCCCGATGCTCCTCGCTCAGCAGCTGGTGCTGCAGGCAGTAGTCGAGGCAGTGCAGGATGCTGGTGTAAGTAAACAGGCCGTGGAACGCCCCGTAGATGGGCCGCTGGTCGTGCATTTCGCCGGTAAACTGATTCAGCGGGGTGAGCTTATGCACCCGCAGGAAATCATCCGTTTGCAGCGTCAGGGCGTTGAACACGACGTGGCCGCTCTGGTGGGCCAGATCGTCCAGGAAAAACACGGGCGAGTTGGGGTGCGTCCCGACGTTGAGCAGCGCACCGCCGTGGTAGGTCATGGTGGCCATGGACAGGCGCTGGGTGCTGTTGAACAGCACTACTTCGCGGGTGGCTTGGGCGAGCAGCTGCAGAAACGCCGGCTGGTGCTGCTGCAACAGCGCTGCGGCCTGCTGCAGCGGAGCCGCATTGCGGGCCGCGCTGTCCCGCGGCGACTCCAGCAGCTGTGCATTCAGCTCCTCATCGAGAATGAGCGGGTCGTGGTACGCCACGCGTATGGTCGTACCGGCCAGGAAGCGCTCCGGTTGCTGGGGCAGCGCCAGGGGCTCCCCGCCGGGGCGGGTCCAGAGCAGCTGCTGAGCGGCGGCGTCCCAGTGCAGCAGCAGCTGGGCGTGTGGCTCGGCCTGGAAGCAGCCCAGCCTGGGCAGAAACACCACGCCCGTTGCGTCGGCCTGCACCGGCTGCACGGCCGGACGGTGGGCCGCTGGCAGGTAGCCGTACAGCGTCTGGGCTAGGCGCACCGGCTGCTTGGCCTGCGTCTGGCCCAAAAAATAGTAGAACAAGGCCGGCTCCAGAAAGCTGGCGTCGTCGTCGTAGTCCAGGCGTTCGAGCAGCTCCGGGCTTTCTTCGTAGATCTGCACCCGGATGGTATCGGACAGCTCCGCCTGATTGGCGGCGATGAGGGCTTCGTCAAGGGAAAAATCCAGCAGCTTCATAGCTTATACCAAGTAGAGGGGATAAAAAAATGGAGGCAAAGATTTAGCTAAATCTTTGCCTCCATCAGCAAATGCCGGGCGTAACTATTCCGGGCTGGTGCCGATCTTGTGGCAGCCGTCGAGTTCACCACCTTTGATGGCTTCAACGTTGGTAACGAGTTTAGCGGGGGCGGTTTTGGCTTTCAGATCAGCCAGGGAGGGACGCTTGTTGTTCATAATAGTATGGTTGTGTTGGGCACAGTACCCCGCCGGTGTCCTACTACACCGGCTTCGACTATGTGGAAGCGAATGTAGAGACCTGTTTATAAAAAACAAGGAGCTAATGTACGGTGAAATTGAAATTCCCGCAATGGGAATGTGATTTTTTGCTGAATTTGTAATTGAAATTGCTAATACATCAATCCGTAAAAACATCCTCTGGCATTGTGTAAGCCAGCCGTAGCGGAACGTCGGCCAGCGTGATTTTCGCCGGCTTTCCACGGGTTGGTGAAGATGAATTTTCCTAAAATGGAACAAAAAAAATCAGCGGTATCCATGCTGTTCCGCTTCGTGCTTGTCGGCCGGTGGCCCCCCACGGTACCGTTCAGCAGAAACTGCCGCAACCGGTTGATGTGCACCTTCAGCTCCTCGATGCGCTCCTCCTGCGGCCCCGTGCCGGAGGCATTGGCCGCGGCGCGCCATGCTGGCCAGCGGGTTTATACGCTCCTCCAGCATGCGCACGGCCACCCACATGCTTTCCTCCAGGCATTCCTGCGTGACGTGCATCAAGGCCTCGGCCGTAAAGGCGTGGCCCGTGTGGCAACGGTAGCGTAGCACCTCGCCGTGCTTCATTTCCCAGAGCGTGCCGCCGCAATCGGGGCAGGTCATGGCTACCTGGGTGCCCAGGTTTTCGACATCGTTGGTACTTCCCTCCACGCGTTCGGCTATTTGGGCTTCCATGATGATATCGGCGGGGATGGGGGCGTACTGCGGCATCGGACGCTGCACCAGCTCCTGCAAGAGGGCGCCCATCTCGTCGAGGGGCGTGACGAAGTCGATGGAAAAGTTGCTGAGCGCGCTTTCGGGCATGCTCGGAAACTCGGCTTCGTGAGGGTCCTGCACCAGGGTGAGGCCCCCGGCGCGCTTGATGAACTCCAGCCCGGCCGTGCCGTCGTGGAGCATGCCGGTAAGCACCACCCCCACCACGCGTGCTCCGTAGGCGGCCGCCGCCGAGCGAAACAGCGTGTCGACGGCCGGACGGTAGTGATTTTCGCGCGGGCCTTTCGTGACGAGCAGGTGCCCGTCTGTTATCAGCAGGTGGCGGTCGGGCGGAGCCAGGTACAGGGGCCCAGGATGGATGTGCTGGCCGGTCGAGCCGAGGCGGCAGCGCAGCCCGGTGTGTTTTTGCAGGCGCGCGGCCAGATGCTCGCCCGAGGAATCAGCGGCCAAATGCTGCACCACGAGCAGGGCCGCAGGCAGGGTGGCGGGCAGCTGGGCCACCAGGCGGCACAGCGCGGGCATGCCCCCGGCCGAGGTGCCAATGACGATGATACGATGAGGTGCGTCCACAAGCGCGGAAGAAAGGCTGCCACCTGGCGCGACTACCGGCGTGGACAGCAGGAAGATGGAAGGGTTCGGCGGCGGCTACGGTTTCCTATACGAGGGCGGCAGCCGGAAGGTCGCCGGATTTCCCGGCTGCAAACCACTAAATTGGGCCGTTGACCGCGCGGCCGCTTATTCCGCTGCCTTTTCCTTACTTCTTATCGCCACCGGGAGCCAGCCGTTGCGGCAGCCGGCTCCGGGGCTGCGCACCATGACTTATCCCCACCCCGACCCCACGGCTGGGGCCGCACCCGAGGACGCGGCCTCCGACCTTTCCGCGTTTATCGCGGCCGACGAAGACGCCGTCGTCGGCGAGGCGGTGGCCGACGAGGCCCACGCCCCAGAGCCGCCCACAGCCCGCCGCCCGGCCGGTGAGCTGGCCGAGAAGTTTCCCATCGTGGCGTTGGGCGGCTCGGCCGGTTCCATCGATGCCCTGGAAAAGTTCTTCCTGAACCTGGCCCCCGACACCGGGGCGGCCTTCGTGGTGGTGGTGCACCTCTCGCCCGACGCGCCGAGCCACTTGCACGAGGTGCTCCAGCGGTACACGGCCATGCCCGTGCTGGAAGTGGAGGACGGCATGCGCGTGCGGCCCAACCACGTCTATGTCATCCCGGCCGACCGCGACATGAGCCTGCTGCACGGCACGCTGCTGCTCTTCGCGCCCACGCAGCCGCGGGGCCACCGCCTGCCCATCGACGCCTTTCTGCAGAGCCTGGCCAGGGACGCCCGCGAGCGTGCCGTGTGCATCATCCTCTCGGGCCTGGGCTCCGATGGCTCCCTGGGCCTGAAGATGGTGATGGAAAACTTCGGCATGGTGATGGTGCAGGACCCCGATACGGCCGAGTACGCCTCCATGCCGCGCATGGCCCTGGCCACCGAGTTTGTCGACCACGTGCTGCCGCCCGAGCTGCTGCCCGCGCGCCTGCAGGAATACCTGAAGCGCCCGTTGTTGGAGCGCCCGCGCGAGCCGCTGGTGCCCTCCTCCACCAAGCCGGCCCACGCCCTGCAGAAGATCTTTCTGCTCATCCGCACGCGCACCGGCCACGACTTTTCCTTCTACAAGCGCAACACCCTGTTTCGGCGCATCGAGCGGCGCATGAATTCCCACCAGATCAAGGAATTCACCCACTACGTGCGTTACCTGCAGGATACTCCCCACGAGGTCGACCAGCTTTTCAAGGAGCTGCTGATCGGAGTCACCAAGTTTTTCCGCGACCCGGAAGCCTATGCCGCCTTGAAGGTGCACCTGCTGCACTACCTGCGCCAGAAGCCCCAGGACACCACCGTGCGGGTGTGGGCCCCGGGCTGCTCCACCGGCGAAGAAGCCTATTCGCTGGCCATGGTGGTGCAGGAGTGCCTCGACGAGCTGCCCAACCGCTACCTGAAGCTGCAGCTCTTCGCCACCGACATCAACCCCGAGGCCGTGGAGCAGGCCCGCACCGGGCTGTACCCCGACAACATCGAGGCCGACGTGAGCCCCGAGCGGCTGAAGCGCTTCTTCGTGAAGGCCGACAAAGGCTACCAGATCCGCAAGGAAGTGCGCGACACACTGGTGTTTGCCGTGCACAACCTCAACAAGGACGCGCCCTTCATCAAGCTCGATCTGCTGGTGTGCCGCAACCTGCTGATCTACCTCTCGGCGGAGCTGCAGAAAAACCTCATTCCGGTGTTTCACTACGCGCTCAACCCCGGCGCGCTGCTGTTCCTGGGCCCCTCCGAAAACCTGACGTCCTTTCACGACCTGTTTGCCCCGCTGGACGTGAAGTGGAAGATTTCGCGTCGCCTCGATGTGCCGTACTCCATGGCCCGCATCGTCAATTTTCCGTTTTCGCTGTCGCGTCAGGCAGCGGCTATTTCCAGCTCCGCTGTCATGCACACGCCCGTTCGCAAGGAAGGCCCCTTCGCCACCCTCATCCAGAAGCTGCTGTTGCGCACGTTTGCCCCGCCGGCGGTGGTCATCAACGGCAAGGGCGAAATCCTGTTCGTGAACGGGCGCACCGGCAAGTACCTGGAGCCCGCCCCGGGCCTGAGCGCCCTGAACGTGTTCGACATGGCCCGCGAGGAGCTCAGCTTCGAGATCAGCGCGGCCGTGCACCGCGCCCAGGCCCAGCGCGCCGACGTGGTGGTGGACAACGTGAAGCTGAAAAACGAGGGCGGCTACCAGCAGCTGCGCCTCACGGTGAAGTACCTCGATCAGCCCGAGGACCTGGCCGGGCTGCTGCTGGTCGTGTTCGAGGAAGTGCCCGGCCTGAAGCGCCTGCGCCGCAAGGCCCAGGACGACCTGAGCCGCGACTCGGTGGTGGCCAGCCTGGAAAAGGAGCTGCAGTACGCCAAGCAGCGCCTGCAAACCACCATTGAGGAAATGGAATCGTCGCTGGAAGAGCTCAAGAGCACCAACGAGGAGCTGCAATCGGCCAACGAGGAGCTGCAGAGCACCAACGAGGAGGCCATGACCAACAAGGAGGAAATGCAGAGCCTGAACGAGGAGCTGATGACCCTGAACGTGCAGTACCTGAACAAAACCGAGGAGCTGAGCCAGGCCGCCAACGACATGAAAAACCTGCTCGACGCGACCGAAATAGCCACCATCTTTCTCGACCACGACCTGACCATCAAGCGCTTCACGCCCTCCGTGACGCGCATCATCAACCTGCTGCCCACCGACGTGGGCCGGCCCATCACGCACTTCGCCAGCAACCTGCGCCGCGAAACCCTGGCCGACGACGTGCGCCTCGTGCTCGACCGGCTCACGCCCCTCGACACGAACATCCAGACCACCGCCGGCCAGTGGTACGCCATGCGCCTGATGCCCTACCGCACCCTCGACAACTACATCAGCGGGGTGGTCATCACCTTCACCAACATCACCCCGCTCAAAAACCTGGAAGAGCGCCTGCAAATGAGCACGCGCTTTGCCGAGAGCATCGTGGAAACCGTGCGCGACCCGCTGCTGGTGCTCGACGAGCACCAGCGCGTGCAGCTGGTGAGCCGCGCCTTCGCCGAGGCGTTTCACGTGGACGTCGAGCGCAGCCGCGGGCTGCCGCTGGCCCAGCTCAGCCACGGCGCCTGGCGCCAGCCCGCGCTGCTGACGGCCCTGAGCCGGCTGCTGGAAACGGGCGAAACCTTCGACGACCTGGAGCTGACCCTGGCCGTGCCCGGCCTGGGCCGGCGGCGCATGCAGCTTTACGGTCGGCGCATCGTCAGCGACGGGGCCCGCACCGGCCAGCTGCTGCTAGGCGTCGGGGAGGTGCAAGGCCTGGACTAACGGCCGGGCAATCAATAACGTATCACTGATAATCATGGCAGGAGGCCGCACTCTACCCATGCTTACGTGCCGCAGGGTACATTGGGAATGGAGCGTAACAACGAGGACAACCACTACATCCGCCAGCAGCAGGAGCTGCGCGCGCAGGCCGAAAAACGCCGCAGCCTGGTAGCCGCCGCCACCGCCGACAAGTCGCCGGAGGAAGTGCAGCGCCTGGTGCAGGAACTGCAGGTATACCAGATCGAGCTGGAAATGCAGTACGAGGAGCTGCTGCAGGCCCAGGCCGAAACCGACGCCCTGCGCCAGCAGTACGTCGACCTCTACGACTTTGCGCCGGTGGGCTACTGCTCGCTCGGTGCCGAGGGCCTCATCCACCAGCTGAACCTCTCGGCCGCCCGGCTGCTGGGGGCGGAGCGGGGCGCCCTCGTGGGGCGCCGCCTCGCGCTGTTCGTGGCGCTGCCCGACCGCGACGCCTTCCACGCCTTTCTGCAGCGCGTGTTCCGGTACGACGAGCCGCAGCGCTGCGAGCTGACCCTGCAGCGGGCCGACGGCAGCGAGTACCACGTCCTGTTGGAAGGCAGCCGGCAGCAGGGTGCGCAGGGCACGCCGCTGTGCCGCCTGGCCCTCGTCGACGAATCGGAGCGCCACCGCGCCGTGGAGGCCCTGGCGGCCAGCGAGCGAAAGTTTCGCACCCTCTTCGAGCAATCCAAGGACGCGGCCGTGCTCCTCGACCACGGCCGGTTCGCCGACTGCAACCGCGCGGCCGTGGAAATCCTCGGGGCCCACGGGCCGGAGCAGATCGTGGGCCAGCGCCTGACGCTGCTCGCCCCGGAGGTGCAGCCCGATGGCCACCAATCGGAGCTGCTGGCGGCCCGCGTCACGGCGCTGCTGCACCAAACCGGCTCGTACCGCTACGAGTGGCTGATGCACCGCTTCACAGGCGAAGAAATCTGGCTGGAAATCGTGCTGACGGCCATCGGCCCCCCCGACGAGCAGCTGGCCTACGGCGTGTGGCGCGACGTGACCGACCGCAAACGCGCCGCGGCCGCCCTGGCCGCCAGCGAGGCCCGCTTCCGCACCGTGTTTGAGCAGAGCGCCGACGGGATGCTGCTGCTGCAGGACGGCCGCTACGTGGGCTGCAACCGGGCCGCCCTGGCGCTGATCGGGGCCGAGCGCGAAGCCCAGCTACTTGGCCAGCCGGCCTGGGTGCGCACGCCCGAGCTGCAGCCCAACGGCCGCCACACCGCCGAGTGGTTTCGGGCCAACGTGGAGCAGGCCGTGCGCGAAGGCTCCGTGCGCTGCGAGGTGCTGATGCACCACTTCAGCGGGGCCGACATCTGGGTGGAGGCCGTGCTCACGCCCATCAGCCTGCCCGGCCAGCCCATGCTCACCCACGTGTGCTGGCGCAACGTGACCGAGCGCCGCCGCAACGAGCAGCGCCTGCAGGAAAGCGAACAGCGCCTGACCACCGCCATCGAAGCCGCAGACATGGGCATCGGCCTCTGGGATTTCACCACCCAGATGTTCGGAGTGGACGAGCGCAGCCGCCGCATGTTTGGCCTGCCCGCCGAGGGCTCCGACCTGAGCTTCACGGAGCTGATGGCCCTGGTGCACCCCGCCGACGTGGCGCTGGCCACCGACGCGCTGCAGCAGGCCGCCGCCGGGCACAGGCCCCTGGACGTGGAAGTGCGCGTGGTGCACCCCGACGGAGAAGTGCGCCACGTGGTCGCCAACGGGCGGGTGATGCAGGACGAAACCGGCGCCGCCGTGCGCATGAGCGGCGTGCTGCGCGACGTGACCGAGCGCCACCTGGCGCAGCAGCGCCTGCGCGAAAGCGAGGAGCAGCTGCGCACGGCCCTGGCCGCGGCCGACATGGGCGTGGGCCTGTGGGAGCCGTACGCGCGCGAAGTGGTGCTCGACGCGCGCACCGCCGAGATATTCGGCCTGGCCGGGCCCGGCCGCTACCCGGCCGCCACGCTCAGTGCCCAGCTGCACCCCGACGACCGGGCCCTTTTTGCCCAGCACGCCCAGCTGAGCGTGCAGCGGCGGGAGCCGTTTACGCTTATCGGGCGGGTGCTGGCGCCCGCCGACGGCCCGGTGCGCTACGTGCGCATCAGCGGCCAAGCCCTCTACGACGACCACGGCCAGCCCAGCCGCGTGGCCGGCGTGGTGCGCGACATCACCCGCTTCCGGCAGGCCCAGCAGCGCCTGCACGACAGCGAGGAGCGCCTGCGCCTGGCCCTGCAGTCGTCGGATACGGGCGTGTGGGAGTGGAGCTTCGCCGACGACGAGCTGTTTTGGGACGAGCGGGCCCAGGCCATCTTCGGGCGGCCCTACGAAGACCGCCGCCTCACCTTCGACGCCATCGACCACGCCGTGCACGCCGCCGACCAGGCCGGCGTGGCCGCGGCCCTGCGCGCGAGCATCAGCGGCGGGCAACCGTTCGAGCTGGAGCACCGCATCGTGTGGGCCGACGGCACGGTGCGCTACGTGGCTGCCAGCGGGCAGGTGCACTACGACGAAGCCGGCCAGCCCCGGCGCCTGACGGGCCTCGTGCGCGACGTGACGGAGCGCCACGAGGCCCAGGAGGAGCTCAGCTACAAAAACCGCCTGCTCGACCACATCTTGAACACCATTCCGGCGGTGCTCACGCGCATCGGCCCCGAGGGCACGCTGCTGGAGGCGAAGGGCGCGGGCCTGCGCCGGCTCGGGGTGGCGGAAGACGCGCTGCGGGGCCGCAACGTGTTCGACGCCTGGCCGGTGCTCACCACGCACATCCGGCGCCTGTTGGCCGGCGAGGAGGTGCAGTTCGTGGGCGAGCCCCCGGCGCGCGGCGGGGAGCAGACTTACTTCCAGAACTACGGCTTCTTCGACGAGGAGCGGCAAACCGGCGTACTGTTCGGCATCGACGTGACGGCAACCCACCAGGCCAACGCCCGGCTGGCGGCCGACGCGGCGTTTTTGCAGGGGCTGGTGTCGAACATCCAGGAGGGCATCATGACCTTCGACACCGAGCTGCGCGTGACGGAGTGGAACTACCTCATGGAGCAGTACCTGCTGGTGGAGCGCAGCGCCATCCTCGGGCGGTCCGTGTTCGAGGCGCTGCCCGCCATCGACAACGCGTGGCACCGCGACCTGCTGACGCGCACCCTGGCCGGCGAAGCGCAGACTTACTACAACGTGCCTTTCACGCTGCGCGCCGGCCAGTTCGACGCGGCCTTCGTGCCCCTGCGCGACGCCGCCGGCGCGGTAACCGGCGCGCTGGGCGTCATCCGCGACGTGACCGAGCGCAACCGCCTGATGGAGGAAGCCACCCAGCTGCGGCTGCAGCGCGAAAAGGAAGTGCTCAGCGCCATCCTGCACACCCAGGAAGACGAGCGGAAGCGCATTGCCGAGGCCTTGCACAACGGCGTGGGCCAGCTGCTGTACGCGGCCAAGCTGCACCTCTACACCCAGCCCGTGGAGGAAAGCCACCGCAGCGCGGCCCTGGGCCTGCTGAACGAAGCCATCAAGGCCACGCGCACCATTTCCTTCGAGCTAACGCCCAACATTCTGGAGGACTTTGGCCTAAAAACCGCCCTGGAAGAGCTCTGCAAGCGCATTCCGAAGCAGAACCTGGACGTGCACCTGCACGTGACCGAGCCCGAGCCGCCGCTGCCGCGCCTCTTCGAAACGGCCGTGTACCGCATCGTGCAGGAACTGCTCAACAACGTCATCAAGCACGCGCAGGCCCGGGAGGCGTTCGTGTACGTGGAGCCGCAGGGCAAGAGCTTGCACGTGAGCGTGGAGGACGACGGCGTGGGCTTCGACGTGGAAGCGGCGACCACCAAGCGGAAGGGCATCGGCCTGGCCGGGATTCGCAACCGCGTCAGCCTGCTGGGCGGGCAGCTCACCCTGCGCTCCATGCCCGGGCTGGGCACCACCATCAGCATCGAGCTGCCCGTGGCGCAGGAAGAGGCGCCGAAACCGTAAGCGGCTAGGGGAGGGGCCCAAACGACCAGGCCGGTGCGCTCAGCGAAGCGCACCGGCCTGGTCGTTTGGGCCGGCGCCGGTGCTCCGTGCCACGGGCCGGCGGCAGCCCAAAGCTCGACCATTCAACCCAACCTTGGCGCGGGGCGTAAGCAAAAGCCGTTCACCTAAACGCCCGCGGCCCTATGTACACCCCCGACCAAACCTCCGGCGCGAACCAGACCTCCTGGCTGGCCACCGCCGAACGTCCGTCCTTTGCCCCGCTCACGAAAAACGCCACCGCCGACGTGGTGGTCATTGGCGCCGGCCTGGCCGGCCTCACCACGGCCTACCTGCTCACGCGCGCCGGCCGCCGCGTCGTCGTCATCGAGGACGGCGAAATTGCCTCGGGCGAAACGGGCCGCACCACCGCCCACCTCTCCAACGCCCTCGACGACCGGTACTACCACCTGGAAAGCCTCTTCGGCAAGGACGGCGCCCGACTGGCCGCCGAAAGCCACGGCGCTGCCATCGACCGCATCGAAAGCATCGTGGCGGCCGAGGGCATCGACTGCGACTTTACCCGGCTCGACGGCTACCTCTTTCTGCCCAAGGACGGCAACCTCAAGGAGCTGGACGACGAGCTGGCCGCCGCCCACCGCGCCGGCCTCACGGGCGTGCAGCGGCTGAAGGACTCCGGCACGCAGGGCTTCCGCACCGGGGAATGCTTGCGCTTCCCGAACCAGGGCCAGTTTCACCCGGTGCGCTACGCGAATGGGCTGGCCGAGGCCATCGTGCGCGGCGGCGGGCAGCTGTTTACCCGCACCCGCGCCCAGGAGGTGCACGGCGGCGAGCAGGCGCGGGTGGTAACCGAGCAGGGCCAGGAAATCAGCGCGCGGCACATCGTGGTGGCCACCAATACTCCCTTCAACGACCGGGTGGTGATGCACACCAAGCAGGGCCCCTACCGCACCTACGCGCTGGTCTTCCGCATTCCGAAGAACTCGGTGACCAAGGCGCTGTACTGGGATACGCCCGACCCGTACCACTACATCCGCCTGCAGGAAGTGCACGCGCCGGCCGGCGCCGAGGCCTACGACCTGCTCATCGTGGGCGGCGAAGACCACAAAACCGGCCAGGCAAGCAACTACGAGGAGCGGTTTCGCTGCCTGGAGGAATGGAGCCGGCAGCACTTCCCGGCGGCCCAGCAGGTGGAGTACCGCTGGTCGGGGCAGGTGATGGAGCCGGTGGACGGCCTCGGGTACGCCGGCCGCAATCCGCTGGACGCCGACAACGTGTACATCATCACCGGCGACTCGGGCCACGGCATGACGCACAGCACCCTGGGCGCCATGATCGTGACGGACCTCATCGAGGGCCGCGACAACCCCTGGGCCAAGCTCTACGAACCCGGCCGCGTGACGCTCAAGCCGTCGGCGGTCAAGGAGTTTGTCAAGGAAAACGTGAACGTGGCCGCCGAATACACCGACCTGGTGACCGGCGGCGACGTGCAAAGCGAACAGGACATCCGGCCCGGCTCCGGAGCCGTCATCGGCCGGGGCCCGCTGAAAGTGGCCGTATACCGCGACGCGCAGGGCCAGACGCACGAGTGCTCGGCCATTTGCCCGCACCTGGGGTGCGTGGTGCATTGGAACGGCACCGAGCAAAGCTGGGACTGCCCCTGCCACGGCTCCCGCTTCTCGGCCTACGGCGAGCTGATGAACGGCCCGGCCGCCAGCGGCCTGGGCAAGGTGGAATAACCCCTGCTATTTAGCAGTCCGTCGAAAATATTCGACGAAGGCTGCTGCCCGTTACCCTTCGCAGGAGTCTTTTCTGCGAGGGGTAGCGGGCAGTATCGTTTACCGGCTGCGTGGCTGCGAGCGGTACTGGGAAATACGCCGGAGACGCTCGTCGCCGGGGCTCCAGGACTGAGCTGGCCGTAAGTAGCTTTGTGGGCTTATTCGTGCGCTGCCGTGACTGCCTATCCAAGAACTACGCGCCGGACTCCTGCCGGCATCCTCTGTGTACTGCTTCTGCTCGTGCTGCCGGGCTTGCTGCCCACCGGAGCCGCTCGGGCAAAGCCGGCCGCTGCCGCGCCCCAGCTCTACGCCGGCACCATCGGCGAGTATGCCGTGTGGCTGCGCCTGCGCCCGTTGTCCGGCGATACGGCCTGGGCCGGCAGCTACTACTACCTGCGCCGCGGCGGCGAGCTGCAGCTGCAGGGGCGCCGCACCGCCGCCGGCGCCTTTCAGCTACGCGAATCAGCAGCGGCTACGGGAGCCAAAGCCCCGGCCGCCGCTACCGGCTCGTTCACGCTCCGGCCCGCCGCAGACGGCACCTTGCAGGGCACCTGGCGCGACGCCACGGGTCGCCGCAGCCTGCCCGTGGCGCTGCGCCCCTACCAAGCGCCCGACCAGGTATCGTTTGAGGCCGCCCGCATCAGCTACCGCACCGAGCTGGGCGAGTTCAAGGTGCCGGTCATCACGGTGCCCGATGCGGCCGTGACCAGGCGGCTGCGCGAGTGGTTTACCCTCGAATACGTGACGGGCGGCATGGATCGGGCCGAGCTGCAGGCGGTACGGGCCGACCACAAGCGCGGTGAATCCGGCGGCTACGGCGGCCCGGACAATTACACCGTGACCTACAACGGCTTCGGGCTGCTGAGCCTGAACTGGTACGACGAAATGGTGGGCGCCAACGTCACCGGCCGCGTGCAGCACGCCTCCCTGGACCTGCGCACCGGCCGCGGCCTCCGCCTCGCCGACGAAATCCGCCCGGAGCTGCGCACGCGCTTCATTGCCGCCTGCGACAGTTCCTTGCAGCGCCAGATCCGCCAATACCTAGTGGATAATTCCCTGGACTTGCGCAGCGAAAACATGGCCGAGGACCTGGCGGGCCTGCGGCAGCAGCGCGTCACGCCGGCCAAAGCCGAGGAAGCCGACCTGATTCTGCTGGAAGACGCCGTGGCCCTGACTTACCAGGTCGAGTACGAAGGCATGTCGCACTTCATGTTCAAGACCTGGAACGGGGCTTTTGCGCCCACGCTCACTGTGGCCGAGCTGCTGCCTTATCTGCGCCCCGACAGTCCGCTGCGCCGCCTGGCCCGGCCTGCCGCCCGGCGGTAGTAGCTTTGCCGCATGCCCGTTGCCAATTCCATCCGTCCGCTGCACGTCACGCCGCCGGAAGTCTTCGCCGATAACCTCACCACCTACGCCGCCGAGGAGCGGCACTACGCCGCCCGGCACAGCGCCATCGGCTGGCTGCGCCTGGCCGTGGTGGCCGCCGCGGCCGGCGGCGCCTGGTGGCTGTTTGAGCGGGGGCAGAACGCCGGGGGGCTGGGCTGGCTGGCCGCCTGCTACGTGGTGTTTCTGGTGGTGATGCGCTGGCACGGCCGCGTGGGCTACGCCCTGCGTCAGCGCCAGCTGCTGCGCCTCATCAACCAGGAAGAGCTGGACCGCCTCGCCGGCAAGCTCGCGGCCTTCGACGCCGGGCAGCGCTACGCCGACGGGGCGCACCCCTATACCGCCGACCTCGACGTGTTCGGGCCGCACTCCCTGTTTCAGCTGGTGAGCCGCACCACCTCCCGCCTGGGCCAGGACACGCTGGCCGGCTGGCTGCAGGCCCCCGCCGCCCCGGCCGAGCTGCGCGCCCGGCAGCAGGCCGTGGCCGAGCTGGCCGCCGACGTGCCGTGGCGGCAGCACTGGCAGGCCCGCGCCCGGCAGTTTCCGAAGCAGTCGGACGACCCGCGGCCGTTTCTGACCTGGATGCACGAGCCGGACTTTTACCAGGGGCGCGGCTGGGTGCTGGCCTTGCTGCCGCTGCTGCCCGCGCTGGCCGCGCTGGGCACCACGCTCTGGCTGACGGGCGGCTCGGGCTGGCTGGCCGCGGCGCCCATCCTGGCCATGTACGCGCTCAACTACCGCTTCCGCCAGGAGCGCGACGCCGTGTTTGAGCGCTGCATGGACATGTACGACGTGCTGCGCGCCTACCGCGACCAGCTGCGCCACCTCGAAGCCCGCGACTGCGCCGCCCCGCGGCTGCAAGCGTTGCGCGCGGTGCTGCTGGCGCACGGGGCGCCGGCCTCGGCCTACGTAGCGCGGCTGGCTGGCATTGCCCAGAACTTCTCGCTGCGCTGGAGCACCCTGGCGGGCTTTTTTGCCAACAACCTGCTGCTGTGGGACTTTTTCTGGATGTGGCGGCTGGGGCGCTGGCGGCAGCAGTTGGGCGGCCGGCTGGAGCCCTGGCTGGAGGTGGTGGCGGAGGTAGAAGCCCTGAGCAGCCTCGCGGCCGTGCAGTACGCCAACCCCGCCTGGGCCGTGCCGGAAGCGGTGGATGCCCCGCTCACTTTCGCGGCCGAGGAGCTGGCGCACCCGCTCATCTTCAGCGCCGGGCGCGTGGCCAACGACTTTGCCAGTGAAGGCCCGGGCCGCACCGGGCTGGTGACGGGCTCCAACATGTCGGGCAAAACCACTTTTCTGCGCACCATCGGGGTAAACGCCGTGCTGGCCCTGGCCGGTGGGCCGGCCTGCGCCCGCACCCTGCGCATCGGGCCCATGCAGCTGTTCACGGCCATGCGCACCCAGGACAACCTCGCCGAAAGCACGTCCTCGTTCTACGCCGAGCTCAAGCGCCTGCGCCAGCTGCTGGACCTGACGGCCGCCGGCCAGCCGGTGTTCTTCTTGCTCGACGAGATTCTGAAGGGCACCAACTCCCGCGACCGGCACGACGGCGCCCGGGGCCTGATCCGGCAGCTGCACCGCCGCCCGGCCAGCGGCCTCGTGAGCACCCACGACCTGGAGCTGGGCGACCTGGCCCAGGAACTGGCCGGCTTCGTGACCAACTACAGCTTCAACAGCGACATCATCGGCGACGAAATTCGGTTTGATTACCGCCTGACCCCGGGGCTGTGCCGCGAGTTCAACGCCAGCAAGCTCATGCAGCTGATGGGTATCGGGGTGGAATAAAGCCGGATTGGCTTGCAACCTGCCGGCGCCGTGGGGGCATCCTGTCGGAGTAAACTCCTAATGTTCAACCGCTATGAAAAGGATTACGCTGGCTGCGTGGCTGCTGACGGGCCTGGTAGGCTTCGGCACCACCAGCTGCCTGACTGAAAAACCCGACGTGTGTCCTGAGGAAGACTCTGTGAAGGTGAGCTACGCCCAAACCCAGTGCGCCGACCAGTGGGGGCAGGCCGCCACGCCCCAACAACTGGAAGCCGTGGCGGGCGCCTACCTGCAGCAGCAGGGCATTCAGGCCACCGGCCTGAGCGCCGCCCGCACCGGGCAGGCTGTGGTTTGTGCCGCCTGCACCTGCCCGACGGGCTTGGTGCTGACGGCCAAAATCCGCCCGGCCGACCTGCCCGCTGCGCTCAGCCTGGGTTTCCAACAGCTATAGGTGTTTGGCGCCCAACTGTCGTAGCGCCCCGCCGTCGGGCAACGGCCACAAATTGGAACGCCCGGGGCCCACGCGCCGGGCGTTTTTCCGTACAAGGCCCATCCAAACGGGTGCCGCCGCTGGCCCCGCTTGGTTATCTGAGCCGCATGTACATTCGACAAAACCTCCGCTGGAGCATCATTTGGCGCACTTCGTGGCGGAGTGTGCTCATTCTCACCCTCTACAACCTGACCATCTGCTGGTTTTACAGCAGCGGGTTCACCCACCTGGCCATTCCCTGGCAGCCCGTGGCCACCCTGGGCACCGCCGTAGCCTTCTACATCGGCTTCAAGAACAGCGGCTCCTATGACCGCTTCTGGGAAGGCCGCCAGATCTGGGGCGGCATCGTGAACACCAGCCGCACCTGGGCCATTCAGGCGCTGGAGTTCATCACCTCACGCGTAGACGCGCCCGAGCTGACGGCGCACCGCCCCATGGCCACCGCCCGCGAGCTGACGGAACGGCACCGCTGGCTGATCTACCGGCACGTGGCTTGGTGCAATGCCCTGCGCCTGCAGCTGCGCCAGCAGCGCGAGGAGCTGTGGGATACCGACGTGGCTCCGTTTCTGCAGCCCGACGAATCGGAGTTTATGCGGCAGCGCGCCAACCCGCCCGCTCACCTGCTGCGCCAGCAGGCCGCCGAGCTGCGCATCCTGCGCGAAGAGCGCGGCTTGCTCAATGACTTTCAGCACGTGAGCATGATGCGTACGCTGGAGAAGCTCTTCGACCTGCAGGGGGGCTGCGAGCGGATCAAGAACACGCCTTTTCCGCGGCAGTACGCCTTCTACAGCTTCCTCTTCGTGTGCCTGTTTGCGCTGATGCTGCCCTTGGGCCTCTTGCGGGAGTTTGATCAGCTCGGCCCCGGACTGGTGTGGCTTACGGTACCTTTCTCGGTCCTCACCAGTTGGGTGTTCAATACCATTGAGGTGGTGGGACACACCAGCGAAAACCCCTTCGAAAATCAGATGAATGACGTGCCGATGACGGCCCTGTGCCGCACCATCGAAATTGACTTGCGCGAGATGCTGGGCGAAACCGAGCTGCCGGCTAAAACAGAGCCGGTGAAGGATATTTTGTTCTAACAAAGAAGGCAATCCACCCGCTAAGCTTTCTTGGCCGTGCGCCGGCAGTTGATGGACGATTTTGCACCGCTGTAAGATGGAAATGCCGCCTTCCGTTGTGATTAATGAAGCTAGTTGACTCGGTAATTGACGCAACTTATATCAGGTCAATTACTTAATTGCATATGTCATAACATATGTCGATGGCTATTTTGTCAAGGATAACCGTATATTAGAAGCACCGGGCCAAGACTGTTTTGAATTTATTCAAGGCAGTAGTAGCTTGGTAAGACTGCTCCCGCTGCCTCCGCCGTTCGTTCATGTCCTGCTTCGCACCTGTTCATCCTTTTGTCCATGGAGGTTTACCGAGAAATTCTGCCGGAGAGCTACCTGCTCATTCTGGCCGATGACATTCCCCCGAGCCTCGAACACGAAGACGCGCTCGACCGGGCTCTGCGCCGCGCATCTCGTAGTGGGAAGTCCAGTGTATGGTTGGATTGCAGCCACCTGCACCACCTGCCCCCCGACGCCGTGGAACTGCTGGCTTATTACCACCAGAAGCTGGCCAGCCACGGCATGAGCCTGGTGCTCTGCCACCTCACCGATACCGTGCGGGCCGAGCTAGAGAACCTGACCACCGCGCCCCTGCCCATCGTCTCGACGCTGCTCGACGCTGAGCGCTACTGCCACCAGAGCGGGCTGCGCCGCTACGCTTCCTGACGTTGCCGGAAGGAGCGCCTACCATAAAAAGCCCCGCCGCAGCGGGGCTTTTGCATGTCAAAGGGCGTCCGCTTAAAACGCCAGGCCGAAAGTGAAGCCCGTGCGGATGCCAAATCCGTCGAACATGCCGGTGTTGTCGAAGTCCAAGCGCTCGGCATCCTGGTGGAAGCGGAAACGGCTGCCGCTAAAGCTGGGCCCGCCGTACACATCCAGCGTGATGTGGTCGCCGAGCAGCCACTGCCGACCGGCCACCACGCCGCCGCCCAGCGTGTAGCTGTTGCCGGTGCGGGCGAGTTGGTAGGGGTTGCCGGCGTCGTCGAACCGGGTGACTTCCGTGCTCATCTTGAACCCCCGGAACCGCACGAACGGCCCGAGGTAAAAGCCGTCGAGGGCGTCGCCGGTGAGGTAAAAGCGGTACTCCGGCGTCAATGTCACGCCGCGGCGGCGGGTGTAGCCATACTTGATGTTGGTGTAAGCGGCCCCGAGCTGCGCGGAGCGGTGCGCCCCGGTTTTGTGCTCGTAGAAAAACGAGCCGGTGCGGATGACGGGGCTAAATACATTGAGCTTGAGGGCGTGCGCCTGCTGCGCGGCGGCCGTGCCGCTACCGGCCACGAGCAAACCCAGGCCGAGTATAGCCTGTTTCATAAAGTCACGGAAAGAGAGAAGAGGCGGGAACCCAAGAGGGAAAGTGGCGCCGCGACCACAACGTTATAGGTTAATTATTTCAAATTAAAATAAAACCGAAAAAAAGAGTACTGATCCGGTAGCGTCCGCGGCTGCCCGCGCCGGAAGCCGGGCCGGGGCCACGAAGTATCAGGACGTTAAGACGGGGGAGTCAGGCAGACGCTACCTGCACTACGCCGCCGGGCTCCGCGGGCATGAGGATTTTTCGGTGGGCGTTGGTTACGTTGGGGCGCGGTAGCGTTTAAGGCTAGGTTTGGGGCCCGGCGGCCCGCTGCCCGCTTCTGTTATGCGCCGACACGAACGCACTCTTCAATACTTCTTTTACGGACAAGACTTCGCCGACGGGCTGCGCGTCACGCTCGGCATCCTGCTGCCCACGCTGCTGATGGCCCAGGTCGGACAGTTTGAGCTGGGCATGACCCTCTCACTCGGCGCCGTGTGTACCAGCCTGACCGACATTCCGGGGCCGGTGGTGCACAAGCGCAACGGCCTGCTGCTTTGCCTGGCGCTGGTGCTGGTGGTGATTCTGCTCACCGGCCTGGTCCGGCAGAACGTGTGGCTGCTCGGGGCTGAAATTCTGGTGCTGTGCTTCGGGCTAACCATGCTACTGGTGTACGGTGCCCGGGCCGGCGCCATCGGCTCGGCGGGCCTGCTCATCATGATCCTGACCATGGATCAGGAAATGACCCTGCCCGAGCTGCTGCGCTACGCGGGGCTGGTCACGGCGGGTGGGGTGTGGTACACGCTCGTCTGTTTGCTGCTGTTTCGCATCCGCCCG
Source organism: Hymenobacter coalescens (assembly GCF_054783195.1). Classification (NCBI taxonomy): domain Bacteria; kingdom Pseudomonadati; phylum Bacteroidota; class Cytophagia; order Cytophagales; family Hymenobacteraceae; genus Hymenobacter; species Hymenobacter coalescens. The sequence goes on along the minus strand of NZ_BAAGRA010000031.1, from coordinate 23,671 downwards.
TACCGCCCGGCGCAGCGCGCCCTGGGCGAGTGTATCCACGCCATTGCGGAGTACCTGCGCCTGAAGGCCGAGTTTTACGACCCGGAAACCAGCCTTGATAAGGATTACCGCCAACTGGTGCAGCAGCAGGTGGTGGTGAACGAAAAGCAGGACGCCACGCGGGAGTTGCTGTTCAAGTCGCGCCTGATCGTGGGCGAAACCACGGGCACGGGGCGCCGGCTGGTGCTGACGTTCGTCGACGCGGTGGACCTGTTCGAGCAGATTACGGCCACTTATTACGACTACGCGGCCTTGCGCCAGCGCTTCAACCACACCGGCGTGCTGGCCGACGTGGCCCGTCTGATCCGGCGCATGGCCGTGGAGCTGGACCACCTGGGGCTGGCCATCCAAGCCAACCGCCCGCACACGCCGCACCACGACCGCCTGCCCGAGCTGGAACAGCTCAAGGCCCGCATCGACCGCATCGGCGAGGAGGAGCCGGGCTCCAACCTGGTGCTGCGCAAGGTATTGGTGCAGCTGCGCAACCTGCACCAACGCCTGGCCGACCTGAGCCGCGAAACCGACCCGGGCTACCGGGCCCCAGCCCCCAGCAGCCCGGCCGAGGCCGATTTCAGCCGCTTCGTGACGCACCAGTCGCTGAGCCCCCAGCTGCTGCTGGGCAACCTCACGATGACTTCGGCCACGTTTCGGCACGCCCTGCGGGTAAGCGTCGCGGCCATCATCGGCTTCGCGGTGGCGCGGCTGCTGGTGAGCGGCTACCACAGCTACTGGATTGTGATGACCACCGTGTACATGCTCAAGCCGGGCTTCAGCCTCACCAAGGAGCGCAACATTCAGCGCGTGGCGGGCACGCTGCTGGGCGGGCTCATCGGGGTGGCGGTGCTCTGGCTGGTATCCAATCAGCTGGTGCAGTTCGGCTTTCTGCTCGTGTTCATGATTGTGGCCTACAGCTTCCAGCGCCTGAACTACGTGGTCATGGTGACTTTTCTGACGCCCTTTCTGCTCATCCTGTTTCATTTCCTGAGCATGAGCTACGTGGCCGTCATCGAGGAGCGCATTCTGGACACGGTTATTGGCTGCGCCATTGCCCTCACCGCGGGCTACGTGCTGTTTCCGCGCTGGGAGTCGGAGCAGCTCACCACGTACATGCGCGACGTGCTGCGCGCCAACCGCTACTACCTGCACCGCCTGGCCGAGTGCCTGGCCGGCGGGGCGCTGAGCACCACCGACTACAAATTGGCCCGCAAGGATGTGTACCTCAGCTCCGCCAACCTGGCCGCCGCCTTCCAGCGCATGCTCTCCGAACCCAAGAGCAAGCAGCGCCACGAAGCGGAGGTGCACCAGTTTGTGGTGCTGAACATGATTCTCTCGTCGAACATTGCCACGCTGGCTTCGGCGGCCCGGGCCGGCAACCTGCCGGCGAGCCCGCCGGAGGCCTTGAAGCCGGTGCGCCAAGCCCTGCAGCTGCTTACCGAGAGCCTACGCAAGCTCAGCCCTGCCGACGACGTGCCGGAACTGGGCGCCCTGCCAGCCGTCCTGCCAGCCGCCGCGTCGGCAAAACCGGCTCCGGCCGGGGAGGAGCGCCTGCTGCTCGAGCAGCTGGAGTTTGTGCAGAAGATCAGCGGCGACCTTCGCAAGGTGACGGATGTGGTAACGACGGGGTAAAGGTCATTGCCCGTGCGGGGACGCGCCGCCCGCGGGTGCCTCCGGGTAGTATTCGTATTGGTAGCGGTAGAAAATGGGCTCGTCGTTGGTGTCCTTGCTGGTCTCGCCGGCCAGCAGGCCGCTGGGCAAGTAGGAAAACACCCGATAGGCCGTTCGGGTCGGCATGCGCACCGCCGCAAAAGTTTCCTGGCGCCCGATGAGCTGCCCTAAGGAATTGTAGGTGTAATTAATCTTGGTGGTCACGACCTGCGGCATGGAGGTGCCGGCCTGGTAAGCATTGAGTTTGATGGCCGCTTCCTCGTGCACGAGCTGCCCTTTGTTGTTGTAGCGCCACTGCTGGTACGGCTCCAGGCCTTGCCGGCCGCGCACGGCGTGCAGCATGGGTGCGAAGGCGTCGGCAATGCTCCGCTGCGGGTTGGCGGCAATCTGCGCGGCTTGGCGCTGCGCCTGCCGCGCCGTTATCCGTCCGGCTTCCACCGGCCGGCGGCTCTTCAGCAGTCCGTAGCGCGCCGCCGAGAAGCGGAGCCGCCCGTCGGCCGTGGCGCTGTATTGCAAGTACAGCATCGTGTCGGGGTGGGGCGCGTAGCGGAAGCGGTGGTAGTGCCCCGTCACGCCGGCCTTGGTGCGAATGGGTACCTGGATGTAAGTAAGCACCGAGTCGGTGGGGCTGGGCAGCTCCTCGGCAACGTGCGACTCGTCGGGCGCAAGCTGTTCGGCGGGGGCGCTGGCGGTGGGGCGCGTCATGGCGCGCGGGGCCGTGGTCAGATCAGCGGGCGCAGGGGTGCGCACGACGCGGCGGGTGCCCGCCATCGGCGTTTTGTAGGCGGTGGGCAGGTAGGCCGTGCGGCCGGTCGCCAGCCAGGTGCGCAGCAGCTGGCCCTGCGGATCGAACTGCTGGCCACCCACCGTGTCGGTTACCTGTCCTGCGCTGTTCAGCCGGACTTTCAGCACGGCCTTCACGCCGTTCCGGGCCAGCACCCGCTTGTAAGCCGCGTCGGGGGCTACCAGGGCGGGGCGGCTCGCCCGGATGTAGAGGCTGGCGTTGCGGTCCTGCGCGTGAGCAAAATGAGGGAGCAGCGGACGCGGGCCACGGGCCAGGAACTGCTGCGCGGCGGCTCCCGGGGCGGCTCCAAGCCCTGCGAGCAGCAGGGCGGCGTAGCGTAATAGTTTGGGCATAATCAATAGAGAAAATAAGCGTCCTGAATATACGCCGTCGCGCCAAAACGATGCCCGGGGCAGTGCAAGCAGGCCATAAGACAAACAGTGCCGCGACTGATTCAGCCGCGGCACTGTCCGCTGGGGTGCGATGAGCAGCCCGCTTACTTGGCGGCCTGCCCGTCGGCTTTGAGCGTGCGGCCCAGCCAGTCGAAGAACACGCGGTTCCACAGCACCGAGTTCTGCGGCTTCTGAATCCAGTGCCCTTCGTTGGGGAAGTACAGGAAGCGGCTGGGAATGCCCCGCAGCTGCGCCGAGCCGAAAGCTTCCATGCCCTGGCCCTCGGGCACGCGGAAGTCCTTGCCGCCGTGAATGACGAGGATGGGCGTATCCCACTGGCCCACGAACCGCTGCGGGTCGAACTCTTGGTAGCTTTTGCTCAGCGCCTTGTCCCAGGGCGTGCCCTTCATCTCGTAGCTGGCAAAAAACATTTCCTCCGTCGTCGGGTACCAGCTCGTCAGGTTGAAGAGGCCCGCGTGGGCGATGAACGTCTTGAAGCGGCCCTGGTGGTGGCCCGCCAGGTAATACACCGAGAAGCCGCCGTACGAGGCGCCCACGCAGCCGCGGCGGTCCTTGTCCACGTAAGGCTCCTCGCTGATCTTATCGATGGCGGAGAGGTAGTCGCGGATGGGCTGCCCGCCCCAGTCGCCGCTGATTTGGTCGTTCCACGCGCGCCCGAAGCCGGGCAGGCCGCGGCGGTTCGGGGCCACCACGATGTAGCCCTGCGCGGCCATCAGCGGGAAATTCCAGCGGTAGGAGAAGGACTGCGAAATCGGGCTTTGCGGACCGCCCTGGCAATAAAGCAGCGTTGGGTATTTCTTGCTCGGGTCGAAGTCAGGCGGGTAGATGACGTACACCTGCATCTGCTTGCCGTCGGTAGTCGTCACGCGGCGGTTTTCCACCTTGCCCACCTTCACCGCGCCCATCACGTCCTGGTTGAGTTGGGTCAGCGCCGTTTCCTGGCCGTTCCTGAGGTTCACGCGCACCACTTCGGCCGGGCTCTGCATGGTCGTGCGGTTGCAGATGGCCACGTCCGGGCCGGCTAGCTCAAAGCTGTTGTAGTTCTGCAGGCCCTTGGTCAGCTGCTTGATCTTGCCGCCCTTGCTGGGCACCGCAAACAGCTGCTCGGTGCCCTCCACCACGGCCGCGAAATAAATGGTCTTGCCGTCCGGAGACCAGCGCACGTTGGCCGCGCTCAGCTCCGAGCCCTGGGTAATGTCCTCGTGTTTGCCGGTTTGGAAGTCGTGCACGACGATGGCCGAACGGTCGGCTTCGAAGCCCGGCGTGGCCATGCTCAGCCAGGCCACCCGGCTGCCGTCGGGCGAAAACACCGGCTCGATGTCGTAGCCCGGCATGCCCTCCGACAGGTTCCGGGTTTTGTTGTCGCGCACGGAGTAGAGGTAGATATCCGAGTTGGTGCTGGTGGCCTCGGCCCGGCCCGAGAGCTTGCGCGAGGTGTATGCCACCGTGTAGCCGTCGGGCGAGAAGCTCAGCTGCTCGGAGCCGGCCAGCGGCCGCACCGGCGCGTCGTACGCTTCGCCGGCCAGCACGTCCTTGCCGTAGCCGGTGGGCCGGCCGTCGTCGCCCACGGGCTGGAAGAACACGTGCGAGGCTTTGTCGTCCTCCCACTGCGTCCAGTGGCGGTAAAACAGGTCGTCGTAGAGCTTGGCGTCGGCCTTGGGCAGGTCGGGGTAGAGGTCCTGAATGCCCTTGCGTACCTTCACGTCCTGGGTGTAGAGGATGAACTTGCCGGTGGGCGCAAACTTCAGGTTCGAGAGGCTTTCATCGGTGAATTCGCTGATTTTCTGCTTGCCCGAGCCGTCGGCGCTCATTGCGTAAAGCTGCGTGGAGCCGCCCTCGTCGGAGAGAAAGGTCAGCTTGCCGTCGGGGCGCCAGTTCAGGGTGTTTTCGCTGCCCGGCGTGCTGGTCAGCTGTTTCACCGCGCCGCCGGCCACGGGCACCGTGTAGATATCGGAGTTGCCGCGGTTGGCCGTTAGGTCGTAGCGCGTGACGGTGAAGGCTACGGTTTTGCGGTCGGGCGACACCTGCATTTCGCCCAGGCGGCCCAGCTTCCAGAGCAGTTCGGGCGTGAGGGTTTGCTGGGCCAAAGCGGGCCCGGCCAGGCCGGCCAACGCGGCCAGCAGCAACGGGGTTTTCATGGGAAGGCAGCTAAATGAGGCCGGCAAGGTACGCCGGCGGCCGCACCTGCCCACCCGACGGCTTCGCCCATGCGGCGTGGAGCCACCGGACGCCGAAGCAGCTTCCCGGTTCCGCCGCAAAAAAAGCCGCCGGACTCCGCGTGCGGAATCCGGCGGCCGTGGCCGGGCAGCCCGCAGGCGTTACAGCTTCAGGCCCACCGAGGCAAACCAGGTGCGACCGTCAGCCGGCAGAATGCCGGGGCCGGGGTAGCCGCCCGAGCGGCGGGTGAAGTAGTTTTTGTCGAACACGTTGTTGACGCCGCCGCGCACCGTGAAGCGCTTGGCGAAGCGGTAAGTGGCCGAGAAGTCCGTCACCGAGTAGCCGGGCACGCGGCCCGTGGTGGCGGCCGCGTTGGGCAGCACCGTGTTATTGGCGTCGCTGTACACGCCAGCCACCCGCGTGAGCTGGGCCGTGGCCGAGAAACCCTTGTGGGCGAAGGTCCCGCCCACGCGGTGGGTGTACTTGGGCGCGTACTCCACGCGGTTGTTCTTCAGGTCGCCCTCCTGAATGTTGCTGCCGCTGAGCGTGGCGGTGCGCAGCTGGGTGTAGCGCGCATCCACCAGCGCCGACGATACGAACACGTCGAAGTGCGGCAGGCTGAAATCCTGGGTGAAGGCGTGTACCAAATCCAGCTCCACGTATGCCTCCACGCCTTTGTGCACGCTCGTGCCGATGTTGGTGCGGAACTGCTGGGTGCGGGTGGGGTCGCCGGGCACGGCGCGGCGCAGGGTGCCGATGCGGTTGTCGTAATGCAGCCAGAAGGCGTCCACGTCGAAGGTAAGCACGTTGCCCCAGGTGCCGCGGTAGCCCAGTTCGGCGTTGAAGCCACTCGCATCCCGCAGGTCCGGGTCGATGACGTCGGCGGTGGCCGGCGGGGTCAGGTCGCCGTAGGTAACGGGGCGGAAGGCGCGCGAGTAGTTGGCGTACAGGTTGGTTTGGTCCGTCACGCGCAGCTCGGCGCCCGCCCCGTACAGGAACACGCGGCGGCGCGAGTCCTGCTTGATCTGGTTTTCGGAGCCGTTGGCGTTCAGGCTCAGGTAGCCGCGGCCCTCGTTGTCAATCAGCTCCAGGCGTACGCCCGGCGTTACGGTCAGGCGCGAGCCCACGCGGAAGATGTTTTCGGCGAAAGCAGCGTAGTTGCGGGTGCGGAAGTGCAGCTCCCGGCCGAAGCGCGGCGCCTGCAGGTCCAGGTTGAAGTCGGCTCCGGTGTCGCCCAGGCCCAGCTGGCGGCGCGTGAGGTGGGCGCCGGCCGCGCGCAAGCCCACGGCCAGCGTGTGCTGCTGGCCCAGCAGGCCGTAGTCGGTGAGCAGGCGCAGCTCCGAGCCCAGGTTGCGGTACCGGTCGCGGTCGATTTGGCGCGCGGCCGGTTGGCCGGTGGCAGGCAGCACCGCGTCGGGCTTGTCCACGCCGGTGCTGCTGGCCAGCCCGATGGAGTTCCGCTCACCCAGCAGCCCGAAGGTTTTCAGGCTGAGCCGGGTGCGCTCGGAGAACTGGTAGTCGGCCGTGAAGGCCGGCATGGTCCACGGCGTGCTGAACCAGTTGCGGCTGCGCGAGCTGCGGCGCACGTTGCCTTGGTAAAACTGCGCGTCCGTCAGGCCGCCGGGCTGCTGAATCTCGTAGCCCAGGTGGCTGATTTCGGCGCCCAGACGCAGTTTGCTGGTGGCCTGCCACTGCACGTTAAGGTGGGCGTTGCGGATGTTAAACTCGGAGTTGTCGCGCCAGCCGCCGCCCACGCGCTGCTGGTAGTAGCCGAAGTAGCTCACCTTGCCCACGGTGCCGCCCAGCGAGTTGTAGGAGCCCACCAGGCCGTTGTTGCCCACCGAGTTGTTGGTTTCGAACTCGATTTTTTTGTCGCGGGGGCCGCGCTTCAACTCGTAATTCAGCAGGCCGCCGAACTGCGGGCCGTACTGCAGGGAGCCGCCGCCGCGGATGATCTGGATGCGCTCCACGGCCTCCAGCGGCGGGTTGTAGTACGCTTCGGGGTAGCCGAAGGGGTCGGAGCTGATGTCGTAGCCGTTCTGGCGGGTGTTAAACTCCCAGCTCCGGTTGGGCGAAAGGCCGCGCGTGGCCACGTTGATCTGCTGGCCCGAGCCGTCGCTTTCCCACACCGTCACGCCCGGCACCTTGGCAAACACCTGCCGGGCGCTGTTCACCACCAGGTTGGCGTCGAGCTTATCAAGCTGCACAATCTCGTTTTTCTTGCCCGCCGTCAGTGTCGTGCCATCCACTTCCGGGGCGTAGCGGGTGGCCTTGGCGGCCACCGTCACACCGGCCAGCTCGCGCACAGCCTCCTCGATGGTCAGCTGCAGGGCTTGCACCTGCCCCGCCTGCAGGGTCACGGCCTGCGTCACCGGCTTGATGCTCAATCCCGTGACAGTCACCGTGTATTCGCCGGTCGGCAAGCTGTACAGCCGAAAGGCGCCGCGGGCGTCGGTTACGGCCGAACGCTCGGCCACGGTCACGAGCACGCCCGTCACCGGCTGTCCGCCGCGGTCGAGCACGGTGCCAGTGAGCGTGGCGCCGCGGCCGGTATCGTCGGTGGCGGGCAGCGGAGCGGTGGTGGGCAAAGCAAGCGCTGGGGCCGAAGCCGCCAGCAGCGAAGAAAGCAGGAGCAGGGATGTACGCATGAACAGCAGTGGCGGGACCTGATGGGATGTCCTAACCGGCCGCAAAAGTAGTGCTGTTTAGATTGTTTTTAAATAGTTGGGTAGAAAGAATCTAAATAACTGTTGGTGCAAGCTGCTGAGCATTGTGTAAAACCCCGATTATCAAGGGTAAATAAATAATTTGCGCTGTGTGCCAGAGGCATGCTGTCGTAAGGCTGGCCTTAGCTAGCCGACCATCGGCCGAACAGCCCGCGCCGTGGAGGCGGTCATTCAGGTGCCATTCGTTGGCGGCTGCCTCGCCCGTGGGGCGCGCGGCCGGATTCTGGCCGCCGCTTACCTTCGCCTCATGCCCGACTTCCGCCTCCGCGTTTTCCAGGCCGTGGCCCGGCACTTGAGCTTCACTAAGGCGGCGCAGGAGTTGTGCATTACCCAGCCGGCCGTCACCCGGCACATCCGGGAGTTGGAGCGCGGCTACGAGCAGCGACTGTTTGAGCGGCGCGGCAACCGCGTCAGCCTGACCGAAGCCGGCCAGCTGCTGCTGCGCTACGCCGAGCAAGTGCACGAACTGCACCACCACCTGGCCGAACAGCTGCATACCCTGCACGACACCACCGCCGGGCGGCTGCGGCTCGGGGCCAGCTCCACTCTGGCGCAATACGTGATTCCGCCCATTCTGCCCGGCTTCCAGGCCCGCTATCCGCGCGTGGAGCTGACCGTGCTCATCGGCAACTCTGAGCAGGTAGCCGACGCGTTGCTTACTAGTCAGATCGACCTGGGCCTAGTAGAGGGCCAAGTCAAAAACCGCGACCTGCACTACGAATTTCTGCTCGACGATGAGCTGGTGGCCGTGCGCCGGGCGGTGCCGGGTGGGGCACCTCCGCTTCCGCAGCCGCTGGCCGAAGTGCTGCGCCACCCGCTGGTGCTGCGGGAGCGGGGCTCCGGCACGTTGGAAGTGCTCGAGTTTGGCCTGCGCGCCCACGGCGTGAAGCTGGCCCAGTGCCAAGTGGCCATTTATCTCGACAATACCGAGGGCATCAAGTCGTACCTGGAAGCCGCGCCGGAGTGCATCGGGTTTGTATCGGTGCAGGGCGTAGCCAAGGAACTGGCCGGTGGGCACCTGGAGGTGGTACCCATCGAAGGCCTGCGGCTGCAGCGGCACTTTGAGGCCGTGTGGCTGCAGGGCCAGCCGCTGATCCGGGCCGCTGAACATTTTCTGAGCCACGCTCACCAGCAGTTCAAGGTCGTGCCCCATAACCAGAAGTAATTACGAATAAATATTATTGATAACCGGTAGGGTAGGCGAAGACGTATTTTTGTGGACCGTTCTCCCTGATTCCCACCCATCCGTGAAACTCACCTCCACTTATCCTGCTGCGCCGGCCGAAGAAGACTGTAGAACCACCGCGTCGTTTTGGCACCGCGGCTTTGCCATCGGGCGCAGCCAGGTTACGCTGCAGATGCTGGCTTTTGGGCTAGCCCTGCTGATTTGCCTCACTCCTTGGGGCTCACCGCCGCTGGCCCTGGCCTTGGGGCTGGTGGTGGCCCTGCTGATCGGCAACCCGTTTCCGGCGCAGAGCAAGCAGTACACCGGCAAGCTGCTGCAGTGGTCGGTGGTGGGGCTGGGCTTCGGCATGAACGCCCAGACAGCCCTGCAGGCCGGCCGGGAGGGCCTGTTGTTCACCGTTGCCTCCATTCTGGGCACGCTTACACTGGGCTATTTCGTGGGGCGCTGGTTGGGCATTGCCCGCAACACCTCGCACCTCATTGCCAGCGGCACGGCTATCTGCGGCGGTTCGGCCATTGCGGCCGTGGGCCCCGTGGTGAAGGCTTCCGACGAGGAAATGTCGGTGGCGCTGGGCACCGTGTTCGTGCTCAATGCCGTGGCGCTGTTCCTCTTTCCGCTGATCGGCGAAGCGCTGAGTATGTCGCAAAACCAGTTTGGGCTGTGGGCAGCCATTGCGATTCACGATACCAGCTCGGTAGTGGGCGCTGCCAGCCACTACGGCGACCAGGCCCTGCAGGTAGCTACCACCGTAAAGCTGGCCCGGGCGCTTTGGATTATCCCGGTGGCGCTGCTCACTGCGGTCCTCTTCAAAACGCCCGGCGCGAAGGTCAAGCTACCGTACTTTATCCTCGGCTTTGTTGGCGCGATGCTGCTGGTTACGTACGTGCCGGACCTGGAGCCGGCGGGCCCCTGGATGGTGAGGCTGGCTAAAATCGGGATGACCGTGACGTTGTTTCTCATCGGGGCGGGACTTTCCACCCGGGTGCTGAAAGCCGTCGGGCCGCGGCCATTCTTGCAGGGCGTGGTGCTGTGGGTAACCATTTCCGCAGCTTCCCTGTGGATGATTCTGCAGACGGTCAGCTAGGCTGCTTGCCAGCGCCGCTGGCTAGGTTCCCGGCATTCACCGGGGACTTTTTACTGCCCGCTCGGTGTTGCCGATTCATTGCCTTCAACCCGCTGATTGCCACCGAAGCCGTACCTTCGCCGGCCTATTATGAAGCTGCCCGCGTTCCAAGACCTCATCATTTTCGAAAACGAGGACTACCTCGTTATCAACAAGCCGCCCTTCCTGGCCACGCTCGATGAGCGCGTGGGAGGCGCGCCCAACATCCTGCGCCTCGCCCGGCAGCACTACGACGACATTCAGCCCGGCCACCGCCTCGACAAGGAAACCAGCGGGGCACTGGCCCTGGCCAAGCACCCGGAAGCCTACCGCAACCTGGCCATGCAGTTCGAGGACCGCAAGGTCCGGAAGGTGTACCACGCCGTCAGCTGGGGCGTGCACGAGTTCGACGGCCTGCGCGTGGAGCGCAGCATCGAAACGACTACCAAGGGCAAGGCGCGCCTGGCTTTCAACGGCAAGCACGCCGAGACGCTGGTGCGCACCCTGGAAACCTTCGCCCGCCATACGCTCTTCGAATGCATGCCCATCACCGGCCGCATGCACCAGATTCGTTTGCACCTGATGTACCTGCAGGCTCCCATCGTGGGCGACACCATGTACGGCGGCGACGACTTTTACCTTTCCTCGCTCAAGCGCAAATTCAACATGAAGGAAGGCGACGAGGAGCAGCCCTTCATCAAGCGCTTTGCCCTGCACGCCCGCCAGCTCACCTTCGCCGGCCTCGACGGGGAGCCCATCAGCGTGGAGGCCGAATACCCGAAGGACTTCCGCGTACTCGTGGACACGCTCCGCCAGTACCGCTAACTCCGCGCGGTTCTACCGGCGTTCAAACACGGCCAGCCGCACGTAGCCTTTATCGGGTTTGCGGCCGTCGCGCAGCACCGAATCCTCCGTGATAAGTTGCAGGCGCGCGTCTTGGCGCAACTGCGCGTAGCTTACCCGCGCTTCCACGGTCGAAAACCAGTTGTCCCACAGCAGCAGGGTGCCCGGGGTCAGGGGCTTGGCCTGCCGCCAGGCCAGCATTGTCTGCCTGTTGGCGGCGAACGGATCGGCACCTAGGGCTACGGCCCAATAGGGATGGTCCCAGAGCATGCGCCGTGCCGCCCCGGCGGTGCGGGCTTTTACTTGCGCGGCTACCTGCTCGATCAGCTGCTGCTCGGCCGGCCGGTTGAAATCGGTGCGCCAGCGGAAGCCGGTGCGGGCCCCGGTCAGCGGAAACACCAGCACGAGCAGGCCGAGAACGTACGCCACCGTGGCCTGTCGGTGCTCGGGAACCCGGTGTACCAGCAGCCACAGGCCCTGCAGGGCAATAACCGCCATCAGCGGCACCACCGCGTCCATGACGCGCGTCATGCCGAAGGAAGCAAAAAGCCCCAGTGCCCAGAACACGGTGTGCGCGCCCAGGTACACCACCACGCTGCCGTACACGAGCAGGCACTCGGCCCAGCGCAGGCCGGCCGGCCGCGCGGCGTCGGCGGCCGTGAGCCAGTTGAGCCCGCCCGCCAGCATGCCCAGCCAGAATAGTCCCAGCAGCACCCAGCCCAGGATGCCCGGCAGCTGCTGCACGAAGTGGCCCCACTGGCCCGAGCCGTAGTGCGAAATGGTTTCGTAGGCGTTGCGGTGAAATACCCAGCCCAGGTCGTGGTACACCACGGCGCCCGCCAGGCTATAAACGATGTAGCCCAAAGCCAGCCAAGGCAGCACCCGCCACTGCCGCGTCAGCGCCAGGTACACCGCCCACACAGCAAGGATGAGAAAGCCCTCGGAGCGCACGAAGGGCAGAAACGACAGCAGCACGGCGGCCGTGGTGGCGCGGCCGCGCACCGTCAGCGCCGCCCCGCTGACCAGCAGCAGGCTGAAAAGTGGTTCCGTCAGGCCCGAAAACTGAATGCGGAAGTAGTCGGGGGCGCAGTACGTAAAAAGCACCGCCAGCCAGGGCCAGCGCAGCTGCAGGCCCGCGGCCAGGCGAAAGGCCTGCCAGGCGGCCAGCGCGGCCACCGCACAGTTGAAAAGCTTGATGCCTATAAAGCCGGCCTGACTTGGTCCGGCCGTCAGCAGCACAAACAACGGCTTGGCCCAGGAATCAAAAAAGTTGTCCGGGTGCTCGAACGCGTAGTGGCTGAACAGGTAGTGGTTGATGCTGTCGCCCAGGTCGTAAGTATTGGCCGTGAGCAAGGCCGTCAGCACCGATAGCAGAAGCCCAGCCAGCGTCAGGGCCAGCGCCAACCGGCGGGCTGTAGTATCGAGCGGAGCCGGGGCGGAAAGGCGCGGAATAGCGAAGGAATCGAAGAAATTCATCCAGGGTAGCGTTGGGGCGCCGAAGATAGGTGCCAGCCCTGCGCCGGTCCTAATTGGTATTTATTCAGCTACCGCTTTGCATATCAAGCGAAAAGCGCTAATTTTGTGTCCGTTTTTCCCGGACCCTTCCTTCTTTCTTGGGGTTCCGGGCTGATTCGTAAATACTTACCCAACCCACAAGACACTGATCCATGGATCATCTGAGCTTCAAGACGCGCTCGGTGAACAAGACCTCGGCCGAGAAGGCCTGGGTTGTTGTTGACGCCAGCGAAAATACGCTCGGGCGAGTGGCTAGCCAGATTGCCAACATTCTGCGCGGCAAGCACAAGCCCTCGTTCACGCCCAACTCCGATTGCGGCGACTACGTCATCGTCATCAACGCCGACAAACTGCGCGTGACCGGCAAGAAACTGACGGACAAGATCTACCTGCGCCACACGGGCTACCCGGGCGGTCAGCGTAGCATCAACCTGCGCGACAAGAAGGCCAAGAACTCGGCCTCGGTTATCGAGCACGCCGTGAAAGGCATGCTGCAGGGCAACCGCCTCGGCGCGGCCCAGTTCCGCAACCTGTTCGTGTACGCCGGTGCCGAGCACCCGCACGAAGCCCAGCAGCCCACCGCGGTTTCGCTGACCAACCTGTAAAAAACGCTGCTGGCCCCGCCGGGCCCGCGGTTCATTGATTCGTCAACTCATGGAAATCACCAACACCTCTGGTAGAAGAAAAACCTCGGTGGCTCGCATTTACCTGCAAGCCGGGCAAGGGAATATCACTATCAACGACCGGGACATGAAGTCGTACTTCAGCAACGAGCTCCTGGAAACCATCGTCAACCAGCCCTTCACCACGCTTGATGCCGTGGGTAAGTACGACGTGCGCGTAAACGTGCGCGGCGGAGGCATCAGCGCCCAGGCCGAAGCCATTCGCCTGGCCATTTCGAAGGCCCTGGTTGAAGAAAACGCCGAGGTTCGTCCGGCCCTCAAGAAAGAAGGATTCCTGACCCGCGACCCCCGCATGGTGGAGCGCAAGAAGCCGGGCCGCCGCAAGGCTCGTCGTTCGTTCCAGTTCTCGAAACGCTAATCTTCCAGAGGAATTCACATTATGGCTCAGTCCATCACCTATAAAGACCTGCTGGATGCTGGTGCCCACTTTGGTCACCTCACCCGTAAGTGGGACCCGAAAATGGCGCCGTACATCTTCATGGAGAAGAACGGCATCCATATCATCGACCTGAACAAGACGCTGGCTTCGCTGGACCAGGCTTCGGCCGCCATCCGCAACATCGCCAAGTCGGGCCGTAAGATCATGTTCGTAGCCACGAAGAAGCAGGCTCAGGAAATCGTTTCGGACGAAGCGAAGCGCCTGAAAATGCCCTACGTGACCGACCGTTGGCTGGGTGGCATGCTCACCAACTTCGCGACCGTTCGCAAGTCGCTGAAGAAGATGAGCACCATCGACAAGATGGTAAAAGAAAACACCGCTTACGCTGCCATTGCTAAGCGCGAGCGTCTGATGCTGTCGCGTGAGCGGGAGAAGCTGGAGCGCGTACTGGGCGGCATCGCCGACCTGAGCCGCCTGCCCGCTGCTCTGTTCATCGTGGACGTGAAGCGCGAGCACATCGCCGTGAAAGAGGCGCAGAAGCTGGGTATCCCGGTTTTCGCCATCGTCGACACCAACTCCAACCCCGAGCTGGTCGACTTCCCGATTCCGGCTAACGACGACGCCTCGAAGTCGGTATCGCTGATCATCGGCGCCATCGGCAAGGCCATCGAAGAAGGCCTGTCGGAGCGCAAGGTGGACAAAGAGGACGCCGACCGCAAGCAGGCTGACGAAGAAGCCATCCAGGAAAAGCAGAACGCCGACGAATAGGCTTCAATTGACCTGATTTGAGAGAAGGGAACATTCGAAGCACTAGCGCTCCGGTGTTCCCTTCTTCTTTAGTTGACCCCTCTCAACTGCTGGTCGCGGCACCCGTGCGGATAGCTTCGCGGCCCGGCAACCTAAGAGTGAGCAGCTGATTACCAGAAACATCCCTTCATCAACTCTCCCTAATTTCACAGGAATGGCTATTACCGCCCAAGACGTGAACAAGCTGCGCGCCATGACCGGCGCCGGCATGATGGACTGCAAAAAAGCGCTGACCGAAGCCAATGGTGACTTCGAGCAGGCTAAAGACATCCTGCGCAAGCAGGGCCAGAAAATCGCCGACAAGCGTTCGGACAACACCACGTCGGAAGGCCTGGTGCTGGCTAGCGTAAGCGAAGACGGCACGAACGGCAAGCTGGTTGCGCTGGCCTGCGAAACCGAGCCGGTGGCTAAGGTGGCTGACTTTAAAGCCCTGGCCCAGCTGGCCATCGACGCGGCTGTGAAGAGCAACGCTGCCAGCAAAGAAGAACTGCTGGCTGCCGCACAGGCTGACGGCCGCTCGCTGCAGGAGCACATCACCGACCTGATGGGCAAAATCGGCGAGAAAATCGACGTGGTAGCTTACGAGACCCTGACCGCTGAGAAAGTGGCCTCGTACATCCACTCCGACAACAAGAAGGGCGTACTGGTAGGCCTGAAGAACGTAGGCAGCGCCGACGTAGCCGGTGTTGGCCGCGACGTAGCCATGCAGATCGTAGCCATGCGTCCCGTAGCCGTTGACAAAGACGGGGTGGATTCGGCTACCGTAGAGCGTGAAATCGAAATCGGCAAAGAGCAAGCTCGCGCCGAGGGCAAGCCGGAGGCTATGCTGGAGAAGATTGCTCAAGGTAAGCTGAACAAGTTCTACAAGGAAAACACGCTGCTGAACCAGGAGTTCGTAAAGGACGGTTCGGTAACCATCGCCCAACTGCTCGACAAAACGTCGAAAGGCATGACGGTGTCGGACTTCAAGCGTGTAACCATCGGCGCATAAGTTCCCGTAACGACCAAAAGTGAAAGAGCCCGTCGGCAGTTGCCGGCGGGCTTTTTTTCATAATCATAAAGTTCTAATGAACGAATTGCGGCATAATAGGACAAAATCCATTTTATTAATATAATTATATCGACAATGTTTTTTTGACTACTTGCCGTATATATTTAATTCCGATTTAATTTGAATGATATTGATATTGTATTAGATTTGGAAATCCCATAATGGGATAAATATTTAACCCAACTCATTACAGTCTTAACCGGCGCAATTGAGTGTTTACCGAAAAAGGGGGCTTATTTGAGGCTGCAAGGCATCCTAAAAGCCAATTTTGCAGTACACGCCCCTTACTTCATCCTGGCTTCTTGCCTTTGCAGCACCCTTAAAAACTCCCAAAATGAAACTAAGTGCTACTCCTTTTCACCCCGCCACGGGTGAGTTGTTGCCAGCCTATCGGGATGCCTACCTTCGGGGGGATCTATCCAGCAAAAACACAGATCTGGTTGATGCCTATCTGAAAGCTAATCCCGCGTTGAGCGACGATACGCTGCGCCGTTTTTACGAAATGAAAAACGCGGGCCACCAAGTTAAACCGGTGGGTTGGGTACAGCGTCAGTTCGATTTGATCCGCACGGAGCCGCAGCGCTTCCGCCGCCGCGCTACCGCCATGGTAGTAGGCGGAGCTTTGATTGGCGGTGCCGTGTTTGCGGGCACCAACTTGCCCACTGAAGAGACGGTGGCGGAACGCTTGCCCCTGGTAGCCGAAACGGCGGACATGGCTGCTCCTGCCTCCGCCAGCGCTGCCGTGCGCATGGTGTCGGTACGCGGCCGCATTCTCGATGAGAACGGCCGCCCGCTGATTGGCGCGACGGTACTACAAAAGGGCACCCGCACAGGTGTCACCACGGATGCCGCCGGCAATTATGTGCTGCGGGTACCCGCCAACCAGCACGCCACGCTGCAGTACGCTTACGGCGGCTACGCCGAGGAGGAATTGCGGGTGAGAGCCGGCGCGACCGAAAACGTAACGTTGTTGCCGCGCGCCACAGAACGCTCCGCTGCCAAGAAGCGCTGGCTGTTCTTTTAAACTAGCCCTTTGGAGGACACCGCAGCGTTGGTTTTGGCAAGAAGCAATACAGCTGCATTCCCTCCCTTGCAAAGGTCCCTCTGCCAAGCGCAGGGGGACCTTTATCAGGCATAGACAAGCCCTTCTTTCAACTTTCTGCCCTTCCGAAGACTACATGAGACTTCCATTTCTGCACAAACCGGTTGTGAAGAAAATTACGGGGGATGCATTCGGCTTGGATCGTTACAAGGCAGAAACCGTCATCAAAAACCTGCTAAAGGAATTGCCCGAGCTGGTGGCGGCGGCCGTTGTGGACGTCAAATCCAGCAAGACCATGGCCGCCTACACGTCCGTGGTCAGCTTTGATCCTTACAAGATCAGCAACCGCAACGCCGAACTGGTGCGCCAAACCCAGAAGGCTTTAACAGCTCCGTGGCTGTCTGGGCAGCAACTCAACGACCTAATAGTAGTGCTGGACGAGCAACTGCATTGCCTGCGCACCACGGATGACGGACAGCGCCTGTGCTACGTCGCGGTGCGGCTGGCAGATACCAACATGGCCCTCGTTCGGGACGTGATGCGCCGCTGCAGTAGCAGTAACTAGCCGTTCGTTTTCCACTTACGCATTTCAAATTCCACCTTTCTTTTTCCTCTGTCATGGCCACCATTACCCCCGCCCAGTGCGTTCAGAACATCCTCAAGGAACTGCCTTCCCTCGTTGCAGTTGCCGTAGTTGAAACGGAAACCGGCATGCCGCTGGCCCACCATTCGAACATGGCTTCGTTCGACGCTGAAACCGCTGCCGCCTACAACACGGAAGTAATCAAGCAGAAGCTGAAAGCCATTCAGGCCCTGAAACTCGACCAGACCGTGCAGGACATCCTGCTGACGCTGACCGACCAGCTGCACCTGTTGAAGCTGTCCGCCGACGGTGGCAAATTCATCTACCTGGCCGTCAAATCGGCTGATACCAACCTCGCCATGGCGCGTCAGGTGCTGAAAAGCCAGACCGCCGTATTGAACTAACCTCGGGTTACAAGCACTAAAAAAGCCCATTGGCGTAATGCCAGTGGGCTTTTTTAGTGAATATGTTATTGTTCGCAGCTGGCAAGCGCAAGCCGCTTTAGTTCTGCGTTTGGGGCGTCTCTGGGGCCGGAGTCGTGGCAGGAGCAGCGGCAGGCTTGGCGTCGGTCATGTTGTTTTCGAGCAGGCGCTCCTGGCGGAAGTAGGTCAGTTTGCCGGTTCGGTCCAAGCGGGCCCGCACCTGCGCCAAGGTCTGCTGATACTGGTTCAGCGACTTGCGCAGGGAACGGCCGCGTTCCTGGTAGGTTACCGTTACGGAGCCGTCTTCCGCAGGCGCACTGATTTGCAGGGTGCTCGGATCAAAGCTGATTTTGCTTTCGAGGAATTCCGGGAAGTGGGTGCGGTTCAGCTCATCCTCGATAGCGGCGGGTGTGGTGTTCTGCAGCGAGTAAAATCGCTCTACTTGGGGCGCGAAATGCTGGGCGGCATTGAACGGTGCGGCCAGTAGGTCGCTGTACAGAGCCGTGAGCACGCGCTGCACGCGGTTGCGGGTGGCCGCCTCCGCCGCGGCGGCATCGGCAACCGTTCCGGCAGTGGTAGCCCCGGCGGCAGAATCGGGGACAGCGGCAGCAACTGGAATGGTGGGTTGGACCCGTACTGTTTCGGGAGCCGCGACGGGCGGCAGGTCCAACTGCTCGGCCTGCGGGCCTTCCTCAATCTGCACGGCCGTGGTATCGGCCGCCGTGATGGAGTTGCTGGTGAGGCGCTCCGAGTTGCGGTTGCCCAGCACCAAGTAGGCAATGATGGCCAGCAACGCCAGCACGCCGCCGATGATGAGAACGGTGCTCAGCGGCGACTTGCGCGGCTCTTCCTCGGGGCCGTCCTGGTAGTAGTCCTGCACATTGACGGGCCCCTCGGCAGGGCGAGGCGCGTCGAAGGAGCCGGGTTCCATGGCCGGGCCCGTCACCACGGGCGGCAGAAACGGGTCGTCGACGGGCGGCGGAATGACGTGGGGCTCGGCGGAGGGCGGCTCGTGCGGGCTCAGCGGCTCGATCAGACCCGATGCCAGCGTAGGCGTGACCGGGTTCGTGGGAGGCGCTAGAGGCGCGGCGGGCGGGGCAGGGGCGGGCGCGTCCGGAAACAGCAGCTTCTGCTTAAGCGTGTTGAACTCCTGCTGCGTAATGGTGCCCGCGTCGAGCCATTCCTTAAGCTGACGCAGCGTGTCGAGGGGAGACGAATCGTTCTTGTCCATGGCGGATCGGTGGCCGGCGGTTCAGGCTACTTACGGTCGAGGGCGGAAAGCCGGTCGCGGCGGCGCTGCACCAGAATCTTGCGGCGCTCGGTTTCGGTGGCGTTTTGCACCAGCTTCTGCTGGTCTTCCTTGATTTTGGCCGCGTGCTGCACATTCTGGTCGCGCAGCTGCTGAATCTTGGCCAGGTTGCTCACGGTATCGGCCGCGAGGCTTTTGATTTCCTTGTCGAGGCGGGCCTTTTCCTTTTCGGCATCGGCCAGCTGCCGCAGGGCCGCGTCTACTTCCTGCTTGTAATGGTAGGGCCGGTATTCCTTGGCGAAGTTCTGCACGATGGTGCGCAGGGCGGCAAACTCGGAGGTTGTCTTATCGGGGTCGATCCAAGTGGTGCCGTTGTCGAAAGCCGCAAACACCTGCAATTCGGCGGTGCTGTCGGTGGGCGCCACCACGTTGGTGTAGAGGTCGAGCAGCTTGCCCGACACGCTCGACACGGGCGTCTGCTTGGCCAACAGCACATCCTTGTTGCCGCCGAGGCCGAGCACCCCGCCCGATTTAATCTTGATGTTGTAGCTGTTCTTCAGGAACTGCTGCCAGAAGTCGCGGGCGTCTTTGGCGCTGCCCTCCACCTGCACCTTCAAGGCGGGCCGCTCGCGCTTGTCCACGTTCACAGTGCTGGTGCGCACGTCGTATACCTGCGCCACGGCGCCCGTGGTGGCAAGGCTCAGCAGGACCATCAGGCCAAACAGGCCGCGGGAAAACAGAGTGGTCATGGCTAGGAAAGGAGAAATTAGATCGGGAGAAAAGCCAAGCTACACCAAATCATGGCGTTCAAGCGCGGCCCCAAAGTCGGCGCGCATTTCGGCAAAGCGGCGCAGCACGGCCGCCGCAAACGTGGCATCCAGCACCTGCGGCAAATCCTGGTCGCCGCCGAGCAAGTCCAGCTCGCTCACCTTGTAGGTTTGCTCCAGGGAGCCTTGCTCGCACTTGAGCAGGTACTTGCCGTTCCACGCCAGCAGCGTGAGTTTCATCTCGGGGTGGGGAATATCGGCTACGTGGCGCATAAAGCGAAGATTGGAGGAGCGAAGATACCACGCCGGCCGCTACCTGCGTCCGGGACCGTGGAACCCATGGCAAGCGGTTTCGTACACCCATTCAGCCGCACTCCTTTCACAACCAATCATCCAACGCCATGCCACAAGGAGACAAGTCCAAATACACGGACAAGCAAAAGCGCCAGGCTGAACACATCGAAGACAGCTACGAAAAGCGGGGCCTCTCGGAAGACGAAGCCGAGCGCCGCGCCTGGGCCACCGTCAACAAGCAGGACGGCGGCGGCAAAAAGCCCGGCGGCTCCGGCCGCAAATCCAGCTAAATCCAACACGCTACATAGAAAAACGGCCACCGGAATTTCCGGCGGCCGTTTTTTATGGCTTGTGCTCCTGCTGCGGCACCTGCCGCGCCCGGGGCAGTTTGAATTCCAACGTGGTGCCCTGCCCCTGGGCGCTGCGGACGCGGATGGTGGACTTATGCGCCTCCACGATGTGCTTGCTGATGGCCAGGCCGAGACCCGAGCCGCCCGAGTCGCGCGAGCGGCTTTTGTCGATGCGGTAGAAGCGCTCAAAAATGCGCCGCTGGTGCTCCTCGGCAATGCCTTCGCCGTCGTCGTGCACGCTGATGCGGATAGCCTTGCCCGCTTCCTGCAGCGTGACGGTGATGTGGCCCTGCTCGCGGCCGTACTTGATGGCGTTGTCGATCAGGTTGATGAGCACCTGTCGGATGCGGTTGCGGTCGGCCAGCACGGGCATGCCCTCCACGGGCAGGTTTACCGGGTGCAAGTGCAAGGTCATGCCGCGTTTGCCGGCCTTCTGCTCCAGCTGGTCGAAGATTTCCCGGACTAACAGGGCCAGGTTGAAGGCCTGCTTGCGCATGCGCACCACGCCCTTTTCGAGTTGGGAGATGGTCACCAAATCTTGCACCAGCGCATCGAGGGCGTCGAGGGCGCTGGCGGCCTTGAGCAGAAATTTCTCGCGGATGAACGCCTCGTCCTCGCCGGCGTCGAGCACGGTGTACACGAAGCCCTGGGCGGCGAAAATGGGCGTTTTCAGCTCGTGCGACACGTCGGCCAGAAAGTCGGAGCGCAGCTGCTGCAGGCGCCGCAGCTCATCTATTTCCTTCTGCCGGCGCACGGCCATGTTCAGAATCTCGTCGCGCATGCGCTTGAGCGGCTCGGGCCGAAACAGAAACTTGTTCGAGAGCTTTTTGAACTCCTTGCGCTTGACGTGCTCCAGCCCGGAGTAGATGTTGTTGATTTCGCGGAACATCAACGCCTCAAACGAGAGGTACACCAGCAGAAAGCAGGCCGCCACCGTGAAGCCACCGGCCAGCATCGCCTGCTGAAAGGGCAGGTCGGGCACCAGCGCGGCAAAAAAAGTAAGCACCCCCGCGACGAGCAGGGCTATAATGACGGCGATGGCCCGGGAGGAGAGGTGCAAGCGAAATACGAACGGGATGGGCGACTCCTGGGCTGAAAACGCCGTGCGGGCCGCGGGCTTGCGCACCACGCGGCCGAGTAAGGCGCCCCATAGCTCAGCGACGGAAAAGTGGGTCTTCACCGCAAAAGTCGTTGTTAAATGGCTAAATGGTCAAATTGTTAAATGGCTGATTGTTCTGGGTTTCTGAACGAACAGCCATTTAACAATTTGACCATTTAGCCATTAATCAGTTATCCGCGTTGAACTTGTAGCCCACCCCTTTGATGGTCTGGATGTGATGCTCGCCCACTTTCTCGCGCACCTTGCGCACGTGCACGTCCACGGTGCGCGCTAGCACAAACACGTCGTTGCCCCAGATATTCTGCAGCAACTCGTCGCGGCCGAACACCTTGTGGGGCGAGGCGGCCAGAAAGGCCAGCAGCTCAAATTCCTTTTTGGGCAGGGTAATCTTGCGCCCCTCCTGGTACACGGCAAAGCCCGTGCGGTCGATGCGCAGTCCGTTGATGTCGATAACGTCGGACTGCGGGGTGGTGGGCTCTAGGTCGCGGCGCACCACGGCGGCGAGGCGGCTCATCAGCGCGCGCGGCTTGATGGGCTTGCTCAGGTAGTCGTCGGCGCCGGCGTCGAAGGCCGCGACTTCCGAAAATTCCTCGGAGCGGGCCGTCAGAAACAGGATGTAGGTGTCCTTGAAGCGGGGAAGGGCGCGCAGTTCGCGGCAGGCGGCAATGCCGTCGAGGTGGGGCATCATCACGTCGAGCAGGATGATGTCGGGCCCGAACTGCGGGGCTACTTCCAACGCCTTGCGGCCGTCGGCGGCCGTAGCCACTTCGTAGCCTTCCTTGCGCAGGTTGTATTCGAGCAGCTCCACGATGTCCGGGTCGTCATCGACCACGAGAATCTTGTAGGGGCCTGGGGCGGCAGCGGCTGAGTGTTGCACGGCGGGAACGGCTTAAGGTGAGCAAAGGCACGCGTTGCGCCACAAAAATACCGCCCTTTCACTGAGCAAGCGTATTACCTTATTGTGAACCACCCCGAACGAGGGCGGCTGCCATGCCGAAGCCCGACCATCGTTCCTATCGGTAGCAAATAGCCCCGCCCGCAGCCACAGTAGCTGGTTGCGGGCGGGGCTGCGGACTTGGCGGTCCTTGGGTAAGAGCCGGAATGCGATGCTTTCCTGCGGCTGTGGCCTGCACCGCGCGAGCGGCTGGGGCTGTTAGTTCCGGGCTACCACGGCCAGCTTGTTTTTCAAGCCGCTGCACTTATACATGTCTATTTTTACCGAGCCCACGAACATTTCCGCCTCGAAGAGCACCGGAATCTTATTTCGGTCATCGGAGAGGTAGACGGAAATGGCGTCCTCGCCGCGGAAGAGCTTGTTTTTGGGCATCTTGGGTACCAACCGGATGGCACGGATGATGCCCGCTTTGGTTTCCACGTTCTGGCGGCCCATGTACTTCACCGTCATATCGAAGACTTCTTCGTCGAAGAAGCCCTGCACCTTGATCTGCTCTCCCGGCTTGCGATTGGAATAGTCGAGCGTGCGCAGAAAATAGAAGCCGCTCACCAGGTCCTGCACGTTATGAGGCACCTTGAAGGAGCCGTGCTTAACCTTGTTTTTGTCTCGCTTGTGCGACTCCACCGCCACCATGTTTTTGTAGTGGTCAAAGTCGACGGTTTCGCGCTTGCGGTAATTGTTTTCCTCGATGTTGCGGAAGAAGCGCTGCGGCAGGATGCTCGTCGTGTCGATGTAGGAACGCCACGTGTCGCGCACTTTCAGGAATAAGTCGAAGGAACCGTTGGTGCGGCCGGTCACGGTGGCCCGGTAGCAGGGGCGGTCATTGACCCGGTGAATGTCGTCGGACAGCTCAATAGTGGCTTCGGCCGCCGTGATCAGGCCGTAGTGCACCTTGTACTGCATGACTTCGCCCCGGCCGAAACTGTCGTTGCGCACGGTGCGGGGTACCTCGTTGGGAGCGAAGGCCATCAGGCTGGCGCTCAACAGCGCGGGAAGGGAAAGCAGAAGCCAGCGGCGACGAAACATAGGGGTGAACGGGACTTAAACGAAACAGCTTTGGCTGGCCTTAGGCAAAGCCGGTGCCAGTAAAGATAAACAGCTGCCGAGCGAAGGTGCAACGGCCTGAATGCCTGAATCTGCCCCGGGCACAGCCCGGCCAGCCGGCAAACGTCTATCCAAACCCACCAGCCTATATATAGATTTCATGTTTCAGGAAGAATACAAAAAGTCGTTGCTATTCCACCAAGCCAGCAGGTAGTCATTGGGCGGCCCAAACGCCAGCTGGTATGTACGCGGTTGAAAGAGGCGTGGGTTTGTTCCCAGATTATGTCTGAGCACTGAGCACAGGTGGCTACGAGCGTTTCCAGGTACGGGCTCTGTCGGTGGATTGTTGAACGATAGAACGGGCTTGCCTTGTCAGGCCTGGCATGCGTCAGTGACCGGGGTACACAAAAAAAGCCCGCCGCACAACGTGCACTTGTCCTTACCCAAAACTGAGAAGAGCGCCGGCCGATAGGTCGGCGCTCTTTTTGGTGTTAG
>NZ_BAAGRA010000030.1:0-30359 GCF_054783195.1 Hymenobacter coalescens | reverse complement strand
CGCCCCGCGGTCCTGCCCTGGACCGCGGGGCGCGCCTGTTTGCCCCCCCCCGTACCGGCGGCCCTACCCGGGCGGCAACGGGAGAAGTCTTTGTATACGTTGAGTATGTGGCCAAGGCCTCAAACTTACCTCCATGATGGGACCGGTGTTAGTTGGTATATCAAGTAGGTGTATTGTTACGGAGTGTGGGGGTGTATCTTTTGACGTCTCCTTTCGCACCGCACTAGGGGCCAAGTAGTCCATGGCAGCGCCTGCACAACGGCGGCCGCGCTGGCCGCCATTGTGCGTAGTTCGGAGAGCCTACAATGCCTAGCGCCACGGCATCAACCCCAAAAAGGTGCTCGAGTGGCGTAAGCGCAGCAGTATGCAGGACGCGGCGATGGATCCCACGTCAGCCTTGACGGTGCTGTGCGCGGTAGAAGAAGACATAACCGTGGCTTTTTGACAGTACACGCAGTTGCCGTTGGATAATTGCCCCTACGCGCAGCAGGCCACGATTCTGCAGTTCACGCGCTCCGCCTTGCATTACTCAGACGAAAAGCGTCAGTTGGCACTAAAGTTATAACTGGAAGGTGTGAGCCTTCGCGCCATCGGTTGGGTAATGGTGATGTCCAACGTGGTGATCCTTCGCTGGGTGTGCTCTTGCGGGCAGCGGGCCGCGCAGTAGGCGGCCGAGGCGCCGGCGCAGGCCGTGCGCATCGGGGATGTGGACGGACTGCAGAGCTTCGTAGGCCCGAAAGAATGCACCGACGACGGTTTTCCGCGCTGGCGTGCCACTGGTTTCAACTCATGTGCACCGATTTTTACCGCCCGTACCGTGCCTTGGTGTCTTCTCTAACTGCACTACCGCAGCAGCTCAAACCACATCTGCGTAAGGCTGCGCATCGGATGTCAAATGGCGCGAATGAAACTCGTGCGCGGTTTTTTCATCAAACTCACTACCTTGCGGAACCTCACCCACTGAGTACAGACACCCAAGCTTACCTTCCACTCAACATCTTGATCATGAAGAAAACCTTACTCTCTTTAGCATGCGCTTTGCTGTTTGGCGCATCCGCCTATGCGCAGGGGCCATGGACCCAACTTTCGGTTGGCTCCGCTGTGCCCCTAGGCTACATCACTGAGAAAATAGTGGCTGTCAACGCTAATACGGTGTGGGTGTTGTACCGCGAAATTCCTGCTCCAACCGCCACCACAGCTCCTCCCGCACGCACCTATGCCCGTACTACTGATGGGGGCGCAACCTGGACGGGAGGTACTATTAACATTCCGGCTGACCTAAACGTCGCCAACATCACCGCTATTGATGGTAACACGGCTTGGTTGGCGGCTTTTGCTACGGTCAGCACGGCCATTCCCCAGCAGGGCATCTACAAGACCACTGATGGCGGTGTTACTTGGGTACCCCAAGGCAGCTCTACTTTTTTCAAAGGTCCTGCTTCTTTCCCGAACGGAGTACATTTCTGGGATGCCAACAACGGTGTAGCTTTCGGTGATGCAAACCCGCATACCGTCGGTTCGCGTCTGGAGGTATATACTACCAACAATGGCGGCACGACTTGGACGCTTAGCAATTCGGCTCCGCAGGTACAGAACCTGTTGGAGTATGGACTGGCCGGCTCATTCTTCGTTCTGGGTAATACCATTTGGCATGGCGGGGTGAGCGACGACGGGGACACAAACCCTGGTGGCGGCATTGGCGCACGCCTCTACCGCTCCACCGACCGGGGCCTTACTTGGACCTCGCATCCTACTGACCTGGTTGATGCGGTAAACTACATTGCGTTTACCGACCAGCAGAATGGTCTGATTTCGAGCGGCTACGAGGTGTGCAGCACTTCCAACGGCGGCCAATCCAATGCGCTGACCGCCACCGTGGGTACGTTCCGCAGCGCCGGTATGGATGCTATTCCAGGCTTAGCTAACGCCTACATTTCGGTGGGGGTGCCAGAAGGCGGCACTTCGTCTAACAACGGCAGCTCCATCTCTTTTGACGGCGGTCAGACGTGGTCCAACATGCTGCCGGGTACCACCAGCTTCAACCAGTACGAAATCGACATGTTGAGCCCAACGGTGGGCTACACTGGCGCTGTTACGCAGGCCACGCAGGCCGCCCCGACCGTGAACGTGCGTGGCGTGACCAAGCTGACCGGCTCCGTTACGGCCAGCCGCACCAGCGCTGCTATGAAAGGCGTGCTGCAAGTGTTCCCGAACCCGAGCAATGACGGCCAATTCAACCTGAAGGTTAATGCCTCGAGCAGCAAATCGCGCGAGGTGACGGTGACTGATGCGTTGGGCCGCGTGGTGTACCACACCAACCTGAACGCCGCCAGCGCCGGTCAGGGCATGTCGCTCGACCTGAGCAAGCACAAGGCCGGCGTGTACACGCTGCGTCTCGAAACCGAACAGGGCACGGCCATCGAAAAACTGGTTATCCAGTAGAGCCTGCTCCCACGTTAAAAGCCCCCGCCCAGCCGAGCTGGGCGGGGGCTTTTTCTATAGCCAGAGTGTACCAGAGTGGTGTCGGTCGAGCAACGCAAAAAATGCCAACAGAAGCGCTGATGGGCTTCGCTAACACCGGCTGCGAAGGCACCGCAGGGGAACTGCCACTGGGTGTATTTAATGCCCACGAAAGCCCCGTAAAACCTAGTTAAAAAGGGATGTTTCGGTATCTTCGCGTGTTATACAGAACGGAACTTTAACCGCTGCACATGAGCGAAACTCAAGAGAAAAAAGCCCCCGCCGCGTACTCCGCGGACAGTATCCAGGTACTCGAGGGGCTGGAAGCCGTGCGCAAGCGCCCGGCCATGTACATCGGCGACATTGGTGTAAAGGGGCTGCACCACTTGGTGTGGGAAGTCGTGGACAATTCCATTGACGAGGCGCTAGCCGGGCACTGCGACACGATTGATGTCACCATCAATGAAGACAATTCCATCCGCGTGCGCGACAACGGCCGCGGCATCCCGGTTGACTTCCACCAAAAAGAAGGCCGCTCGGCGTTGGAGGTCGTGATGACCGTGCTGCACGCCGGGGGAAAGTTTGATAAGGATTCCTACAAAGTATCCGGCGGTCTGCACGGCGTGGGTGTGAGCTGCGTGAATGCACTCAGCAACTTGCTGCGCGTGACGGTGTACAAGAACGGTCACGTGTACCAGCAGGAGTACGAGCGCGGCGCCCCGCTGTATCCCGTGAAGCAGATCGGTGATACGGAGGAGCGCGGCACCCAGGTGGAATTCTGGCCCGACGACTCGATCTTCACCGACACGGTGTACCGCTACGAAACAATTGCCACGCGCATGCGTGAGCTGTCGTACCTGAACAAGGGCATCCGCATCAACCTGACCGACCTGCGCGAACTAGACGAGAACGGGGTGGCCCGCGGCGAGCAGTTCTTCTCCGAAGGCGGCCTGGCGGAGTTCGTGCAATACCTCGACGGCAAGGAACGCCACGCGCTGATGCCCGAGCCCATTCACGTGGTGAGCGAGAAAGGCAACGTGCCGGTGGAAGTGGCCCTGCAGTACAACGATTCGTACCAGGAGCACATCTTTTCCTACGTCAACAACATCAACACCCACGAGGGCGGCACGCACGTAGCGGGCTTCCGCTCGGCCCTGACGCGCACGCTCAAGGCTTACGCCGACAAGTCGGGCAAGCTGGAGAAGGCCAAGGTGGAAATTTCGGGCGAGGACTTCCGCGAGGGGCTCACGGCCGTTATTTCGGTGAAGGTGCAGGAGCCGCAGTTTGAAGGGCAGACCAAAACCAAGCTGGGCAACAGCGAGGTAAATGGCGCCGTGAACACGGCCGTGGGCGAGATTCTGGCGCAGTACCTGGAGGAAAACCCCAAGGAAGCAGCCATGATTGTCGAGAAGGTGATTCTGGCTGCCCGTGCCCGCATAGCCGCCCGCAAGGCGCGCGAGATGGTGCAGCGCAAGACCGTGCTCGGCTCGACTTCGCTGCCCGGCAAGCTGGCCGACTGCTCGGAGTCGGACCCGGAAATCTGCGAGCTGTACCTCGTGGAAGGGGACTCGGCCGGCGGCACCGCTAAGCAGGGGCGTAACCGGGCCTTCCAGGCCATTCTGCCGCTACGCGGTAAGATCCTGAACGTGGAGAAGGCGCAGGAGCACCACATCTACGAAAACCAGGAAATCCGGAACATGATTACGGCCCTGGGCGTGAGCTTTGGGGTGCCGGCCGATCCGGAGAAGGGCATCGAGAAAGACGACAAAGCCCTGAACCTGGCCAAGCTGCGCTACCATAAGGTCATCATCATGACCGACGCCGACGTGGACGGCTCGCACATTCGCACGCTGATCCTGACGTTCTTCTTCCGCTACATGCGCGACCTAGTTGACAAGGGCTACGTGTACATCGCGCTGCCGCCGCTGTACCTGGTAAAGAAGGGCAAGGAGGAGCGCTACTGCTGGACCGAAGTGGAACGGCAGGCCGCGGTGGAGGAACTGGCCAAGGGCCGGCCCGAGTCGGTGAACGTGCAGCGCTACAAAGGGCTGGGCGAAATGAACGCCGAGCAGCTCTGGACGACCACCATGCAGCCCGAAACCCGCTCCCTGAAGCAGGTGACGGTGGAATCGGCCGCAGAGGCCGACCACCTCTTCTCCATGCTGATGGGCGACGAAGTAGCGCCCCGACGCGACTTCATCGAGCGAAACGCCAAATACGCCAAACTGGACGTGTAAGCGCCAACCAATAAAAAAGCCCGCCGCGTGCGGGCTTTTTTATTGGGCATGCCGAGTAAATCAGCCCGTATGACGAGCTTGGCTGGCAAGTGCACGTTCCGAACTGACCTGAATACTATGCGACAACTCATATCCTCCGGCTCGCCCTGGGAGGGGCCCGTGGGCTATTCCCGCGCCGTGCGTGTGGGCAACGTGGTGGAAGTAGCCGGCACCACCGCCCAGGACGGCGACACCGTGCCCGGCGGGGACGCCTACACCCAAACCCGGCGCATCCTCGAAAAGATTGCCGATGCCCTGCGCGAAGCCGGCGCGACCATGGACCAGGTGGTGCGCACGCGCATCTTCGTGACCGATATCCGGCAATGGGAAGCGGTGGGCCGGGCCCACGGCGAAGTGTTTCACACGATTCGGCCCGTCACGACCATGGTAGAGGTCAGCGCGCTGATTGACCCGCGCCTGCAGGTAGAAATTGAAGCCACGGCCATTATTTCGTAACTCTGCGCAACCCCGCGTGGCGCCGCTCGAATACGCGGGTAGCTTTTGGCTTCCTTATGAAACTGTTTAAGTCGTCGGACCTCATCCGCAAGAGTAAATACATCAGCCGCGACCTGAGCTGGTTGCGCTTCAACTACCGCGTGCTCGACCAAGCCCGCGACCCGGCCCGCTCGGTGCTCGACCGCCTGCGCTTCCTGAGCATCACGGCCTCGAATCTCGACGAGTTCTTCATGATCCGCGTCGGGTCGCTCTACAATTACCTGGACTACGGCAAGCTGCGGGTTGATTACTCCGGCCTGCGCGAGCTGCCGTTTCGGCGCAAGCTGCTGGACTTCGCGCACCGCTTCGTGCACGACCAGACGCAAACCTACACCCAGGAGCTACGGCCGTTGTTTGCCAAAAACGGCTTCGATATCCTGAGCATTGCGGAGCTAACGGAAGTGGAGCAGAAGAAGGCCGACGGCTACTTCAAGAACACCGTCTTTCCGCTGCTCACGCCCATGGTGTACGACTCCTACCACGGCTTCCCGCTGATGATGAATCAGCTGCTCGTGTTTGGGGTGGTCACGCGCATGAACCCCGAGGGGCCGGAGGAAGGGCAGGAGCGCCTCACCTTCGTGCAGATCCCGGCCAACCTGGCCCGCTTCTTTGAGCTGACGCGCAAGGACCGCGTCATCTTCGTGCCCATCGAGGAAATCGTGCGGGCCAACCTCTCGAAGCTGTTCCGCAACGTCGACATCCTGTCGGCCACGCTCATGCGCATCACCCGCAACGGCGACTTTACGCTGGAAGAGTCCGATGACATCGATGTGGACTTCATCCAGGAAATCCAGCAGGGCCTCAAAACCCGCAAGCGCGGCCGCGTGGTGCGCCTGGAAGTGGAGCCCGACGCCTCCAGCCTGCTCATGCAGGTGCTCAAGGAGCGGTGGAACATCGACAACGGCAACGTGTTTGTCATCAGCGGCCTGCTCGACCTGCGCGGGCTGAACCAGCTGGTGCGCCACCCCTCGCTGCGCGACAAGCTGCCGCGGGCCCCGGCGCCGGTGCAGCCGCTGAGTTTGCCGCCGGGTGCCGACGAGAACCTCTTCGAGTACCTGAAGCACCACGACGTGCTGCTGCACCACCCCTACAACTCGATTGACCCGGTGGTGAAGCTGCTCGAACAGGCTGCCGAAGACCCGCACGTGCTCGGCATCAAGCAGACCATCTACCGCCTGGCCGACGACTCGCGCGTGACAGCCGCGCTGCTCAAAGCCGCCGAAAACGGCAAGCACGTGTCGGTGCTTTTTGAAGTGAAAGCGCGCTTCGACGAGGAGCGCAACATCCGCGAGGGTACCAAGCTGGAAAAGGCGGGCTGCTTTGTCATCTACGGCGTGAGTAAGTACAAGACGCACACCAAGATGGCCATGATCATCCGCAAGGAAGGCGAGAAAGTGACGCGCTACGTGCACATCGGCTCGGGCAACTACAACGAAGCCACTTCGCGCTTCTACACCGACGTGAGTCTGCTCACCACCAACGACGTGTACGGCCACGACGTGTCGGAATTCTTCAACGTGATTACCGGCCACTCACAGCCCGACGACTACGAGTACCTCATTACGGCGCCCAAGGACATGCGCCAGCAGCTCATCCAGCTTATCCGCGACGAGGCCCGCAACGCCAAGCGCGGGCTGCCTTCGGGCATCGTGATGAAGATGAACTCCCTGGAAGACCGCGACGTCATCGACGAGCTGTACAAGGCCTCGAAGGCCGGGGTGCCCATCCGCCTGATCGTGCGCGGCATCTGCTGCCTGCGGCCGGGCCGGCCGGGCTTGAGCGAAAACATCGAGGTGCGCAGCATCGTGGGGGAATACCTGGAGCACACCCGCCTGTTCTACTTCCACCACGCCGGAAGCCCAAAGCTTTATTCCGGCTCGGCCGACGTGATGGTGCGCTCCTTCGACCGGCGCATCGAGGCGCTGTTCCTCATCGTGAACCCGCAGCTGCAGCGCGAGGCCATCAACATCCTGTACTTCAACCTCAAAGACAATTACAATACCTACGTCATGCGCGAGGACGGCGCTTACATCAAGCGCCAGCCCGCCGAAGGTGAGCCGCTATTCAACGTGCACAAAGAGTTCTACTACAAGAACTACGGCATGGTAAGCGATACGGCCCTCTACGACGATTACCTGGCCCAGCAGCCCGAGGTAACGGTGGGCAAAACCATTGCTCCCTCGGAGGACAGCCTGATTGCCGGAGAGGAAATTGTGCTGCCCGACGACGAGGTGGAGGTGAACGGCGCCGAGCCCGTGCTGGCTGAAGCCCCGCCCGAGCCGCTCACGCCCGGTCCGGTACCGCCCGTAGTGCCGGAAGGCGCCGAAAACGTGTGAGAAGCCCGGTTAGTCAAGACGCGGCCTGAGGGAAGCCATAAGTCTTGACCAACGCATTGGCCCACAAAACAGCCCCGCCCGAAACCATCCGTTGTGGTTTCGGGCGGGGCTGTCTGCTATCAGCGGCGGGTACGATAGCGGTAATGCTAGAAGAAAGGCTTGATGCCGCTTGGTGCGCGGATGCGTGCTCGAACAACAGGCCGAGGGCTGCTCAGCTGCCTTCCTGGTCGTTCTGGATGGTCAGGTAGGGCACGCGGTGGGTGTGGTCGGAGGCCGGCCGGATTTCCTCGAAGTGGTCCTCGAACAGGGCCTGCAGCATGCCGTCCTTCAGGCCGATGTCGGGCACGAGCATGTCCTTGGCGCCCGACCATTCCATGGCCGAGAGGTAAATCTGCCCGGCCGGCACGATGACGTCGGCGCGGTCGGGGTTGAGCATGAGCAGGTTCACCCGCTCGTCCATGCTCAGGCCGCGCAGGTGGTCGAGGATGGCGGCAATGCGCTTGCGCGGCAGGGGCTGATCCACCGGTATCTGGGCCAGCGAATAGATTTTGTTGATGTTGCCCCCGGTGCCGATGGCGCGGGTGACGTGGAAGCGGCGGGCGTTTTCCTTGACCCACTGTTCCATGCGCTGCCATGTATCTTGCAGGGCCTCGCCGGGCTGCCCGTTTTGCTGCAGCCGGCGGATAGAACCTACCTCAAACGACTGCGAGGCAATCTTCTTCCGGTCGGAGTACAGGTTGAACTCGGTGCTGCCGCCGCCCACATCGATGTGCAGGTAGTGGCGCTTGTCTTCCAGCAGCTGCATGATGACGCGGTTCACGTACGCGGCCTCGGCCTGCCCGTCGATGATCTGCACCTCGATGCCCAGTTCGCGGCGCATGCGCTCGGCAATGGCCTGGCCGTTGTCGGCGGAGCGCATGGCGGAGGTAGAGCAGATCAGGTAGTGGGCCACGTCGTGCACTTCCATCAGCAGCTTCAGCGCGTGCATGAACTTGACGAACTTCTCCTCCTTGGCGGGCGAAATGTGGCCGGTGGCAAACACGTCTTCGCCCAAGCGCAGCGGGTAGCGCACGTATTCCACGCGCTTCAGGCGGTAGGCGCCCTCGTACTCCAGCACGGCGGAAATCTGACAACGGACGGCGTTCGAGCCGATATCAATGGCGGCCAGTTTCAGCAGCGGGTATTCCATGGGCGAAAGGCTAGGGGAGAAGAGAGGCGCAAAGATAAAAGGCCGGGGGGAAGCCCGGCCTTTTCCTGTGTTCGGCATGCCGAATGAATAGGTTGCGGCTCTCTACTGATCGATGCGGAAACCCAGGCCAAACTGCAGCAGCGCGGCCTCCTCCGCCGAGTGCTGCACCGACACGGACAGGGCGAAGGTTTCGTACACCGGCGCGATGTAGAAGCCGCCGCCGTAGCCGCGGTGCCACCCGCCAGCCGCCTCGCCCCGGTAGTACACCTGCCCTTGGTCGTAGAAGCCGAACAGGCCGTAGTAGAAGGGCAGGATGGACGTGTTGGCGTAGCCCAGCGCGAGGCGCAGCTCCGAATTCAGGTACAGCGAAGCGTCGCCGGTGAAGCGGTTGCGCACGTAGCCGCGCAGGTTCTGGCGCTGCCCGAGCTGGGTAAACTTGTAGAAGGGAATTTCGTCGCTGGGGCCGTAGTTCTTGCCGCCGCCGCCCTTCACGGCCAGCGTCACGGGAATGCCCAGGCGGGCGGTGGCCAAGTACTCGGCAAAGGCTTCGGTGAGGCCGAAGGTGCGCTGGCCCTGGTTGAGCTGCTGCCAGGTGGTGTGCTCCCCATACAGGCGCACGCCCCGGCGGGCAAAGAGTTTCCGGTCCCGAAAATCCAGGTCGACGACGGCCCGGCCGCCGAGCAGGCGCTGGAAGTCGGTGTCGGGAACGGGCGTGCCGGGTACGGGTTCCACCAGCGGGTTTTTGAGCAGGCCGATGTAGCTGGTGGAAGCGAAGTCGCTCTGGTACTGCTCGTACACCGGCCCCAGGCGCACGTAGCTCTTGCCGCGGAAGGCCCGCTCCAGGAAGGCCTCGGTCTGGTAGCCGCGGTAGCGGGCGCGGTAAAAGTTGGCGTCGAACAGAGCGTTGTTCTTGCCGGTGGCGTTGCCCAGCCCGAAGAAGTTGTAGAAGGGGAAGAAGTTGCCGTAAGTGGCGCGGGCGCCCGCGTCCCACTTACCGATAAGGTAGCGCCAGCGCACGTTGCCGGTGAGCTGCCGGTTGCCGCCGGTAGTGTACTGCGCGTCGAGGCCGTAGCGCACGCGGTAATCGGGCTTGCGGAAGCCCTGCTTCACCCAGTCGAAGCCGGCGGCCACGCCGAAGCCGTCGTTGCGGTTGTAGAGCAGCCCACCGCGCGGGGCATAGCCGTCGTACTCGAAGGCGCGGCGGTCATAGCGGTTCACGCCCAGGCGCAGGGAGCGGCGGTCGGCCGTGCCCGGGCCGGGCTGCAGATCGGTTTTCGGCACGTCGTACACCTCGGTGCGGCCCCCGCGCGAGTCGTCGCTGACCATGTCACCCCCTTCGCCGCCGATGATGCGCACGCGGATGCTGCGGCGGCCCTGGCCCGTTACCCGGAATACGTCTTTGCCGTCGAGGCCGTAGAGGCGGATGTCGCGGGTTTCGCCCTGCACGAAGGTGCGGTCAAAGAAAGGCGGGCCCTTGGCCGTGCCGTCGTCGGCTTTTTTGCTGACCTGCACGCGCACGTTGCCGTCGGGCAGGCGCTCGACGAGGAAGTGCTCGGCCTTGTTGGAGCCCACCACGTCCACGTCGCGGGCCAGCATTAGGTAGTACGCGACAATGGCTTGGGGAAGCTCCTGTATGCGGCTTTTCAGCTTACGGTTGATGTCCTGGCCCGACAAACCCTGGATTTCCCGCGGCAGCTGGGCCGTGGCCGAATCGATGGCGCCGGGCGTGATGCGCTGCTGCAGGTACTGGCCGATGCGCTGCCAGTCGGCGCGGTTCAGGCCTGGCAGCAGGGCGCGGTCGAGGTGACGGGCCGGCCAGTTCAGGCTTTCCAGGTCGTTGAACTTCGCCTGAAAGTCCTCGATGCTCGGCACGGCCCACTCGCGGTTGGCCACCCAGGTGAGGGCCCCGTTCCAGAGCGTAAACGCCTGGTCCCGGTCGCGCGGAATAGGCTTGAAGATGGTTTTGTTGCCGTCCTCATAGCCGGCCCACTTCCAGTTGTCGTCGTGCTTCCCGAAGTCGGCCACCAGCATGTCGAAGGCGCGGGCCCGGCCCAGGGCTACGGCGTCGACGCGGTTGTCGTGGTCCTTGTACAGCTGCCGGTACATGCTGAAGGAGCGGCGCACGTCCTGGGCACCGCCGAAGCCGGGCAGGTTGTCCTTCTGGTCCCAAGGGTCGTCCTCCAAGGTGCCCAGCAGGCCGGCGTACCGCTCGCGGTAGGGGCCAAGCTGCTGGTTGTCGGGCAGCACAAACAGGCGCGGCCGGGCGTGCAGGATGTCGGTGCGGTCGAGCAACGGCGCGATGACCAGCGCCGAGTACGGGTTGGCCGTAGGCGTGATGTCGCGCAGAATATCGGCCGCCACCGAGCCGCGCAGCTCCGGCGGCAGGATTTTGGTCACGTCCTTGTCCACCGAGCGGAAGGTGTATTCCGAAGAGTCGGCCGCAATCATCTTGAGCGAAGTCGTCTGGCGGCCACCGCCGCGCCCGGTCGGCCGCAGGCCGCCTTTTTCGGTGTTCAGATCGAGCACCGACACCGTTACCGGCTGCGTCCACGACGAGCGGTACAATGGGCCCATCAGCGCCTGCTGCAAGCCGTGCGCCCGGTACTGCGGGCCGGGGGTGACGGTCGCCGTCGGGCCGGAAGTGGCCGCTGGCCTGGAGGCCGCAGGGCCTTTGGGAGCCGCCGGGCAATCGGGCAGAAAGGCGTTGGTCGGCGTCGCGGGGCTGCTGGGCAGGCAGGCCGACTGGAACAGCGTCGCCGTGAAATCTTCCCGCGCCGTGCTGCCCCGATCGAAGCGCAGCATCACCGTTTTCACGGTGCCGTCGGGGTAGTAGTCAAGGCGGGTGTAGCCCGCTTCCGGCGCATTATAGAGCGAGCGGGCGTTGTTGCCCACCGGTTCGGTGTGGGCAAAGGAGCCGCTGACTAGGTGATAGTTGCGCTCAAACGGGGTCAGCTGCAGGCTGAAGTCGTGGGCCGCAGCGTAAACGACGCCGGGATGCTCCTTGAGGGTGCTCAGCAGCGTTTTCTTAAACGCCTGGTAGCCCGGCGAGGCCATGTCGCGCGGGGTGCCCACGTTCTGCCGGTACGCCGCGTTGATGGTGCCGAAGATGGGCGGCGAGAGGTGGCGCTTCAGGGGCTGAAAGCCGCCGTAGGTGCCGTTGCTGAGGGCCGGCTGGTGACCCACCAGCAGCACGTTGCGGCCTTTGGTATCGTCGATGACGTCCTGCAGCTGCTCGCGAAACTCCTCGGCCGACATGGTTTTGCAATCGGTGTCGGGCGCCTCGGGCCGGTCGAACGGGTGGCTCCACCAGGGCGTGTTCAGGGCCACCAGGCGCACCAGCGGGGCCACGTCCACGATTTCGGGGCCGGGGCAGCCGTTGCTGGGAATAAACGCGTTCTGCCCGCCGAGCTGCTGCTCGATGTACTTTTCCAGGCGCCGCACGCTTTTCTGCCCGTCGCGGCCGGAGTTGTTCCAGTCCTTGTCGCCGGGCACGAAGTATATGCGGCCGTTGGGCAGGCCGCGCACCAGGGCCAGCAGGGCGTTGGCGCGCGTTTCAAGGCCGGCGCGGGTGGTGTCTTGCTTGTCGGACAGGCCCTCGTTGCCGACGATGTCGCCCAGGTGCACCACGGTAAACGGGGTGGTTTCCTGCTCCAAGGTGCGGCGTAGCGCCTGCAGACGGGCTTCGGGTACCGGACCGGCCGTATTGCCCAGCAGGTACACGTGATGGGCCGCCGGAACTGATTGCGGACGGGCCGGTAGGGCAGCCGTCAGCAGTAGGCCTGCTAAGACTAGCGGGCGGTAGAAATAGCTCATTGAGTAGGGCAGAAGGGCAGAAAGCCCCGCGGCTGTGGCACCGGCGGGAGTATCCGCTCCTACGCGAAAAAGCCTCCTGCGGATTACCCCGCATTAAGCAACATTTAATGGGCTATTGCCCCGCTTGGGTCAGCAGCTCATGCACCACGCGCGGCACGCCCACGGTAGCCGGCTCCACCACGAAGTGCAAGTCGGTGCGCCGCGACACGGACGGCTGGCTGGGGTCGATGACGTACAGCGTCCGGCCGGTGGGCAGGTAGTGCAGCAGCCCCGCGGCCGGGTACACCTGCAGCGAAGTGCCCACCACCAGCATCACGTCGGCGGTGGCGCATTCCTCGGCGGCGCGCTCGATGAGCGGCACGGCCTCCCCAAACCAGACGATGTTGGGCCGCAGCTGGTAGCCCCGCTCACACTGCTCCCCTAGTTCAATCCGGTCGCCCGGCAAGGGGTAGACCAGCGCTTCGTAGCGGCTGCTGCGGGCCTCGTTCAGCTTGCCGTGCAGGTGAATGACGCGGCTGGAACCCGCCCGCTCGTGCAAATCGTCCACGTTCTGCGTCACGATGACCACTTCGTAGGCCTGCTCCAACTGCACCAAAGCCTGGTGGCCGGCATTGGGCTGAGCCCGCCGGGCCGCCGCGCGGCGCTGGTTGTAGAATTCGAGCACCAGTTCCGGATTGCGCGCCCAGCCCTCCGGCGAGGCTACGTCTTCCACCCGGTGATTTTCCCACAGGCCATCGGCGGCCCGGAAAGTGGCAATGCCACTCTCGGCCGAAATACCGGCGCCCGTCAGCACGACTACTTTTTTCATGGCTTGAAGGTAGCGCAGAGTTCGGTTTTCCCGCACGGTAGCCCACCATCAAGCGCCAGCAGCTGCCTCGTTGGGGCCGCTTACCGTTGGGCTACTGCCAGCGCTTCAGGTGCGCCGCCTCGAACTCCCACTCCGGGGTAGCCACCACACGGGCGTTGGCGTCGATGCGAAACCAGGCGCCCAAGCGCGGCGCGGCATCGTTGCGGAGCACATGCATGTTCTGGGCGGGCATGTAGCTTTGGGCCAGCAGGGCGTAGCGGGCTTTGGTCGCTGCGTGTTCGGCCACATCGAGCACGATGACCGCGTGGCCGGGCGAGCCGCCCTGGACGAACACGTCGCCGGGCTGCATGTCGGCCAGGAGCACCGGGCGCAGTTCCCGGCTCAGCGAAAGGGAGCCCGCGTAGGTAAAGATCTGATCGAGGTAGCGGCGCAGCGCGGCGTGGTCGGGCTTTTCAACGGGCCGGGCGGCGGGCAGCACGTCCTCGCCCTGCACCCGAAAGCCCTGGCCCTCCACCCAGTCGCCAAACCAGATGTCGTGGCCGCTGGTAAGGTGAAAATGGATGGTGCGAAAGTTTTGCGTGAACTGGTACTCGGCCCGCAGGCGCATCACGGCGTCGGCGCACTGCTGCAGGTCGCGCGCGCCCGTATCGAGGTCGAGCACCGCCGCGTGTACCGTCTGCGGGTTTTTCAGCTGCCCGTTGTAGAGCCGCACTGCCGTGCCCGGCGGGCGCAGCGGGAGTCCGCGCAGCCAGTGCCCGAAGCTACCCGGCGGCACGGCTACGCGTTGGCAGCCCGCTGGTGGCGCAAAGCGCGCGGCCAGCGCCGTTTGGGGAGCGTAGGCCCGCGTGAGCCAGGCGTAGCGGGGCGCCGCCGGTTGCGGGGAGGCCTGGACAAACCGGGAAGTCACCGGTTGAGTCGCTGGGATAGGAAAAAAGCCGAGACTGGCCGCCAGTGACCCGAGGAATATAGACTTATGCATAGGCTGCTATGAACGGATCAGCCGCCTGTTTTCGTGCACGCCGGTTGGTCTGCCAACAAGGCTTCAGCACTGGTCTGCGCCCGCTGGCTGCACCACCCCCGGCGCGTGGCGGTTGAGCGTAGCCTTGTGCTGACGCCAGTCGGGCATAAACTGGTCCATCAAACCCCAGAAGCGGGCGTTGTGCAGCCGCTCGTGCAGGTGCACCAGCTCGTGCACCACCACGTACTCCAGGCATTCCACCGGCTTCTTGATCAGCTCCAGGTTCAGCCAGATGCGCCGGGCGCGGATGTTGCACGTGCCCCAGCGCGTCTTCATCTGCTTGACGCCCCAGGCCGCCGCCTCGGCACCCACCACCGGCTGCCAGCGCGCCAGGAGCGCCGGGACCTGCTCCTTGAGCCGGGCCCGGTACCAGGCCTGCAGCGCCAGCGCCCGTACCTCCGGGGTGCTGGTCGCAGGAGCGTACAGGTCCAGGTACGGCTCTTCGCCTAGCTGCACACGCATCCGGCCTTCGGGCTGCGCATGCACCCGCAGCTGGTAGGGGCGGCCCTGGTAGTAGTGCGTTTCGCCGCTCAGGTAAGCATATTCCAGCGGCAGGGCCTGCGCGGCAAAGCGCGCCTGGTGCTTTTCAATCCAGGCGCGCCGGGCCAGGATAAACGCGTGGATGGAGGCTTCGGGCAGGCGCAGGGGCGCGGCAATGCGAACCCGGCCGTGCGGCGGGTATACTGTTACGCGCAGCGTCCGGATCGACTTGCGCACGACTTCCACGGCCAGGCCGTCGATAAGAACCGTTTTGCTCATGCCAACTTCCTCCGGCAAATCAACAAGAAAAATAGAAGGGAGGCCAGGGCGCTTATTCTGCCTCGGCTGCAGCCAGAATCTTCAGCGCGGTGGGGTAGAAGCGGGTAGTGGTGCGTTTGCCGAGCAGCTTGTCGAGAAACACGGTCGACGCGGGCGCGCGGCCCTCCAGTAGGTGCCAGACCACAAAGGCTTCCCGGGTGGGCGTGACGTGCAGCAGCTCCAGATCCTGCCTGGGCGAGCGAAGCGGCAGTTCCAGGTCCGTAGGAGCGGGGTCGGTGAGCAGCATTACGCAGAGGCGCATGTCGGGCGTGACCGTGAGCTGCGCAAACGGGTTCAGGGCCAGCAGCTCACGCAGCTCCGGCACCGTGCGCAAAAACACCGGCACTTCGTAGCCCAAAGCCTGCCGCAGGTGCTGCTCAAGGCGCTGGGTAAGCGCGGCGCGTTCCGGCTCGTCGGAGTCGAAAAACACGTTACCGCTTTGGATGTAGCTGCGCACCCGGGCCAGGCCCAGTTCGGCAAAGAGGCTGCGCAGCTTCTCCATCGTTATGCGGTGGCCGCCGACGTTGATGCCGCGCAGCAGGGCTATGTAAACCATACTTAGGGGGTGGGAAGGGCCGGCGAGCACCGGCCCAACGGAAAGGCGAAGCTACGGAAAAGCCCCGCCGGCAACCGCCGGCGGGGCTTCAGAAATAGGCACGTATGAACAGCTTATTTAGCGGCTTTCTTGCTGCTGCCCGCTGCCTTTTTAGCGGCGGGCTTCTTGGCGGCACCTTCGGTTTTCTTGGGTGCTTTGGCAGCGGGCTCCGCCGCCTTCTTCGCGCCGAAGCGGCCCCGGGCGGGCTTGTCGGGCGTGGCGTCGGCCAACTCGATGCAGCGCTGCAGCGTTAGCTCCTGGGGCTCTTCGCCCTTGGGAATCTTTACGTTTTTGCCCGCCGCCACGATGTAGGGCCCGTACTTACCATTTACCACCTGCACGTCGGCGCGGCCTTCGCCTTCAAAGGACTTGATGAGCTTTTCGGCTTCCTGCTTACGCTTGGCGTTGATGAGCTCCACGGCTTCCTCGGCCGTTACGGTGTGCGGGTCCTGGCCCTTGGCCAGCGAGTAAAACTTGCTGTCGTGGCGGATGTACGGCCCGAAGCGACCCACGGCGGCGGTCATGTCCTTCTCCTCGTACTGGCCCACGTTGCGCGGCAGCTTAAACAGCTCCAGCGCATCTTCCAGCGTCAGGTTCTCGATGAACTGCCCCTTGCGCAGGTTGGCGTAGGCCGGCTTTTTGGTTTTGTCCTCGTCCATCTCGCCCAGCTGCACATAGGGCCCGAAGCGGCCGAGCTTGGCGTAGATTTTCTCGCCCGTTTCCGGGTGCAGGCCAATTTCGCGGGTCGTGCCCACGTCGGCGCGCTCTACTTCCTTGCCGCGCTCCACGGTTTCGTGGAAAGTGCCGTAGAAGCCTGAAATCATTTCCTCCCAGCTTTCCAGCCCGTCGGCAATGCGGTCAAACTCGTCCTCCACCTTGGCCGTGAACTGAAAGTCCACGATTACCGGGAAGTGCTCCACCAGGAAGTCGTTCACCACCATGGCCGTATCCGTCGGAAACAGCTTGGCTTTGTCGGCGCCGTACGTTTCGGTTTTTACCTCGGTGTCAACGGTGCTGCCGTTCAGCGTGAGCACGTGGAACTTCCGCTCCTTGCCCTCGCGGGTGTCTTTCTCGACGTAGCCGCGCTTCTGAATGGTCGAAATGGTGGGGGCGTAGGTCGACGGGCGGCCGATGCCCATTTCCTCCATCTTTTTCACCAGTGAAGCTTCGGTGTAGCGGGCCGGCGGTGCGGAATACCGCTCCGTGGCCGAAAAGCGCTGCAGCGGCAGCGGCTGCCCCACCGACAGCGGCGGCAGCCCCCGCGAAAACGACGACTCGCCGTCCGTGGCTTCGTCCTCGTCCTTCGACTCGGCGTAGGCTTTCAGGAAACCCTCAAACGTGATGACCTCGCCCGTCGCCGTGAGCAGCGTGCCCGGCTGGGTGCTGATGGCAATGGTGGCCGTCGTCCGCTCAATCTGCGCGTCGGCCATCTGCGAGGCCAGGGCGCGCTTGCGAATCAAATCGTAGAGGCGCTGCTCGGCCGAATCTTCGCCGGCTTTTACCAGAGAGAAATCCGTAGGGCGAATGGCTTCGTGAGCTTCCTGCGCCGAGGCGGCTTTGGTTTTGTACTGGCGCGTGTGGGCAAATTCCTCGCCGTAGCTGCGCGTAATCTCGTGCTTGGCGCCGAGC
This sequence comes from Hymenobacter coalescens, assembly GCF_054783195.1. Taxonomy (NCBI): domain Bacteria; kingdom Pseudomonadati; phylum Bacteroidota; class Cytophagia; order Cytophagales; family Hymenobacteraceae; genus Hymenobacter; species Hymenobacter coalescens. The sequence goes on along the minus strand of NZ_BAAGRA010000030.1, from coordinate 12,942 downwards.
AGGGCTTCCTGCGAGAGGTTCACCGAGTCGGTACGCATGTAGCTGATCTTGCCGGCTTCGTAGAGGCGCTGGGCCACGCTCATCGTCTGGGCCACCGAGAAGCCCAGCTTGCGCGAGGCCTCCTGCTGCAGCGTGGAGGTGGTGAAGGGCGGGGCCGGGGAGCGTTTGCCCGGCTTCTTCTCTAAGGAGTCGATGGTGTAGGCCGCCCCGGCGCACCGGGCCAGGAAGCTTTCGGCTTCTTCGCGCGTCTTGAGGCGCTGCGGCAGCTCGGCCTCCAGCACGGCCCCGTTGCCGGCGTCGAAGCGGGCCACCACGCGGTACGCCGACGACACCTTGAACTGGCTGATTTCCCGCTCGCGGTCCACCACCAGGCGCACGGCCACCGACTGCACGCGGCCGGCCGAAAGACCAGTCTTAACTTTTTTCCAGAGCACCGGGCTCAATTCGAAGCCCACCAGGCGGTCCAGCACGCGGCGGGCCTGCTGGGCATTCACCAGGTTCAGGTCGATTTCGCGGGGCGAATCGATGGCGTTCAGGATGGCGTTCTTCGTGATTTCGCGGAACACAATGCGCCGCGTCTTCTCGTTGGTCAGGTCCAGGGTTTCGGCCAGATGCCAGCTGATGGCTTCGCCTTCGCGGTCATCGTCACTGGCCAGCCACACCATTTCGGCTTCCTTGGCCAGCTTCTTCAGTTGCGCAATGACTTCCCGCTTGTCGGGCGACACCACGTAGGTGGGTTTGAAGCCGTTTTGGATGTCGATGGCGTTGTTGTCTTTCGGCAGGTCACGGACGTGCCCAAAGCTGGATTTCACCACGAAGTCTTTGCCAAGATATCCTTCGATGGTCTTGGCTTTGGCGGGTGACTCCACTATGACGAGATTCTTGGCCATAAAATCGGGGTGGGTATCAGTAGGGCGCTAGGCGGGAATGCTCGGCGGCGAGAAGAAACAAAAAAACGCGGCGAAACGTTGAAAGCGGCCGCAAAGATGAACGAATAATCCAACTAGACCGTTCGTCCGCCGCTAGGCACCTAGCAACGCGCTGGCTAGGTCAGTAGTTTCGGCTGTCCGAAAGTATTGCGAATCAGCCAGCTCCTGCCCCCCAAAATCCTGTACCGACATTGAAAAGAATATATAGTAGCGCGCATCCGATGCCGTTTGCTACTTTTGCCGATACCGCCTGCCGTGTCCGGCCGGCAACCCCTCGCCCTCACCGCGCTTTGCCGCGCTTCGCATTCCGCTTCTATGGCCACCGGTAAGACCAGCAAATCTGCTACGACGCCTACGCCCTCCGACGCTAACCAGTCCGAAACGAACGCCCCGCTGCCCCGCAACGGTGCTTCCGGGGCTCCCGTGCGCGTCACCTCGGACCTGACGCGCAAACGCGGCGTGGCCCGCGGCGTCGCCATGGACGCTCAGGACCCGGACTACGTCAACGAGCAACTCAACCGCGTGCTCTACGCGCTCGACGCCTTTAAGAAAGGCGACATCTCGGTGCGCCTGACCAAGCAGAACGACGACATCTTTGCTGAAATCGCCGAAGCCTACAACTCCATGGTGGAGATGATCGGCGGCGTGGGCGGCGAGGTGTCGCGCATTTCTAAGGTGGCCGGGGTAGAGGGTAACCTGAAGGCGCGAGCCTCCGGCGAAAACGCCACCGGCTTCTGGCGCGACATGATCAACAACATCAACGGTCTGGTGGACTCCATTGCCGTGCCGGTGTTGGAGGTGGGCAAGGTACTCAAGAACATCAGCCGCGGTAACTTGGACGAGTCGTTCCAGATTCCGGTATCCGGCGACTTTAAGTTGATGGCCGAAACCATCAACAAAACCATCGACAACCTAAACGTCTTCGCCAGCGAAGTAACCCGCGTGGCGCAGGAAGTGGGTACGGAGGGTAAACTCGGCGGCCAGGCGTCGGTGCCGAACGTGGGCGGGGTGTGGAAGGATCTGACGGACAACGTGAACACGATGGCCTCGAACCTGACCTCGCAGGTACGAGACATTGCCAACGTAGCTACGGCCGTAGCCCGCGGCGACTTGAGCCAGAAAATCACGGTAAATGTGAAAGGTGAGCTTCTCCAGCTCAAGGAGAACCTCAACCAGATGGTGGACTCGCTGAACCTGTTCGCCGGCGAGGTAACCCGCGTGGCGCAGGAAGTAGGCACCGAAGGGAAGCTGGGCGGTCAGGCCGTGGTACCGGGCGTGGGCGGCGTGTGGAAAGACCTCACCGACAACGTAAACAACATGGCCGCCAACCTGACCAGTCAGGTGCGCGACATTGCCAACGTGGCCACCGCCGTAGCAAAGGGCGACCTTTCGCAGAAGATTACGGTGGATGTGAAAGGCGAGCTGCTGCAACTCAAGCAGAACCTCAACCAGATGGTGGACTCGCTGAACCTCTTCGCCGGCGAAGTAACCCGCGTGGCGCAGGAAGTGGGTACCGAAGGCCGCCTCGGCGGCCAGGCCAACGTGCCCAGCGTGGCAGGCGTGTGGAAGGAACTGACGGACAACGTGAACACGATGGCCTCGAACCTGACCTCTCAGGTACGTGACATTGCCAACGTGGCTACGGCCGTAGCTAAGGGAGACCTGACCCAGAAAATCACCGTTGATGTAAAGGGCGAGCTGCTGCAGCTGAAGCAGAACCTCAACCAAATGGTGGACTCGCTGAACCTGTTCGCCGGCGAGGTAACCCGCGTGGCACTCGAAGTAGGTACGGAGGGTAAGCTGGGTGGCCAGGCCATTGTGCCGGGCGTCGGTGGTGTGTGGAAAGAGCTGACCGACAACGTAAACAACATGGCCTCGAACCTGACTTCTCAGGTGCGAGACATTGCCAACGTGGCTACGGCCGTAGCCCGCGGTGACTTGTCGCAGAAGATGACGGTAAACGTGAAGGGGGAAATCCTGGAGCTCAAGAACATCTTGAACCAGATGGTGGACTCCTTGAACATCTTCGGTGACGAAGTAACCCGCGTGGCTCGCGAGGTGGGTACGGAGGGTAAGCTCGGCGGCCAGGCCGTGGTGCCCCGTGTCGGTGGTACCTGGAAGGAACTGACGGACAACGTGAACACGATGGCCTCGAACCTGACCTCGCAGGTGCGAGACATTGCCAACGTGGCTACCGCCGTAGCAAAAGGTGACCTTACGCAAAAAATCACGGTAGATGTAAAAGGCGAACTGCTGGATCTGAAGAACATTCTGAACCAGATGGTGGACTCCCTGAACATCTTCGCCGGCGAAGTAACCCGCGTGGCCCGCGAGGTAGGTACCGAAGGTATCCTCGGCGGCCAGGCCAACGTGCCGAACGTGGGCGGGGTATGGAAAGACCTCACCGATAACGTGAACACCATGGCTTCGAACTTGACGAGCCAGGTGCGCGACATTGCCAACGTAGCTACGGCCGTAGCCCGCGGCGACTTGAGCCAGAAAATCACGGTAAATGTGAAAGGTGAGCTTCTCCAGCTCAAGGAGAACCTTAACCAGATGGTGGACTCGCTGAACACCTTCGGTGACGAAGTAACCCGCGTGGCCCGCGAGGTAGGCACCGAAGGGAAGCTGGGCGGACAAGCCAACGTGCCGAACGTTCGGGGTACCTGGAAGGAGCTGACGGACAACGTAAACACCATGGCCGCGTCGCTGACCTCGCAGGTACGTGACATTGCTAATGTGGCAACGGCCGTAGCCCGCGGTGACCTCAGCCAGAAGGTAACAGTAGATGTAAAAGGTGAGCTGCTCGAGCTCAAGAACATCCTGAACCAGATGGTGGACTCGCTGAACGTGTTTGCCGGCGAAGTAACCCGCGTGGCGCAGGAAGTGGGTACCGAAGGCCGCCTCGGCGGCCAGGCCAACGTGCCAAACGTGAGCGGGGTATGGCAGCTGCTGACCGACAACGTAAATCGGATGGCAGCAAACCTGACTACCCAGGTACGGGGCATCGTGAAGGTAGTAACCGGCGTATCGCAGGGTGACCTTACCCAAAAACTGACGCTGGAAGCCCGCGGCGAGGTGGCCGATCTGGCCGAAACCATCAACCGCATGGTGGACGACCTGAACCGCCTGGCGCAGGAAGTGTCGCGTGTGGCCCGCGTAGCCGGGGTCGAAGGCAAGCTGACCGAGCGCGCCACGGTAACGGGCGTGTCGGGTTCGTGGAAAGACATCGTTGACACGCTCAACGACCTGATCGAATCCATTGCTTCGCCGGTACTTGAAGTATCGCGCGTGGTGCGGGCCGTGTCGGAAGGCGACCTGACCCAGCGCGTGGAAGTGCCCACCGCCGGTGACATCTACGCCATGGCCATGGCCCTGAACGCGGCCGTGGAAAGCCTGAACGAACTGCTCGCCGAAATCAACGATTCCTCGCTGATCGTGGGGGCTTCGTCGGAAGAAATGGCGCAGAAGGGCTTAGAAATGAGCCGCGTGACGGTGGACGTGTCGTTGGCCATGCAGCAGATGGCCGAAGGGGCCCAGAATCAGGCAATGAAGACCGACCAGGCCTTCAAGCTGATCGAGGAAATCATGACGGCTACCAAGGAAACGGCCAACAAAGCCGACGTGGTAAACAAAGCCGCCATCCTCGGGGAGCAAACCTCGCAGCTCGGTCTGAAAACCGTGGCGGAGGTGGTAAAGAACATGGAAGAAATTTCCAGCGCTTCGGCCGGTACCGCCCGCACCATCGACGTACTGTCGGTTCGCTCGCAGGACATTTCCAAGTCGCTGGGCGTCATCACCGACATTGCCGCCCAAACCAACCTGCTGGCGCTGAACGCGGCCATCGAAGCCGCCCGCGCCGGGGAAGCCGGTCGTGGTTTCGCGGTGGTAGCCGAGGAAATCCGCAAGCTGGCCGAAGGTTCCCGCAAATCGGCCAACGAAATCAATACGCTGGTAGAGGACGTGAAAAAAGACACGGCTTCGGCAGCAGCGGCTATTTCGACCATGGAAGGCCGCGTATTGAAAGGGAAGAACGCCACGTTCGAGGCCAGCTCGGCCTTTAAGAACATTGCCACCTCGTCGGGCGAAATTCTGCGCACTTCCCGCGACATTCTCACGGCTACCGAGATTCAGAAGACCTCGATCGGCGACGTGGTGAAATACGTGGAGGAAGTGGTAGCCATTGCCGAGCAGACGGCTTCGGGTACGCAGCAGGTGGCCAGCACGGCCAAGCAGCTGAGCTCCTCCATGGCCGAGCTGACGGCCTCGAGCCAGAAGCTGACCGATATTGCCGACGACCTGCAGGTGGGCCTCTCGGCCTTCCAGCTGATGGACCACATGGCCGAGGACGCGTACTACTACGAGCCCGAGCCGCCCGTGCGTCCGTCGCGCCGTCAGCCCATGGCGCAGCCGCAAGAGGCAACCGCGCGTCCGGTAAGCCGCATGGCTCCGCGCCCGGTGGCGCCCGTTGCCACGCCGCGCCGTCCGGCCCGCCCCGTAGCAGCTCCGCGTCCGGGTAGCAACGGCAGCGGCAACGCTTCGAGCGCGCAACCCGCGCCGGCTCGTCCGGTTCGCAAGGCGGCGCCTTCAGAGCCGACGGTGCCCACGCCTCCGCCCCGCAAAGCGCCCGCCCGCCGGGCCTCCGAGGTGACGACCGATAAGCCGGCCCCGCAGGCAGATAACCAAGCGGCCACCCAACCAACGCCGCCGCCGCGCAAGGCCCCCGCGCCCAAGCAGCGTAAGCAGAAGTAAGCCATGCCACGGCCCGGCCGGGGTAGCCGGCCGGACCGTAGTATTCTCCTAGATAATCCAGCGCATGCCTGACAATACAGCTGCCGCCGAAAAGAAGGTATACAAGTCGGAGGTGCCCGTGCAGCTCATCGTCTTCCAGCTAGGGGGCGAAGAGTACGGCATCCGTATCGAGCAGGTGAAGGAAGTCACCCTGACTCCGGAAATTGCGCGCATGCCCAAGACGCCGCGTTTCGTCAAGGGCATTGCTAACCTGCGCGGCGACATCATTGCCGTCATTGATCTGGAGGAGCGCTTTCGGTTGCGCGCCCCGAATAATGATCCGGTGACTGGGGTAACCTACACTATGGCCCTAGAGGCCAAGGATTACACCATCGGCATCATTGTTCGTGAAGTGCCCCAACCCCTGTCCATTCCGGCTTCGAACATTGAAAAAGCGCCGGAGTTTATCCAGGACCTGAACATTCACGACAAGTACATCGAGGGTATCGCCCGGGTGGACAACCGCATTATCATCGTGCTGGACATGCTGAAGCTGCTCACGCCCGAAGAAATCATGCAACTGAAACCCAAAGCCACATCTTCCACCGCTGCCGAGCGTAGATAGGCCCGGTATTACGCCTTTTCCCTCTTCGCTCACCTTTCGACCGCACCCTTATGAAAAACCGCATCCTCATCGTAGACGACTCGTTCTACATGCGCACGATGCTGAAGAATATGCTCACCGACGCCGGTTACGACGTGGTGGGCGAGGCAGCCAACGGCCAGCAGGCCCGCGAGCTGGCCACCGAAACCAAGCCCGACCTGATTACGCTCGACGTTATTCTGCCCGACAATACCGGACTGGAAGTGCTGAAAGACATTCGCCAGGAACTGCCGGACGTGAAAATTGTGATGTGCTCGGCTGTAGGCCAAGAGGTCATCGTCAACGAGGCTTTGGAGAGCGGAGCTGCAGCCTACATTGTGAAGCCCTTTTCCGAGGATAAGGTGCTTGAAATTGTGGGTGGCGCGTTGCAAGAAAGCGGAGACGCCCCGGCCTAACTGCACTTGCCAGCCTCCCGCGGAGGCCGATTCCCGACGGCGTAGTTGCCCGCGCCGGCTCATTACCTGTTTCTCTTTCGCTTCGCTTTGTTTACCACCCCGGTACTGCCTGCTCCCCTGACCATCCTGCTCGGCGATATGCCGGGTCTGATGCGGTTGGCGCTGTCCAAAGTGCTGCGGGCCGACGCGGGCGTGGAGATTGTAGGCAGCACTGCTGGGCCAGACGACCTGATTGCCCTGGCCCGGCGGCTGCGGCCTGATCTGGTGATTACCGGTGAGCAGCCCGCCCCAAGCATGAAGCGTCTGGCCCAGTTTCACCGCGGCCCCGTGCTGCTGTACGCCGGGCAGCCCTTGCGAACGGCCGAGCTGCGCGACGCCGCTCAGTGGGGCGTATACGACCATATTGGCCCCTTACCCGCCGCTACGCACCCGGATTACGGTTTTGCCCGCCGGGACTTGTTGCGTAAAGTGCATTACTCGCGGGCCATTGCCCAGACAGCACTGGCGCGACCGAGCAGCGGTGTCGGCATTGGGTTGGGTGGGCATTTGCTGAGCACGGTGGCCCGCGGCGTGGTCGTCATCGGAGGCTCTACGGGCGGAGCAGCCGCGGTGGAGCAGGTAGTGCGCGGCTTGCAGCCGGGGCTGCGCTGGACGGTTGTAGTGGCGGTGCACCTACCGGCGGTATTTACTGCCTCGTTGGTGGAGCGCGTACGCCGCGCCGCATCGTTGCCGGTAGTAGAGGGGCACTCCGGCCTGCGCTTGCAGGCCGGGCAGATTGTGGTGGTGCCCGGTGGCCGCAACTGGGCCGTGCGGGGCGAGGTCGGCCAGCAGTTGTGGCTGCAAGCCGCCAACGAGCCGGCCGTCAGCCTCGACGAGCCCAACATCGACTTGCTCATGATTTCAGCGGCTCGTGCCGCCGGGCCACGTACTTTGGGCGTGGTCCTGACCGGGTTGGGCTCAGATGGCACCGCCGGAGCGGCAGCCATTCGGCATTTCGGGGGGCAGGTAGTCGTGCAGAACCAACAATCGGCGGCCGTTTTTGCCATGCCCAAGTCCGTAATTCAAGCTGGGTATGCCTCCGCCGTGCTGCCGCTGCCGGATATTGCCCGTTTCGTTAACAGCCACGCGCAGCCGCTGCGGCTGACTGTGCTGCCCACGCGGGTTTCCTCCCTTATTCGTTCGTACCCCGCATGAAGTCGCGCGAACAGGAATACCGGGAGTTGTTCATGGCCGAAGCCTTAGAGGCCTACGACGCCATGAGTCAGCACATGTCGGTGCTCGAAAAGCGCCCCGAAGACGAAGCCGCGCTCAACGAGCTGTTTCGTCTGCTGCACAACCTCAAGGCCAATGCCCGGGCCATGGGCTACAACGAAATTGGGGAGGTGGCTCACCGCATGGAGACCATCTTCGGGCAAATCCGCAGCAAAGAACGGCCCTTTGCCGGTTCCATGGTGCCCGTGCTCTTCAGCGGCATCGACGTGCTTGGCGGCATGATCCGTGCCGTGGGCGCCAACCAAACGCCAACCGAAAACCGGCCGCTCATTGAGAACCTCGACCGCGTGATTGAGGGCGATGAGCCGGTACTGGTAGACGACGAAACGTCGGGCACCGAGGAAGATGCTACGCGCAAGCTGGAGCTGTCGGACTTGGTGTACATCCCAATCAAGAAGCTGGACCACCTGCTCAACCTCGTCGGCGAGCTTATCATTGACCGGGACCGGGTACTGACGCTGGCGCAGGAAATCGGCGACACGACGCTGCAAAGCGTGACGGCCCACCTGAGCCGCCTGGCCGACGACCTGCAGTATTCCGTGATGGATGCCCGCCTGGTCGGCGTGGGTGCACTCTTCAATAAATTTCCGCGGGTCGTGCGCGACGTGGCTACGGCCGAGCAGAAGCAAGTGGAGCTGACCATCAGCGGGCAGGATATTCAGATTGACCGCAACATCCTGCAGATCATCACCGACTCGCTGCTGCACCTGGTGCGCAACGCCATCGGCCACGGCATCGAAACGCCGGACGAACGGGCCGCAGCCGGTAAGCCGGAGGTGGGCCAACTCACGCTATCGGCGCAGACGGACCGCGACACGGTGCTCATACGCATCAGCGACGACGGGCGCGGCATCGACGTGGAGCGGGTGCGGCGCAAGGCCGTGGAGCGCGGCGTGCTCTCGCGCGACGCGGCCAACCGCCTGAATGAGGGCGAAGTGTACAGCCTGTTGTTTGACGCCGGTTTTTCCACGGCGGAGCAGGTAACCGAAATTTCCGGGCGCGGCGTGGGCCTCGACGTGGTAAAGCTGGCCATCGACTCGCTCGGCGGGCAGGTGCGCGTGGAGTCCAAAATTGGGGCGGGTACCACGTTCAGCTTGGTGCTGCCCACTTCCATCGCCGTGAAAGGCGCGCTGCTCTTTGAACTGGAGGGGCACCCGTACGCGCTGCCGCTGATGCACACCGACTCGGTCGTGTCGTTGCAGCCGGAAAAGCTGCACATCGTGGGCGGTACGCTCCTGGCCAAGATGCTGGCGGAAAACATTCCGGTGGTGCGACTGGCCGACTTGCTCGCCGACAACGAGGAAGTGCTGTTGCCCGCCAACCGCACAAGCTTGGTGGGGGCGCAGGACATCATCATCACCCAGTACAACGGCCGCAAACTGGGGTTGATCGTCGACCGCTTCCTGCGCCAACAGGACATTGTAATCAAACCCGTGAGCCAGCCGCTCGACATGATTGACTTGTTCGGCGGGGTCACCTTACTCGGCAGTGGGCAGGTATGCCTGGTACTCGATGTGCCGGCCCTGACACGCTTGTTTTTAGCCCGCCGCCCATGATTTTCGTAATGCCAACCCCGGGTCGCTGCCGCGTTGCCGCCGGCCTGCTTCCTAACTGAACCACCCGTATGGACCTGTACATGAATGATCTGGAACGGGACATCATCCGCGAAATCCTGAATATCGGGCTGGCGCGGGCGGCCGACTCGTTCGCGGCTATTGCCCAGGAACGGGTACTCCTGGAGGTGCCCAGCCTGGAGCTGGTGCGCGCCCACGACATCCTTAACCTGGTCAATAAGTACCAGAACAGCCACGTGGTGGTGCAGTCGGACATCAAGGGCGACTTCAACGGCACAACGCTCATGTTCTTCTCCGGCCAACACGTGCAGCGCCTCTCCAAGGTGTGCCTGCGCATGAACGTGTCGGAGTCGCTGGATGTGAACGAGATGCAGGAGTCGCTGCTGCTGGAAATCAGCAACATCATCACCGGCGCCCTCGTCACGCAACTGGCTAACATTCTCAAGGCCAAGATTTACGGCGCCCCGCCGCGCGCGCCCAAGGGCGACCTGGCGCACTCGCTCGACAACCTGCTGCTGACCCACCCGAAGATGCAGCCGCTCATCTTTTCGGTTATCACGCAGTTCTCCGATCAGAACAGCAACGTGGAGCTGCCGCTGATGCTCTTCTTTGACCGGGAAACCTTCGACAAAATTCTGAACATCATCCGTACCTACGACCTGCCCGGTAACGGCCTGCCCGCTTAGGGCAGTTTGTGTTGTAGGCCCGTTCGCCCGCTTGCCATGCACGACCCGATTGCTCTTTCGCTGCAACAAAAACTTACCAATTTCGATCCGAATGCCGTCGGCGACACGTCGGGCGGCCTCTTTGGCCTGCCTTTCACGGTAGACGAGGCCCAGGTGGTCGTCGTGCCCGTGCCGTGGGAGGTAACCGTTTCGTACCGCGCCGGCACGGCACAAGGGCCGGCCGCCATTGCCGACGCCTCGGCGCAGGTGGATCTGTACGATCCGGACATTGCCGATGCCTGGAAGCTGGGTTTGGCCATGGAGGACGTAAGCCCGGAGTGGGAATCCGAAAGCCGGGAGCTGCGCGAGCTGGCGGAAGGCTATATCGGCTGGCTGGAAGATGGGCAACCGGCTGAAACCGCTGGGAAGTTTTCGGCAGTTACCGCCAAAGTCACCCAGCGCGGCCAGGCGCTGCTGGAATGGCTAAAGGCCAAAACCGGCGCTTACCTCGACGCTGGGAAGGGCGTGGTGGTGCTGGGCGGCGACCACAGCACCCCGCTGGGCTACATGCATGCCCTGGCTGAGCGCCACGAGGAATTCGGTATTCTGCAGATTGACGCGCACTGCGACCTGCGCCCGGCCTACGAGGGCTTTCAGTACTCGCACGCCAGCATCATGTACAACGCCCTGCAACTGCCACAGGTGAAAAAGCTTGTGCAGGTGGGCATCCGCGACCTGTGCCAGCAGGAAGCCGACGTCATTGCCCAGTCGGGCGGGCGCGTGGTGATGTTTCACCACCGCTTCCTGCGCGAGGGCATGTACGAGAAGAAATCTTGGAAAAAGCAGTGCGGCAAAATCATCGCGCAGCTGCCCCAGAAAGTATACCTCAGCTTCGACATCGACGGGCTGGACCCCAAGCTGTGCCCCGGCACCGGTACCCCCGTGCCCGGCGGGCTGGAGTTCGAGGAGGCGCTGTACCTGATTCGCGCCGTGGTGCGCTCGGGCCGCCAGATCATTGGCTGCGACCTGAATGAAGTAGCGCCCGGCGACACGGACTGGAATGGTAACGTGGGCGCCCGTCTGCTCTACCAGATGGCCAACTGGATGGCCGTGTCGCAGGGACGCCTGACGGCTTCGGGAATTGAAACCGTCTAGATACCGCCAAGCAACGGCTTTTTCGTATAGTTGCCCGTCGGCACCCACTGGGGAGCCGGCGGGCAATTTGTTTTTCTCCTTCTTCCAAACACCTCGTCGCTCCCTATGGGCTTCATTCTGAAATTCATCCTCAGCGCCATCGTCGCCTACGTGCTGACCAAGGTGCTGCCCGGCGCCCACCTCGACGGCTTCACCGACGCGCTGCTGCTGGTGCTCGTGCTCGGCGTGCTCAACGCCATTGTGAAGCCCATCCTAAAGTTTGTCGGCTTTCCCATTACCATTCTCACGCTGGGCCTGTTCCTGCTGGTCATCAACGCCATCATCGTGCTGCTGGCCGACTGGATTCTGCCCGGCTTCAAGGTCGACGGCTTTTTGTACGCGCTGATCTTCAGCATCGTCCTGACCTTGGTGACGTCCGTAGTCGATATGATTGTCGACTAAGTAAACGGTCGTATTTCCCACAAAAAAGCCCGGCACCGCGATGGTGCCGGGCTTTTTTGTGGGTATGGGTGCTACTGTTGCAAGGCCATTCGACGCTGGCGCCAGCGCCGGATCAGCCAGAAGAGCGCGCCGCCGACCAGCAGCAGCGGCCAAAGCGACACCAAGCCGATGCACAGGCCTGTGACGAGTTGCCAGCCGTCGTAAAAAGCCTCGACCACGCGGCTGCCGAAGGAAATAACCGGGGCGTCAGGGGCGGGCAGGGCCAGCGGCTGGTAGAGCTTCAGGGTAATGGTGGAGTAAGCCACCTGGTCGTTCAGGGCCTTGAAGCGGCTTTCCGCCGACTCAATTTCCTCGCGCACCTGACCGATTTTGGCCTCAATTTCCAGCACCTCGCTCACCTTTTTGGCCTGGCTCAGCAACCCGATGTAGCGCTGCTCCAGGGCGCGCTTGGTGCGCAGGCGAGCGGCCACATCGGCGTGCTCAACTGTCACGTCTTCGGAGGTCAGGGCCTTGCGCTCCACGGTGCCGAGGGCAGAAAGGCCTGTCAGCAGGGTGGTAAACAGCTCGGGGCGCACGCGAATGGTCATTTCCTGCCGCCATTCCTCGTCGGAGCGGGTTTGGGCCGCGGCACCCACCCAACTGCCGCTGCGCCGCACGACGCTGTCGACGCGAGCGGTAGCGCGGGCCAGGTCGCGCACTTTGATGCGCACGTCGGCCTTATAAATGAGCTGCCGGGACGTGGGGCTTACCGGCACGGCCGCCGGGCCGCTGCCACCGTCGGCCAGGGCATCGGACTGCTCGGCTTTGGCGGCCCCGGAAATCGGCGCGCATTCCAAGGCCGGTGCCTCCAGCATTACGGCCTGATCGGCCACAGCCGGCGCTGCTTCCTTATTGTTGCTGCAATTCCCTAGCAGCAACCCTAACCACACCAAGATTCCAGGTAGCTTATTCATGGCAATACAAGGGTTAGATGAATGTAAGCGGATAACGATGGTTCGCTGATTTCCTTTTGCAACGGCCTAACGCGCAAACAAAAAGCCCCGCCGGTAGGGGCTTGTCCTTACCCAAAACTGAGAAGAGCGCCGGCCGATAGGTCGGCGCTCTTTTTGGTGTTAG
>NZ_BAAGRA010000029.1:0-62185 GCF_054783195.1 Hymenobacter coalescens | reverse complement strand
AGCGGTACTCCTGCTGCGCGCTAAGAAAAACGGTACCCTATCTATGATACTGTAGCAATGCCGTATTCCGCGTAGTAGGCCGTCTGCTCGTTAGCCGGGTTTTTCCAGTTGTCCCAGCCCGCCGGGGCGATGTGGCCGCCCATGCGCGTGCGCAGGAACACGGTGCGGGCGTGGGGCCGCCAGGGCCGGCCCAGGTGCACCTTGGTGGCCAGGGTGGAGTTGGCCGTCAGGGTGCAATCGAGAAACACGAAGCCGTAACGCTGCCGCTCGGTGGTGGAGGCAGCGGTGATAAAGGAGTTTTTCTTGCTGTGAATGGTGCAGCGCTCAAACACGGTCGTGCTGGCCCCGAAGATGAAGTCGGTAGTGCCCTCGATGTAACAGTCGCGGTAGTACTGCCGGCTGTGGTCGGTGGCCAGGAATAGCGCGTCCTGGTCGCCCACGATGCGGCAGCCCACGAAGGCGCACCGGTCGCCCTCCACGTGCAGGGCCACGGCCTGCCCAGCGGTGCGGCCCGCTGTATTCTGGAACGTCAGGTTTTCGGCCCGAAAGTCATTGGCCTGCACCAGCACCGAGTGCGAGGTGTAGGTATTGATGCCGCCCGCGCCGGCGTGGTCGTCGTAGGTGAGAATGGTCGCGTCCCGGTCTTCGCCCAGCAGCGTCAGGCGCGTCTTGAGGGCGGGCACCACCAGCTTTTCGCGGTACGTACCCCGCTTGATGAAAATGGTCACGGCCTGCTGAGGCTGATTGGGCACGGCATCCACGGCCTGCTGCACCGTGCGGAAGTCGCCGGAGCCGTCCTGGGCCACTACCAAGCGGGGACGCGCCGGAGCCAGGGCGGCGGCGCGGGCGGCGTTGGGTTCGGCGGTGGTTTGGGCGGCGGCCGCGGTGCTGAGCAGCAGGGCGGCCGCCAGTAGCGGCCGGCAAAGCGTCCTCACAGGTCTTGCTGGGGGTTCCAGTTGCGGAAGACGTTCCGCAGGGTGTATTGCCGGGCTTCCTGGTCGGTGAGCTGCCGCGCCCAGGCCACGCGCTGCTGGGGCTGAGCGCCAGGGCCGCGGTTCTGGTACTCGGCGTAGCGGGCCGTCTGCTTGTTCTTTTCGTTACCCCAATGGTCCCAGCCGGCCGGACCGATGACGGCGCCCAGCTCGCAGCGCAAGAACACCGTTTTGGCGTAGGGCCGCCAGGGCCGCCCGAGCAGAAAGGTGCCCGCCTTGGCGTCGCCGGTGATGCGGCAGTTGTTGAACACGTAGCCGTAGCGGACGCTGTCGGGGGTGGAGGCGGCCGTCACGTAGCCCTGCTGCTTGCAGAAGATGGTGCAGTTCTCAAACCACGCCGTCGAGGAGCCGAAAATGAAGTCCACCGTGCCCTCGATGTAGCAGTCCTGGTAGTACTGCCGCGCGCCGTAGCCGTAGGTGTAGAGCGTGTCCTGGAAGCCGAGGAAGCGGCAGTTCTTGAAGCGGGCTTTGTCGCTGGCCACCCACAGCGCCACGGCCTGGCCCACGGGCCCCGAGGAGTTCTGGAAGGTGAGGTTTTCGGCCGTGAAGTCGGGGCCGTAGAGGTAGCAGCTGGCCGAGCCGGAGGTGCCCTTGTCCTCCCCGAAGATGTTTTTCTTTTGGTTGTAGTCGTCGTAGGTCAGGATGGTCAGCTCCCGGTCCTCGCCGATGAGGCGCACCAGGTGCTTGGAGCCGGCCAGGATGAGCTTTTCCTTGTAAGTGCCCTTCCTGACGAAGATGGTGGTGACCTTCTTGCGAAAATCGGGCACCGCGTTGAAGGCTTCCTGCACCGTGCGAAACTGCCCGGAGCCGTCCTGAGCCACCACGAAATCGTAGCCGAAGGCCCGGCCGAGCAGCAGCCAGCTCAGACAAACAAGGGAAAGGAGGTGCTTCACGGGGTAGTGGGTTGGGCGTCTTTGCCGGTGGCGGTGGGCGGCACGGCGTTCTTGGCCGTGGGCTGGGCGAGGTGGTCGGCCAGGCCGGGCAGGCGCTGAGCCACGATCTGGCTTACCACCAGCTGGGCCATTTTGCGGGCCCCCAGCTCCGAAAAGTGCGTGTTGTCGTTCTTGCCGTAGGGGTAGTTGGGGTGGTCACCAGGCTGCAACTGCAGAAACAGCAGCTTGCTGTTTTCCTCGCCGAACTGTTGCAGCAGCTCGCGGCTCAGCCGGTCCAGGTCTATGAGCGGCGTTTTCTGGGCCCGGGCCGCCTCCATCGTCGCGGCGGAGTAGGCCACGTGGGTTTCCTGCTGCCGGCCGTCCTTGAACTTGCGGCGCGTCACGGGCGTGATGAGCACCGGCGTGGCCTTGCGGGCCCGCGTCTCGGTCACGAACTTCACCAGGTTGCGGCGGTAGTCCTCCGGCGAGGTGTAGCGGTCGGGGTGGGCCTCCGATTCGTCGTTGTGGCCGAACTGGATCAGCACGTAGTCACCGGGGCGCAGCGCGTCGACGATGGGCTGCCAGCGGTTTTCGGCCAGAAACGTGCGGGTGCTGCGCCCGTTCTGGGCACGGTTGTCCACCACCACCGTCGTATCGAAGAACGTGGCCAGCGGCATGCCCCAGCCGGTTTCGGGAAACACCGGCCGCACTTTCTGCGCGATGGTCGAGTCGCCGATCAAGTAAATTGTGGTCTTCTGGGGCGGCGGGGCCGTGAAGGCCGCCAGCAGCATCAGCAGGCCCAGCGCCCAGGCGCGGCGCAGGAAAGCAGGCATCATAACGGAGGGGTTCGGGGCTACTTGGCCTGCACGTCAACGGCTTTCTTAACCTCGCGCTTCACCACGCGGTCGGCCAGCTCCAGCTGCTGGGCGCGCAGGTCGGCCAGCACCAGCTGGGCCATCTTGCGGGCCCCCAGCTCCGAGAAGTGCGTGTTGTCGTCGCGGCCGTCGGGGTAGTTGGGATGCTCGCCGGGCTGCAGCTGGTTGAACAACAGCTTGGAGTTTTCCACCCCGAACTGCTGCAGCAGCGCCATGCTCGTCTGGCTTAGGTCGATCAGGGCCACTTGGTTTTCGCGGGCCACTTGGCGCACCAGCTCGGCGTAGGCGGCGTGGGTGTCCTCCGGCTTGCCGGCTGCGTCGAACTTGCGCCGCGCCACGGGCGTGAGCAGCACCGGCGTGGCCTTTTTAGCCCGTGTTTCCAGCACAAACCGCCGCAGGTTCTGCTGAAACTCGGTTTCGGTGGTGTAGCTGCGCTTGGTGGGCACCTCGTCGTTGTGGCCGAACTGGATCAGCACGTAGTCGCCGGGGCGCAGCGCGTCGGCCACGGGCTGCCAGCGGTTTTCGGCGATGAAGGTGCGGGTGCTGCGCCCGTTCTGGGCACGGTTGTCCACGGTCACCGTTTCGTCGAAGAACACGGCGAAGGGCGTGCCCCAACCGGTTTCGGGAAAGGCCTTCACCTCCTTGTTGGCCATGGTGGAGTCGCCGATGAGGTACACCCGGATGGGCGCCGGCGCCACAAAGGCCGTCAGCACCAGCAGTAGCAGCCCGAAAGCAGCAAAATGAACGCGCATACGTAAGCAGTAGAGTGGGAAAACGCAACAGCCCGCGGCACCAGCCAAACTGCCCGAAAGCAGCGGCCGGCACCGGGGCATTTCACTCACCATTCGATAGTTGCGGCTTTCCGGGGCGGCGTGCAAGCCGGGGTAGGGTTTTTTCTGCGCAATCGATGTCGGGAACGTTGCCAGTCGACGCGCGGCCGGCCCCCGTTTTGCAACCTCAGAGGCTAAGTCTGTTACTTTCGTCTTCCTATCGTTTAGCCATGACGTTACTCGACTCATCTGCTCAGGCCACGCTGTTTTTCGACAATCCCGCGGGCCGCATCCTGCACCATCCCGTCGGCTACATCCGGCTCGACTGGCACCGGGCGCCCTCGCGCGACGCGCACGTGCGGGCCCTGTACGAGGCCGCCACCGAAGCGCTGTGCACGTTTGGGCTGACGCGCATCCTGACCGACCACCGTCACATGCCGCCCATTTCGGCCGCCATGCAGCGCTGGCTGGCCGACGAGTGGGTGCCCTCCACCGTGCGGCGCTGCGGCTACAACCGAGGCGCGATTATCCAGGCGTTTAACCTGTTCAACCGGCTGGCTACCAGTCAAATCGTGTCGCAGGTCGGGCACGTTCCCCTGACGCTACAGTACTTCGACCACGAGCAGGAGGCCGAGCGCTGGCTGCTGGACGAGGCCTAGGCCGGCGGCCTTTTTCAAGGATTGGGCTGCTGCTATATTTGCGGCCCGTCCGGGCCCGCCACCGCCGGCCGGCCCCGGGCGGAGCCCCCCGCCAGCATGTCCCCTCTGTCGATAGCCGAGCCCCGGCCCGCGCGCGTCCGGCGCCGGCTGCACCCCGTCGCGGGCTTTGCGCTGCTAGCCGCCCCCTACCATGCCGCCGAGTACGCCATGCGCTTTCACCAGCACGTGCCGCTGTTTCTGGGCCTGCTGCTGGCCTGCGTGGGCGTGGCCTATGCCGTAGCGCGGGGGCAGGGGTACACGGGCCTGAGTGCCTGGGGGCTGGGTGGGGGCCGCCGGGGCGCGGCGTTGCTGGGCCTGGGCCTGCTGCTCGGGTTGCTCGCCCACGCGCTGGCTTTTGCCGGGCGGCTCGGGCTGGGCATTGAAACCGTGCAGCGCTGGCCGCCGCCCGCCGCGCTGGGGCAGGGCCTGCTGCTGTTTGGGCTGGGCACGTTTCTGCCTTCCCTGGCCGAAGACATCCTGACCCGCGGCTACCTGCTGCGCCACCTGCCGGCCCGCCTGCCCGCGGCGGCCTTTGTGCTGCTCTCGGCCGCAGTGTACGTGCTGAATCACGTTTACGCGCTGGGCAGCGGCCCCACGCAGCTCACGTATCTGTTCGTGCTCGGCGTGGGGTTTGCCGTGCCGCTGGTCATCACCCGCAACCTGTGGTACACGGTGGGCGCGCACTGGGGCGGCAACATCCTCTACCGCCTCAGCCACGACGTGCTCCGGGTGACGGACGGCCCTCACGACTTTTCCGGCCTCTGGCAGCTGACCCTCTGCATGGCCCTGATGATTCCGGTGCACTTCATGGTGGCGCGGGCCCTGCAGCGGCGCCTGGGCAGCCGGCGTTTCAGCAGCTGACAACCACCGGGCCGACGGCCCACCGCTCCGACCAGCTAAAAGGCCCCGAGCATCGTGCCCGGGGCCTTTTTGCGGAGTGTCATCTGACGGGTACACGGCGGGCGGCCGAAACCCGGCGCCGATTGCGGCTACTCGCGGCTGGCCTGGTCCAGGGCCGTCAGGTCTTCGGGGGCGAGCTGCAGCTGCAGGGCCGGCAGGAGTTCCGCTACCTGCCGGGCGTTGCTGGCCGAGGCGATGGGCGCCGTCAGGCCGGGCTGCGCCATGATCCAGGCCAGCGCCACCTGTCCCGGCGTGGCTTGGTGCCGGGCCGCCACTTCGTCCAAGGCCTGCAGAATGCCCAGGCCCCGCTCATTCAGGTACTTCTGGCCCACGCCGCCGCCCCGGGCGCTCTGCGAGAGGTCGGCTTCGGAGCGGTACTTGCCCGTCAGGAAGCCCGCGGCCAGCCCGTAGTAGGGAATCACGCCCAGGCCGTACTGCCGCACCACCGGCCGGAGCTGCTGCTCGAAGTCGGCGCGGTCGTAGAGGTTGTAGAGCGGCTGCAGCGTTTCGTAGCGCGGCAGGCCGTGCTGCTCGCTGGCCTGCAGGGCTTCGGTGAGGCGCGCGGCGGAAAAGTTGGAGGCCCCGATGGCACGCACCTTGCCCTCCCGGATCAGGTGGGCGTAGGCTTCGAGCGGCTCCTGCACCGACACCGTCGGGTCATCCTTGTGCGATTGGTACAGGTCGATGTAATCCGTCTGCAGGCGTTTCAGCGAGCCTTCCACGGTGCGCAGGATGTACGCTTTCGACAGGCCTTTCTGCTCGGGCGTGATTTCCCAGCCTACTTTGGTGGCGATGATTAGGTCGTCGCGGCGGCCGCGGCGCTTGAGCCACCGGCCGATGATGGTTTCGGACTCGCCGCCCACGTGGCCCGGCACCCACACCGAGTAGCCGTCGGCCGTGTCGATGGCGTTGCCGCCCCAGTCCACGAAGGCGTCCAGGATCTGAAACGAGGTAGCCTCGTCGGCCGTCCAGCCAAAAACGTTGCCGCCGAGCACGAGCGGCGCAATATGCAGGCCCGAGCGGCCTAGTTCGCGGTGTTGCATGAGCAAAAAGCGGAAGTAGCGCCGCGGCCCGGTGGCGGGCCGTGGCTGGTAGAATAAGGGTGTTTAACTCGCCTGCCGCGCCAGATGTTTTGGCCGAAGGCCGCCGGTCATGCGGCGGTTGGGAAAGCCGCCCCCGTAGCGCGGGCTGCAGCCCGCGTCCGCTCGAATGGTACCCACCGGCTGAACCGCCGCCCCGCCAGGCAGGCGCTGCAAGGCCGCGTACACCCGGCCCGAAACGGCCATACCTTGCAGCTTCCCGCCCGTTCTGCCTTCCCATGAAATACCTGCTGCCGCTGCTCGCCGGCGCCCTGATGCTGAGCCAGCCCCTGCGCGCCCAGGCCCAGCAGCCCCGCGCCGACCTCCTGATTCGCCACGGCCGCGTGCTCGACGGCACTGGCAACGCCTGGTTTTACGGCGACGTGGCCGTGCGCCAGGGCCGTATCGTGGCCGTCGGCCGCCTCGCCGCCGATTACCCGGCCGACACCGTGCTCGACGCGCAGGGCCTGGTCGTCGCGCCGGGCTTTATCGACGTGCACACCCACATCGAGGACGACGAGCTGCGCCAGCCCACGGCCGACAACTTCCTGCACGACGGGGTGACGACGGTGGTAACCGGCAACTGCGGTTCCTCGCGCCTCGACCTGCGCCGCTACTTCCATGTGCTCGACAGCGCCCGGCTGTCCGTCAACGTGGCCTCGCTCATCGGCCACGGCACGGTGCGCAAGGCCGTGCTGGGCCGCGCCCGCCGCGCCCCGGCCGAGGCGGAGCTGGCGCGCATGGAAGCCCTGGTCGACAGCGCCATGCGCGCCGGGGCGATGGGCCTGTCGTCGGGGCTGATTTACGTGCCCGGCACCTACTCGCGTACCCCCGAGCTAGTGCGGCTGGCCCGCGTGGCGGCCCGGCACCGCGGCCTCTACGCCACCCACATGCGCAACGAAGGCGACAGCGTGCGGCAGGCCATCGGGGAGGCGCTGCGCGTGGGCCGCGAGGCCGGGCTGCCGGTGCAGATTTCCCACCTCAAGCTCAGCGGGCAGCAGAACTGGGGCCGGGCCGCCGATCTGCTCGGCCTGATCGAAGCAGCCCGCCGCGCCGGCCAGGAAGTCACCATCGACCAGTACCCGTACACGGCCAGCTCCACCTCGCTGAGCACCCTGCTGCCCGACGACGTGCAGGCCGACGGCCGCGACTCGCTGCGGGCGCGGCTGGCCCGCCCGGCCGTGCGCCGGGCCGTGGAAGCGGCCCTGCTGCGCCGCCTGCGCACGCGCGGGCTGCGCCACTTCAGCTACGCAGTGGTGGCCAGCTTCCCGCCCGACACCGCGCTGAACGGGCTGAGCATCGAGCAGATCAACCAGCGGCTGGGCCGGCGCCACCGGGCCCGGGCCGAAGCCGCCACCATCCTCGACTTGGTGCTGCAGCACGACCCCAGCTCCGTGTTTCACGGCATGAGCGAGCCGGACGTGCAGCAGATCATGCGCTACCCGCAGAACATGGTGGCCTCCGACGCCAGCATCCGGGTGTGGCGCGAGGGCGTACCGCACCCGCGCGGCTATGGCTCCAACGCCCGCGTGCTCGGCCGCTACGTGCGCGAGCTGCAGGTGCTGACTCTGGAAGAAGCCGTGCGCCGCATGACCAGCCTGCCCGCCCAGACCTTCGGCCTGGAAGGGCGGGGCCTCGTGCGCCCCGGCTACGCCGCCGACCTGGTCGTGTTCGACCCGGCCACGGTGCAGGACCGCAGCACCTTCGCCCAGCCGCACCAGTATTCGGTGG
This sequence comes from Hymenobacter coalescens, assembly GCF_054783195.1. Taxonomy (NCBI): domain Bacteria; kingdom Pseudomonadati; phylum Bacteroidota; class Cytophagia; order Cytophagales; family Hymenobacteraceae; genus Hymenobacter; species Hymenobacter coalescens. Next base: position 54,268 of record NZ_BAAGRA010000029.1, on the reverse strand, counting down.
GCATGAAATACGTGCTGGTCAACGGCCGCCTGACGGTGCGCGAAGGCCGGCACAACGGCCGGCGCGCCGGGCAGGTGCTCTACGGACCGGGGCGGCGGTAGCCAGATACCGCCTCACATCGGCTGGCGTAGTGCCCCGAATCCAAAGGCACGAAGCGGTGCGAAGGGTAAGCAAACCGGCCAGCCGCCGCTATGACCACTCCAGCACCCGCCAGCCGTAGGCGGGCACCGGCAGCTCGTCGCCCGTGCGCAGGGTAACGACTTCGTCGCCAAAGGTGTCCCACCAGCTGCCGGCGGCTTCGGCCGGCAGGGGCAGGCTCCGGCTTTCGGCGGCGGTGCTGATGACGACCAGCACCACGGCCCTGACGGTGTGCCGCACAAAGGCGTACAGCTCCGGCGGACTGGGCAGGCGGCGGAAGCGGCTCGTTGCGTCGCCGTTGCGCAGGGCCGGGTGGCGGCCCTTGAGCTGCAGCAGGCGGGTGTAGAAGTCCAGCAGCGGGTAGTCCTGCCAGTCGATGGGGTCGCGGTCGAAGAAGGCGAGGCGACGGTTCAGCGCCGCTTCCTGGCCTGAATATACCAGCGGCATGCCCGGCAGCAGGGCCGTGAGCACGGCAAAGGGCCGCGCCAGCGGGCCCAGCCGCTCGTACTCAGTGCCGTCCCAGCTGTTCACGTCGTGGTTGCTGGTGAAGTGCATCAGGTACACCGAGGGCGGGTATTTGGCCCGCTCGGCCGCCAGGTAGGCATCGATGGCGCGCAGCGGCTCCCGGCCCTCGGCCACGTGGTCGAGCAGGTAGTGCAGGCGCAGGCCGAAGCTCATGTTGAAGGCGTTTTCGAGCAGGCGGGTGTTGCCGTCGAATTCCTCCCAGCTCAGCCCGCCCGAGGGGTATAGCTCGTCCCATTCGGCCAGCATAAAAACGGGCTTGACCGCGTCCAACTCCCGGCGGGCCGCTTCCCAGAAGTCGGTGGGCACCAGGCCCGCCACGTCGCAGCGGTAGCCGTCCACGTCGGCCGCGTACAGCCAGTACAGCAGGGCGTCGGTCATGTAGCGGCGCAGCCCGGGCTGCCGGTAGTCCAGGGCCACCACATCGGTCCAGTCGGGCACGGGCGGCACCAGTTGGCCCGCCGCGTCGCGCCGAAACCAATCGGGGTGCTGCTCCACCAGCAGGTTGTCGGGGCTGGTGTGGTTGGCCACCCAGTCGAGGATGACGCGCAGCCCCAGCGCGTGCGCGGCCTGCACCAGATGGCGCAGGTCGCGCAGGGTGCCAAACTCGGGATTCACCCCGAAGTAATCCTGCACGGCGTAGGGGCTGCCGAGCGTGCCCTTGCGCCCGGCCTGCCCGATGGGGTGCACTGGCATCAGCCACACGATGCTCACGCCCATGGCCGCCAGCCGCGGCAGGTGCGCTTCGAAGGCCCGGAAGGTGCCCTCCGGCGTGTACTGCCGGATGTTGACCTCGTAGATGGTGGCGTGGGCGGCCCACTCGGGGTGGCGAACCTGAAACAGGTGGGCGGCGGGGTGCGGCAGCAGATCGGACACGGCGACGGGTGGTTAGGACGGGTAATGCCGCCGTGTACGCAAAATCGGCTCTGGCCGGGCCAAAACGCCGCTGCGCTTCCCCGGACCGGCACCCGCCGGATGGCAAGGGGCTAAGGCCTGGGGAAGCGCAGTCAATGGGCGAGGGAGCCGCTAGCTCCAGCCGGGGGCTACTGCACGGTTACTTTCAGGGCGCTGCTGGCGCCGCTGCGGTCCTGCACTTCCACCAAGTACGTGCCGGCGGGCAGGCCGCGCAGCGCTTCGGAGGGCTGGCCGGTGGTGGCGGGCGCGGTACGCACCGGGCGGCCCGTCAGGTCGCGCACGGTCAGCTCCACGGGCTGCTGCCGGCCGTTGCCCAGGGCCACGGTCAGGCGGCCGTCGGCGGTGGGGTTGGGGTAGGCCTGCAGGCCGCCCACGGCCGTGGCCAGGGCGTTGCGGGCGCTGGTGACCAGGTTGGCTTCCCGCGAAATCTGGGCGAAGTCCACGGTCTGGTAAGTGTCGTCGTCGTAGGAGAAGAAGGCCAGCGGCTGGGCCGAGTTGGCACGGAACAGCATGTCGAAATAGCCTTCCGACTCCTGGCCCTGCTGTACGCCCAAAATCAGCAGCAGAAAGGGCGAAGCGGGTTGGCCGTCGACGTACACGCTATCCACCTGGCGGAAGCGGGTGCGGCGCAGCAGGGCCGGGATGGGCGCCGTGGCGCCGCTGCCCATGACGGCCGGCAGGCGCACCGTGCCCCAGCCCGCCACCGAGTCAATCTGGCTCACGCGCTGCACCAACGTCACCTGGGCGCGGTTCAGCTGCAGCAGCTGCGCCGTCAGGATGCCGCGCGAGGCGCTGCGGTAGGAGTTGCGCTGCACCGAGCCGGCGGTGAGCGGAAACTTCACGATGTAGGAGTTCGAATAGGTCACCTGCTGCGCCGGGATGATGAGCGAGTCGGTGCGCACACCGGTGGTCGGCTGCAGGCCGATGCGCTGCTGGCGGAGCGCGAAGCCCAGGTCCTGCAGCCCCTGCGCGTTCAGCGACTGGTACTGCACGCCGGTGATGGGCGCCGGCCCGAAATCCACCGTGTAGTTGTAGGCGCGGGTGGCGGTGGGGAAAGCCGCGTTGGCGGGCGGGGCAATGTAGGTGCTCTGGTCCACCGCGCCGGTGGGCACCACGCTGGCGTAGTTCCAGGTCTGGTTGGCGCCGGTAGCGGGCCGGGCCACCGGCAGGGTCACGTCCTGAAAACGCTCCACGGTAGCGGTGGTAGCCGGGAAGTTGCCCTGGTTGATGGTGATGGCCGATTGGGCCTGGGCAGCCCCGGCGCTCAGCAGCGCGGTCAGCGTGAGGAGTACAGTCTGTTTCATGCGAAAGGAGAAAAGAATGCGGACTAAAGATGTACGGGCAAAGCTACGGCCTGCCAGGAAAATAATTGGGATACGGGAAGGACGAACTGGAATATTTTGATTCTGGCGGCTCGGTCTGGCGCGTGGCGGCGTGGCTTATTCCGCTTTCGGAGCCGCCGTACCGCTCAGGAAACGGATGACGTCCGTGTCGACCGGCGTGTAGCCCAGCAGCCGGCTCATGGACAGCACCTGGCCCTTGTGGTGAAACTCGTGCGTGATGACGTGGGTGAACAACTGCAGGGGCGTGCTGTGCAGCGGCGTGGCCCGCCCGGGCACGGCAAACGCCGCCGGAGTGAGCCAGTGGCCGGCGGCATGGCGGCCGAACTCTGCCACCAGCGCATCGGTGGCGCTAAACAACGCCCGCCAGGTAGCCGTGCGCGCATCGGGCAGCGGGGCGGCGGGCCGGCCCAGCGCGACCTGTCCGAGCCAGAAGTCGTAGGTGCCGGCCACGTGCATCAGCAGGTCGCCGATGCTGCGGTTGTGGAAGGCCGCCACCGGGGCCAGCAGGTCGGCGGGAGCCAGAGTGGCGCAGTACGTCAGCAGGGCCTCGCGGGCATCCTGCACCAGGGCGTACTGCTGGGCGTAAGGTGTTTCCATAGCAGCAGGAGGGGGAGCGAAGTCAGGTTCGGCTAGGGCTGGGCGCGGCGCTCCAGCACGCGGTAGCCGTGCGGCTCCACGGGCAGGGAGGCGCCGGGCGCCAGGGTGTAGTCCTGCTCGGCAAACACGTCGACGAAGCGGCCCTGCCAGGCGGCGGGCACGGCCAGCTCCTGCAGCTCGTCGCCCAGGTTCACGGCCACCAGCACGGCATCGGCCCCCTGGCTCCGCACGAAGGCATAGGCCGACGCGGCGGTGGGCAGGCGGGCAAATTGCCCGCAGGCGTCGCCGTTGGCCAGGGCCGGGTTGCGCTTCTTGAGCTGCAGCAGCCGGGTGTAGAAATCCTGCAGCGGAAAGTTGTTCCAGGGAATCGGGTCCTTGTCGAAAAACTTCAGCCGCTTCTTCAGGGCCGCTTCCTGCCCGGAGTACACCATCGGGATGCCCGGCAGGGTGGCGGCCAGCACGGCCTGGGGCAGGGCGTTGGCGCCCAGCCGCTCGTACTCGGTGCCGTCCCAGCTGTTGATGTCGTGCGAGGTGGTGAAGGTCATCAGGTAGCTGGTGGGCGGGTATTTGGCGCGCTCGGCCCGCCGGTAGCTATCCACGGCGGCCACGGGCTGCTGGCCGCGGGCCACGCTGTCGAGCAGGTAGCGCAGGCGCAGGGCGTAGGTCGCGTCGAAGGCCTGCTCGAGCAGGCGCGTGTCGGGCCGAAACTCGCCGGGCCGCAGGAAGGGCGGGGCGTGCAGCTCGTCCCACTCGGCCAGCATAAACACGGGCTTGATCTTTTCCAGCTCGGCCCGCGTGGAGTTCCAGAAGTCGGTGGGCACCAGGCCGGCCACATCGCAGCGGTAGCCGTCGACGTCGGCCTCGCGCACCCAGTAGGCCATGCTCTCGGTCATGTACCGGCGCAACTCGGGCTTCGAATAGTCGAGGTCGATGACGTCCTGCCAGTCGGCCACGGGCGCCACGAACCGGCCCTGGGCGTCGCGGGTAAACCACTCCGGGTGCTCCCGGGCGAGCTTACTGTCCCAGCTGGTGTGGTTGGCCACCCAATCGAGGATGACGTGCATGCCGCGCCGGTGCGCTTCGGCCACGAGGTGCTGCAGGTCAGCGAGCGTGCCCATTTCGGGGTTCACGGCCCGGTAGTCGCGCACGGAGTAGTAGCTGCCGAGCGTGCCCTTGCGCTTTTCTTCCCCGATGGGGTACACCGGCATCAGCCACAGAATGCCCACGCCCATCTGTTGCAGCCGCGGCAGGTGCGCCTCGAAGGCCCGGAAGGTGCCCTCCGACGTGTACTGTCGGATGTTGACTTCGTAAAGGCTGGCCTGCCGGGCCCAGTCGGGGTGCCGGATGGTGAACTGCGGTGGCGTCGGTGGGCAGTCGGCGGCGGTGTTTTGGGTGGATTGGGACTGGCAGGCCGGCAGCAGGGCCGCGGCCAGCAGGCCGAAAGCGAAGAGCGGGAGGGAGAGGCGCATTGCCCCAAACATAAGCGTTTACCCGCCGCCTCCCGGGTGGCCCGCAGAAGCAGGCCCAGCCGCCGGCTCAGGCCGCTGCCGCTTTGGCCGCCGAGGGCGCGCGTAGCCAGCGGTTCAGCGGCTGCTCCACGAGGTAGTACAGCCCGATGCTCAGCGCGTTGAGCAGCACGAACAGCGCCAGCGGGTGGTCCACCACGTAGTCGCGCAGCAGCTCCTGCACCAGCCCGAAGTGCACCAGGTAAAACACGTAGGAGCTTTTGCCCAGCAGCTGCAGCGGCGCGCTGGCCAGCAGGCGCTGCAGCCAGGTGCGCTCAGTGAGCAGCCCGGCGAAAAGCAGCGCGATGCCACCGGGCAGCACCACGTTGTTCAGCACGATGCCCAGCGGGGCCTCCTGCCCGTACTCGTAGGGGCCGCGCACTGCTACCAGCCCGGCCACCACGGCCGTCATCAGCAGCAGGCCGGCGGCGGTGAGCAGGCCCGGCACCCGGCTCCCGGCACGCAGCAGCCCGCGGCGGTACCAAAGGGCCAGCTGCACCCCGGCAAAAAACTCCACGGCCCGCCCGAAGAAGGTGAACAGCAGCATGAAGCGGAGGTTGCCGAACAGCCCGTGGTGCTCCAGCGCGCCCACCGTGGCCACCAGCAGGCAGCCCACCGCCAGCAGGCCCAGCGGCAACAGCCACAGCAGGCGCGGGCGGCGCAGCAGCAGGGCAAAGGCCACGGGCGCCAGCAGGTAAAAGCATTCCTCCACCGTCAGCGTCCAGCCCTGCGGAATGCCGGTGTACTTGTACTCATCGAAAAAGCCGCGCAGGAAGGTGACGTTGAACAGCCAGGTGCGGAAGGCAAACGCGCCCTCGCGGAAGTAGCGCACCACGAACACGAGCGTGGTGAGCAGAAAAAACATGGGGTAGATGCGCGCCACGCGGTTGCGCAGGTAGCGCGCCCACCAGCGGCGCGTCCACTGCCCGGTGCCGAAGTAGCGCAGCGTAATCAGAAAGCCGCTGAGCACGAAGAAGATGGGCACGCCCACGTGAAACTCCCGCACCGCCTCGTGCAGCAGCCCCGCCGGGCCGGGTCCCTCGGGAAATGGGTTGAAATGGTGCAGGCACACCAGATACGCCGCCACGGCGCGCACGCCCGTCAGGGCCGGCAGGTAGGCCCGGACGCGGGCGGTGAGGGCAGCGGCGGTGGCGCGGGCAGAATCGGGGGCGGGCAGCGTAGAAGGGGGCATAAGCGCGGGCAGTCGGGCGGCGGCCCGGCAAGTTACGCCGCCGTTCCCGCGCTTCCGCCGCGCCGGGGCGGCTCAGTGAAAGTCGCGCAGGCGCTTTTTGCTTAGCTCGTAGCTGAGGATGGCCGGCACGTAAAAGGTCACGTCGGCCAGCAGCTTGGCCAGCAAAATGCCCCCGGAAAAGTTGCCCAGCCACAGGGGCAGGTAGTACATCAGGGCCGGGCGGATCAGGAAGCTGTCGGCCAGCTCGGCCACGCCGAACTCCACCAGCAGGGCGCGCACGTTCTTGCCGAAGGTGGCCCAGGAGTACCCGTAGCCCCGGGCGCGGCGCATGCGCCGCGCCTGCCACACGTCCGTCAGCAGGATGGTGCCGAAGTACAGCACGTTGCCGGCCCAGGTACCCGCCAACGCGGCCGTCACGCGGCTTCCCGTCAGTGTCAGGGCCAGGGCGGCCCCGGCCAGCGTGGCCAGCAGCGAGAGGATTTCGGCCGGCAGGTAGCGGCGCAGCCATTCGCGGACTTTGCGTTTCATACGAGGAGCCGGGCTTCAAGTCAGGGCCCAGCCCAGTACGAAATAAAGCAGGAGCAGTGCCACGAAGGCCAGGGCCAGTGGCAGCACGCCGCGCCGCGGCACCAGCGCCAGCAGCAGCAGCGCCACCGCCGGCACCAGCACGCCCACCAGCAGCGACACGGCCACGTACCCCAGCCCCGTATACCGGCCGAGCTGCTCCAACACCCGGATGTTGTGGTCGTAGAACCAGCGGCTGAGCCCGCGGAAGCGGTGACGCTCGGCCGCCAGCCCGCAGCCCGCCAGCAGCAGCCCGCCAGCAGCAGCCCGGCCGGCAGCCACCAGGCGCGCGGCTGGCGCAGCGCGGCCACGGCCAGCCAACTCAGCGGCGCCAGCAGGCAGTACACGAAGATGTTCAGCTCCGGGTAGGTGAGGCCGGTGGCCCGGCACGTCGCCTGAAACGCCCGCACGATGTCGTCGAAGAACTGCTGCATGGCCGTCTGTCTATTCGGTGGGCAGCACCACCAGGCGCTGCCGCTGCCCGGCTAGCTCGGCCCAATACACGCCGCCGGGCACGCGCCCGCCCTGCTCGTTGGTGGCATCCCAGGCCAGGGTGTGGGCGCCGGCGGTGCCCGCCGTGGGCAGGGTGCGCACCAGCGTGCCGCGGCTGTCGCGGATGCGCAGCGGGCCGGCCGCGCCCGGCTCGTGGCGGGTGTAGCGCAGCTCGGTGCGGCTGCGGAAGGTGCGCTCCGAAGGGCCTTCCAGCGTCAGCACCTCGGGCTCGGCGTGGCGGGCCGGCGTGGTGTCGAGGTGCAGGCCGCGCACCGATACGCGGACGCGCTCCACGCCCTGTTGAACCTGGAGCCGCAGCGTCAGGGTGTGAGCGGCGGAGTCGTAGCGCCAGGCCTTGGCGGCCAGCTCCCCGCTGCCCAGCAACACGCGCTCCGGAGCGGCCACCACCCGCGGCAGCAGCAGCTCGATGACCCGCTGCTCGGGGGCGCCGGGGTAAGCGGCCCCGAGCAAGGCCAGGTGAATATCGGCCTGGCTGCCACGGGTCTGGCCGCTGAAGCTGAGGAGCTGGTACTCGCCGCGGGCCTCGGCCCGGGCCGAGCGGCCGTCGTCGTCGTAGAGGGCGAAGGCGGTGGTGCCGGCGGCCGGGTCGGCGTAGTACTGCACCTGTAAGGTGTCGGCGCGGTACGCGGCGGTGCTGGCGCGGTAGGGCGTCATCGGCAGGAAGGCGCCGGCGCGCACCAGCAGCGGCAGGTGCCCGAGCGGGGCCGGGCGCCCCACCGTCCGGCCGCCGGGCAGGGTTTCGTGGGAGTAAAAGTCGATCCAGGTGCCGGCGGGCAGCACCACGTTGCGGCGGCGCTGGCCGGGCTGCAGCACCGGGGCCACCAGCAGGTTCGGGCCGAGCATGAACTGGTCGTTGACGTTGACCAGGGCGGCGGCGTTGTGGCGCGCAAAAGCCTGCCGCTGCCGCTCCACAAGGCGTGCCTGGCCCCAGGTGCTGGAGGCGGTGGTGTTCCAGTTCCAGGGCAGCGCGGGAGCACCCCAGTCGAGGTCGGGCGGCAGGCCGGCGGCGCGCTCCTCCGCCGTCAGCGGCCAGGCCTGGGCGGCTTCCGGCAGCACGTAGGTGTCGCCGTAGTTCATTGGCCGCGTGAGGGGCGTGCCGGTCTGGCTGTTTTCCCAGGCCAGCGAGTAGAGGTAGGGCAGCAGCTGGTAGCGCAGGCGGGCGTAGTTGCGCACGATGGCCCGGTACTTTTCCGGCCACCAGTAGGGCTCGGGCGGCACGCCTTCGCCGTGGGGGCGCAGGATGGGCCCGAGCGCGGCCATTTGCAGCCAGCGGGTGTACAGCTCCGGGTCGGTGGGGCCCACGCAGAAGCCGCCCGCGTCGGAGTGCATGTAGCCCACGCCGCCCAGGCCCATGCTGAGCATGATGGGCACCTGCGCCTGCAGGCCCGACCAGGAGCGGTTCACGTCGCCCGACCAGGGAAACACCGCGTGGCGCTGCATGCCGGCCCAGCCCGAGCGGGCGAGGTTGAAGAGGCGCTCTTCGGGGTAGTGGCGCCGGTAGCCTTCGCTGAGGACGCTGGCCCACATCTGCCCGTAGCCGTTGTGAATGCGGCGGGTGGGGCCCGCGTCGTACACCATGTCGGCGGGCTGGTTTTCCGGCTCGCCCAGGTCGCTCCACCAGCCCTGCACGCCGTCCTGCTTCAGCCCATCGTACTGCTGCCACAGCCAGCGGCGGGCGGCCGGGCGGTACATGTCCAGCAGCGTAGCCGGCCCGGCCCAAAACGATTCCACGGTGTACGGCTGGCCCGCCTGGTTGCGCCCCACCAGGCCCTGCTGGCGCACCAGCGCGTCGTGGCGGGAAGTGCGCATCACGTAGGGCTCCGAAATCAGGAGGGTTTTGACGCCGGCCGAGTCGAGGCGGCGGATCATGCGCCTGGGGTCGGGAAAGCCGGTGGGCTCCCAGCGGAAGTCGCCCTGCCGCCGGGTGCCGCCAAACCAGTACAGGTCGAGCACCAGCGCATCGAGCGGAAAGCCGGCCTGGCGCATGCGGCGCGCTACCTGGTACATCTCCTGCTCCGATTTATACCCGAAGCGGCTCTGGATCAGGCCCAGCCCCCAGCGCGGCGGCAGCGGCTGCCGGCCCGTGAGGGCGGTGTAGCGGCTCAGGATTTCGGCGTAGGAGTGGCCGGCGATGATGAAGTAGCCCAGGTTGCGCAGGCCTTCGCCGCGGTATTCGAGCACGTTCCTGTCGGTGGCGCCCAAATCGAGGGTGCCGGCCGCGTGGTGGTCGAAAAACAGTATGTACCCCCGGCTGCTCATCACCGTGGGCAGCGTGGCGTTGAGCGTCGGCTCGCCGTTCTGGTAGCTGTAGTGGGCCTCGTTGTAGAGCGTGAGTCTGCGCCCGCGCCGGTCCAGCGGGAGGGCGCGGGAGCCGGTGCCGTAGAGGTGCTCGTCGGGGCTGAGGCCAAAGGAAACGCCCGTGCCGCCCGCCGGACCCGGCAGCGCGAAGACGCCGCCGGCCTCGGCCACCACGGTTTCGCCGGCGCGCTGGTAGCTCACGCGCAGCGGGTTTTTCTGCACGACGATGGTGCCGTCGAACGTGTCGCCGCGCAGCAGGGGCCACACCAGCGCATCGGCGTCGTTGCGCACCAGGCTGCGGTCGGGCTGCACGTTGAGCAGGTAGCTTTCCAGCTTGGTGTTGACGGGAGGCACCGTGGGCTGCTGCACCACGCTCAGCGACGAATCGGGCCGCACCGGCTGTCCGGCGGGGAAGTATTCCACCCGCACCACTCCTTCGGCCCAGGGCAGTACGCGCAGGGTGCTGCCGTCGGTGCTCAGCATGGTGAGCGTACGGGTGGTGGCCCGGTGGCTCTTGTAATTGCCGATGGCCCGCACCGGCGCCGGCGTTTCCGCGCGGCCGAACGGGTCTTGGGTGGGCGGCCCGGGGCCCTCGCGCTGGGCCCGGGCGGGCAGAACGGCCAGAGACAAGCCCAGCAGGGGCAGCAGGCAGCGGGTACGCATGGGCATCAGGTACGGGGCGGGAAAGGGACCGGCAAAATACGCGCTTCCGCGCCCGCTCGGCACCTCAGGCGCCAGCCACACGGCTTCGGCCCCGCAGTTACCGGCCCTGGCACCCCGGCCTTACGCACCGCTCACCCGCCGCAGCTGCAGCACGCCCGGAATTTCGGCCTGACCCGGCAGCTGGCCGGTGCGGATAAAATCAGCCCAGAGCGCGCGCAGCTGCCGGCCGGCGGCGTCCACCGCAGCCCAATCGGCCTGGCCCAGCAGCGGCACGGCCGCCCAGGTGGCTTCGGCGCCGAGCAGAAAGGGCAAATCCACGGTGTGGGCCGCGCCGAAGGGGCTGGCGGGCGGCTGGTAGGTGAGGGTGAAGCGGTAGGCCCGGCCCCCAGCCGCGGCGTGGCGCCGGGCAAAAGCCGTGGCCGGGGCGCCGTATATGCGCGCCGATACCTTGTCCACCAGCAGGCGCACGGCCGGGCGGCCCAGCAACGGCAGCCGCCCCAGCCACTGAAATTTCGGGTCGATAACGGCGAAAAACCGCACTTCCTCCGCCGTGGTGCCGATGAGCACATCAACGCGGGCCGCGGCGGCCTGCCAGGCGGCCTCCACGTCGGCCTCGGGCGGCAGCGGCTTGGCCCCGTACTGGGTGCCGAAGGGCATGCCGGCTTTCAGGCCGTAGCGCCGGGCGGCTCGCCAGGCCAGCGGCTCCCGGGCCAGCACCTCGGCGGTGCTGGCTGTCTCGGGCAGCGGGCCCACGGCGGCCGCCATGGCCCGGGTAAGCGGGCCGCGGTTGCGGGCCAGCCCCAGCGGGGCGCTGTGCAAAATCACGCGCTGAAACAGGCCCTCGGCCCCGCGCGCTATCATCAGGTGGGCGGCCGCGTCGCCGCCGGAGGAGTGGCCCAGCAGCGTCACGCAGGCCGCCTCGCCGCCGAACGCGTGGATGTTCTGCTGCACCCAGCGCAGGGCTTGCAGCAAATCGAGCAGGCCCAAGTTGGGCGGGGTGCCGCCTTGCGCGTTGCCCAGAAAGCCGAACAAGCCCAGCCGGTAGGTTACGGCCACCACCACCAGGCGCTGTTCGGCCACCAGCCGGGCCGGGTCGTAAAAGGCCAGGTCGCCGGCGCCCGTCACGTAGGAGCCGCCGTGAATCCACACCAGCACCGGCAGCCGCTCGTCGGGGCGCTGGTCGGCGGGCGTCGTCACCGAGAGGTGCAGGCAGTCTTCGTCGAAGCGCGTGCCGGTCCAAAAGTCGCCCAGGGCCTGGGCCAGCAGGGCGTCGGGCGCCTGCGGGCAGGCCGGACCGGGCACCAGGGCCCGAATGGGCGCGGGGCTGGGCGGCTCGGGTACGGGCGGCCGGAAGCGCGCCGCGCGGGCGTAGCGGATGCCCAGGGCCCGCAACACGGCGCCGTCGCGGCGGCCGATGATGCGGCCGGCGGGGGTATCGAACTCGGGCGGCGGGAGAGTGGTCATGGGTAGAAAGCCAGAAAGCGTCATTGCTGCCGCAGGTGGGGCACCGTATACGGCGGCGCGTAGCCAAGGGCCCGTAGCAGCCGCTGGCGCCCCGTCGCGGTCAGGACCGCCCCGCGCCGGAAGCCACCCGGTTTGGTCGAGGCGACGGCCCGGGCGTCGGAAAACAAATCCAGGTCGGTATAGCCCAGGATGTGGCCGGTCGCATCGTAGCAGACGAGCAGGTGGGTGAAGTTCGGAGTGGTGTCGCCGCCGAAGAGCAGGGAGTCCTGCAGCACCGCCAGAATGGCTTGGCTCCGGGCTTGGCCGAAGCTGCGGCCACGCTGAAAAAAGCCGCGGTAGTATTCGGTGCGCACCACCCGGCTGGCGTCGAGGGAAGCAGCGGGCGGCGTCCAGGTGCCGTTCCAAAGCGCAAAGGGAAACGGTAGCAGGCCGAAGCGTGCACCCACCGCCAGTGCCAGCACCAAGAGCAGTGCGGCCAGGCGCTTGATTAACGGCCGCATCGCACGTGGGCCTTAATACCCGGCCGCCGTGTCGTCGCCGCGCGGGTCGGCGCCGCCGCGCAGGGTGCCGTCCGGCAGCCGCTCGATCAGGTCGATGCGGCCCCAGGGGCTGCGCGGGTTCAGCCGGTGGTTGCGGCGCGTCAGTTCGGCTTCGGCGGCGGGCGTGAGGGCCCCGGCTTCCACGTCGATGTGGTCGGGCAGCCACTGGTGGTGCAGGCGCGGGGCGGCTACGGCCTGCTGCGGGTCGAGGCGGTACTCGAGCACGTTCAGCGTGGCCTGGAGCACCGAGGTAATGATGGTGCTGCCGCCGGGCGTGCCCACCACCAAGCGCAGCCGGCCTTTTTCGGTCACGATGGTGGGCGTCATGGAAGAAAGCATGCGCTTGCCGGGCTGAATGGCGTTGGCCGTGCCGCCCACCACGCCGTACATGTTCGGCACGCCGGGCTTGGCGGAGAAGTCGTCCATCTCGTTGTTGAGCAGGAAGCCCGCCCCGGCCACCACCACCTTCGAGCCGTACGCGCCGTTGAGCGTGGTGGTGCAGCTCACCGCGTTGCCCGCGGCATCCACGATGCTGTAGTGGGTCGTCTGATCCGATTCGTAGCCCGGCAGGCCGGCGCCGGCCGCTACCTGCGCCGAAGCCGTGGCGGACCCCGCCGGGGTGACGCCCTGCATGCGGGTTTTCAGGTAGTCGGGCGCCAGCAGCCGCGCCACCGGTACGCGGCCGAAGTCCGGGTCGCCGAGGTAAGTGGCGCGGTCAGCGTATACGCGCCGCTCGGCTTCGGTGATGAGGTGCACGGCCTCGGCCGAGTGCCAGCCGAGCTGGCCCAGGTGGTAGGGCTCCAGCATGCGCAGCATTTGCAGCAGGGCCACCCCGCCCGAGGAGGGCGGGGGCATGCTGATGACTTCGTACTGGCGGTAGCGGCCGCGCACGGGCTCCCGCCATTCCGGCTGGTACTGGTCGAGGTCGGGCTGGCGGATCAGGCCGCCGCCGCGCTGCATTTCGTCCAGCAGCAGGCGGGCTGTTTCACCCTGATAGAAACCGGCGCGGCCCTGCTCGCGGATGCGTTCCAGGGTGGCAGCCAGGTCGGGCTGGCGAAAGGTTTCGCCCGCTTGCCAGGGGCCGTGCTGGTCGGGCGCCACGTACGCCGGCCAAGTGGCCGCGTCGGCCCCGGGGGCGTTCTGCTCCCGGAAAACGCGCTGGTTGGCGTTCAGCCCGGCCGCTTCTTTGGGGGTGAGGGCGAGGCCCTTGGCGGCCAGCTCCACGGCCGGCTGCACCAGCTCGTGCCACGGCAGCTTGCCCAGCTTCTGGTGCAGCGCCACCATGCCGGCCACGGTACCCGGCACGCCCACGGCCCGGTGCCCGGTGGTGCTCAGGTTGGCAATGACCTGGCCCTGTGCATCGAGGTACATGTCCCGCGAGGCAGCCAGGGGCGCTTTTTCCCGAAAGTCCAGCGCGCCCGCCGCGCCGTCGGCCGCGCGGTACACCACGAAGCCGCCACCGCCGATGTTGCCGGCCACCGGCAGGCACACGGCCAGGGCAAACTGCACGGCCACCGTGGCGTCGTAGGCGTTGCCGCCGCGGCGCAGCACTTCCAGCCCGATGCGCGTGGCCTCGGGGTGGGCCGACACCACCATGGCCTGCCGGGCCGTGACGGGCGCGGCGGCCTGGGGCAAGGGAGCCGCTGTGCTGGCGGTAGCCGGGTAAGCGGAAGCGGCCGTGGGCGCGGCAGAGCGCTGGCACGCCGCGGCCACGGCCAGCAGCGAAGCCAGGCCCAGGGAAAGAGCAGAGCGGTGGAGCATGCAGCTAAATTACGGCAGTTGGTGTTTGTGGGAATGAAGAAGGAAGAATGAGGAAGGAGGAGCGGAGAAAGCCGGCGCCGGTTCTTCCTTCGTCATTCATCCTTCTTCCTTCGTCATTCTTGCTTCTCTCGCCCATGCCTCACCGTTACTGCCTGCTGAGTCTGCTGTGGCTGGCCGCGCTGCCTGGCAGCGGCGTGGCGGGCCAGGCCCTGCCGCCCCACCTGCTGCTCGACGACGCCTTCGACGACAACCGCCAGGGCTGGCGCACCGGTACCGACGCGCACGGCTCGCTCAGCCTGGAGGGCGGCACGTACCGCCTGCGCAACCGCCAGGGCGTGAGCGTGAGCCACCAGCCGCTGCCCCTGAATACCGCCGCCGATTACGCCCTCGAAGCCACCGTGCAGCTGAGCGGCGCGGGGCGCGGGGGGCTGTTCTGGGGCGCCCAAGACGACGACAACGGCAACGTCTTCGCCCTCGAAAACGACGGGCAGCAGGTCGTCATCGGGCGCTGGCAGAAGGGCAAGTGGGAGGAGCTGCGGCCGGCCGCGGCGGTGCCCGGCGCGGCCCCTGGCCAAGCCCACGCGCTGCGCGTGCTCGTGCACGCCGGCGAGGCCCGCTACTTTGTCGACGGCGCGGAAGTGTGGAAGCAGAGCGCGGCGCGCACCTTCGGCACGGCCGCCGGGCCCTACGCCAGCCGCGAGGCCGACCTGCGCCTCGACCGCCTGCGCGCCTGGCACACGGCCCGCATCCGCCTGGCCCCCGACGTGCCGCTGAGCCTGGAGCGCACCCCGCTCGGGGCCGCCATCAACGAGCCCCAAGTGCGCGAAACCAACCCCCGGGTGAGCCCCGACGGGCGGCAGCTGTACTTTGCCCGCGACGTGGGCGAGGGGGCGGCCCTGAACCTGGATATTTTCATGGCCCAGCGCCAGCCCGACGGGCGCTACGCCGACGTGCAGCCCGTGGGCCGGCCGCTCAACAACGACGGCAACAACGCGGTGGAGAGCATCACGCCCGACGGCAACACGGCCCTGCTCCTGAACCTCTACCAGGCCGACGGCAGCACCCGCCCCGAGCGCGGCGCCTCCCTGGCCCGCCGCCGCCCCGACGGGCAGTGGGGCGTGCCCGAGCCGGTGCGCTTCCGGGCCCTGCCGCCCACCGCCGAGCGCGCCGACTACTTCCTCGGCGCCAGCGGCACGGTGATGCTGCTGGCCCTGGACGCGCCTTCGCACCCGCAGAAGTGCGACCTGTACGTGAGCCACCTCACCCCGCGCGGCGACTGGACCGAGCCCAAGCTGCTCGGGCCCGCCGTGAACACGCCCGGCGACGATTACGCGCCCTTCCTGGCCCCCGATGGCAAGACGCTGTACTTCGCCTCCAGCGGCCACGCCGGCTTCGGCGGCGACGACATCTTCGTCACCCAGCGCCTGGACGAAACCTGGACCCGGTGGAGCGAGCCGCTCAACCTCGGCCCGGGCATCAACACCCTGCAGGACGACGGCTACTTCTCGGTGACGGCCAGCGGCGACTACGCCTTTCTGGTGGGCACCAACGAGCAGGGCACCTACGACCTGTACCGCGTGGCCCTGCCGCCCGCCCTGCGGCCCAAAGCCACCGTGCTGCTGCGCGGGCGGGCCGTGGACGCGCGCACCGGTCAGCCGCTGGCGGTGGTGGCCGACATCCGGGCCGAGCTGCCGCCCAAAACTGCGCCCGTGGCCCAGGCCAGCGCGGCGTCGGCCGGTAAGTTTCAGCTCACGCTGCCCGGCGGCGCCAGCTACACGCTGCGCGCCACGGCCCCCGGCTACCTGCCCGCCTCCGAGCCGCTCGACCTGACCAACAGCACCGAGTACGGCGAAATCACCCGCGACGTGCCCCTGACGCCGCTCGCGGCTGGTCAGCGCATTGCCCTCAACAACCTCTTCTTTCAGCAGAGCAAGGCCGACATCCTGCCCACCTCACGGCCCGAGCTGGACCGCTTGGTGCAGGTGCTCAAGGACAACCCCGAGCTGAAAATCCGCCTCGAAGGCCACACCGACAACCAGGGCGACCCGAAGCTGAACGTGAAGCTGTCGGAGGAGCGCGTGCAGCACGTGCAACAGTACCTGGTGGGCCAGGGCATAGCGGCCGGGCGGCTGCAAACCCTGGGGTACGGCGGCAGCAAGCCCGTGGCCCCCAACGACAACGAGTACAACCGGCGCAAAAACCGGCGGGTGGAGCTGGTGGTGCTCGAGTAGCCCCGAAGCTGGCGCCGGTGTAGCCGCAGGCGTGACCGGCGCCCGTAAGTTGAAAAATGTCGAGCCGCCGAAAGTGCCGTCTGCTGGCTGTTCAATCGATTGCACGGCCGCAGCCGTTGGGAACGGCGGAACGGTGCCAATCCATTGGATGGCGCGGCGGGTTACATTTGCTCTGAACCAAACGCCTGCTCCGATGGAAACCGACGCCGCCCTGACGACCCCGCCGCCCACCACCGATCCGCAGCTGCCCCTGATTCAGCACGACCCCTGGCTGGCGCCGTACGCCGCCGTGCTGCAGCGCCGCCTCGACCGCTACGAGGCCCGCAAGGCCGAAATCGAGGCCCAATGCGGCGCCCTGACCAAGTACGCCTGCCGCCACCAGCAGCTCGGCCTGCACTACGACGCGCGCCGCCGCGGCTACTGGCTGCGCGAGTGGGCCCCGGCCGCCGACGCGGTGTTTGCCGTCGGCGACTTCAACGAGTGGGACCGGAGCTACACCCCGCTCACCCGCCGCCCCGACGGCGTGTGGGAGGTATTCCTGGCCGAGCAGACCTTCCCCAACCTGGTGCACGGCTCGCGCTACAAGCTGCACATCCACGCCGCCAACGGCCAGCGCGACCGGCTGCCGGCCACCGTGCGCCGCGTGGTGCAGGACGAGCACACCAAGGACTTCAGCGCCCAGGTCTGGCGCCCGGAGCAGCCGTTTTCGTGGACCGATCAGCCGTTTCGCGTGAATAACTACGTGAAGGAGCCGCTGATCTACGAGGCGCACGTGGGCATGGCCCTGGAGGAAGGCCGCGTGGGCTCCTGGCGCGAGTTTGCCGACCTGATTCTGCCCCGCATCCAGCAGGATGGCTACAACGTGGTGCAGCTCATGGCCGTGGCCGAGCACCCGTACTACGGCTCCTTCGGCTACCACGTGGCCAACTTCTTTGCGCCCTCCGCCCGCTTCGGCACGCCCGAAGACCTCAAGTACCTCGTCAACGAAGCCCACCGCCGCGGCCTGGCCGTGGTGATGGACATGGTGCACTCGCACAGCGTCAAAAACGAAGCCGAGGGCCTGGGCAACTTCGACGGCTCCGGTGCCCTCTACTTTCACCCCGGCTCGCGCGGGCAGCACCCCGGCTGGGACTCGCTGCTGTTTGATTACGGCCGGCCCGAGGTGCAGCAGTTTCTGCTCAGCAACCTGCGCTACTGGCTGGAGGAGTTCCACTTCGACGGCTTCCGCTTCGACGGCGTCACCTCCATGCTCTACCACCACCACGGCGAGGGCACGGCCTTTACCGACTACGGGCAGTACTTCGGTCCCGAAGCCGACGACGACGCCATCCTGTACCTGCAGCTGGCCACCACGCTGGTGCGCGAGTGCAAGAAGTCGGCCCTGCTCATCGCCGAAGACATGAGCGGGCTGCCCGGCCTGGCCCGGCCCGTGGCCGAAGGCGGCATCGGCTTTGGCTACCGCCTGGGCATGGGCCTGCCCGATTACTGGATCAAGACGCTCAAGCACCTGCGCGACGAGGACTGGAGCATGGGCGGCCTCTGGCACCAGCTCACCAACCGCCGCGCCGGCGAAAAAACCGTGGCCTACTGCGAGTCGCACGACCAGGCGCTGGTGGGCGACAAGTCCATTTCGCACTGGCTGCTCGACGCGCGCATCTACACGGGCATGTCGCGGCTGCCCGCGCCCGACCTGATTACGGCCCGGGGCATCGCCCTGCATAAGCTCATCCGCCTGATAACCCTCGGGGCCGGCGGCGAGGCATACATGAACTTCATCGGCAACGAATTCGGCCACCCCGAGTGGGTCGACTTCCCGCGCGAAGGCAACAACTGGAGCCACCACTACGCCCGCCGGCAATGGTCGCTGGCCGACAACCCGGACCTGTACTTCCACAGCTGGCTGCTCTTCGACCAGGCCATGATTGCCCTGGAGCGCCGCACGCGCTTTCTTACCGCGCCCACCCAGCTGCTGCACGCCGACGAAGACAACAAGGTGCTGGCCTTCGAGCGCGGCGGGCTGGTGTTCGTGTTCAACTTCCACCCCGAGCGCAGCATCGCCGACTACCGCTTCTTCGCCGGCACGGCCGGCAGCTACCAGCCCGTGCTCGACTCCGACCAGGCTGCCTTCGGGGGCTTCGACCGCATCGTGCCCGACGTGAAGCACTTCACCCTGCCCAACGAGCACGATACACCGTTCCTGAGCCTGTACCTGCCCAGCCGCACCGCCCAGGTGCTGCAGCGGGTCAAGTAAGCCTCCTGCCAAGCGAGCGGCCCCACCCGCTAGCATTGCGAAGAAGCACAAACGAAGCAAACAGCACCGCCCGAACCTGCAAGCGCAGGCTTCGGGCGGTGCTGTTTTCGGGGGAGTAAACTTTGTGCCCTCGGCGCTGGTGGGCAGCAGGTTACTTCGCTAGCAAAGACCTGCGAGGCCAGCAGCGGGCTGCCGCTTTTTAGCTGCGCTTGCGGCCGGCCAGAATCATTTCCGTGGCCTTGCGAATCCGCTCGTAGCGCGTTTCGGTGTTTTTGGCGGCCTCGATCCAGCGGGTGTATTCCTTCTGGTGCGTGTACGACATGTCTTCGAACCGCTTGCGGGCCCCGGCGTTGGCAAGGGCCTTGGCGAAGTCCTCGGATACCTCGGCTAGGCGCGGCTCCTTGTCCAGGGCCAGCGCTACCGTCACGGTGTTGCCCCAGGTTTTGCCGATGGCGCCGCGCACCAGCTTGGTCACGCCCAGGATGTGGTGCCCGTCGCTGGTGGGCACGATGGAGCCGCGGTACGGGAAGCCGTCGAAGGTGGCCAGCACTTTCACTTGCCCGCGCGTGCCGTAGGTTTCCTTCACGTCGAAGGGGATAACGACGAACACGCCGCCGTTTTCGCTTTCGAGCTCCAGCTCGGCTTCAAAGGTGTGTTCGGGGGTGAAAGCGGGAAAGGAGGACATCGTCAAAAAAGAGGTTAAGCGGGAAAATGCGGGTCGAGCACCAAGGCTGCCGTCAGCTGGGGCGCGCTGCCGGGAGGCAGCACCTGAATGCGCGTGGTGGGCACGCGGTACAGCCGGTGCAGGCGGGCGGCGGTGGCTTCGTCGGGTACCAGGATGCGGTCGGCGTGGGGCAGGGTAAGGCGTTCGAGGGCTTCCATCCAGCCGCGTTCGGGCCGGGCAGGTTGGTCGGCCGCCAGCTGCGTGACCTGCAGTATCAGCGGCCGGCGCGTGAGCTGCCGCAGCTCCACGCCGGCCAGCCACGCGGGCCAATCCGGTGCAAAGATGACCTCAAATTCCGACTCGTAGGCCAGCCGGGCCGCGTGGCGGGCGTACTGAATGATACGCATATTGAGCTCGGCGGCGCTGACCGCCGCTGTCGTGGGGTTTTCGCCCGCCGAAACGGCCGGCTCCGCGTTGCTCTTGGAGCGCACGGGCAGCTCGGCAAACGATGGGGCAGCGGCTGGCGGCTGCTCAGTACTGGCTGCCGGGCTGCCGGGGGCGGTTTCGGCTCGCTGCAGCGGCTCGTGATGCACAAAAGCGGGCTGACCGGTGTGGGTCAGCGCCGGCTGCGCGCTGCTCAGCTCGGCGGCTTCGGCCGGGCCGGGCTCGGCGGCCGGCTGTTGCGCATCGGCCAGCAGGGCCGGGGGCGGGGTGGCTGCTGAGGGCTGCGCGGCGGGCTCGGCAGTGTGCGGGCGCGTGACGAAAGCGTCGTCTGTGGCGGCGGTGGGCGGCGGCGGGACGCTGCTGCCCAGGTAAGGGGCGGCCGGTACGGCCAAGGACCGCTGCGCCCGGCTGCTGCCCAGGTATGGAAACGCCGGCGCGGCGGCGGAGAGGGCCAGCGCCGGTGCGGGCGGCAGGGGGCCGGCCAGCAGGTTTTTTACCGGGGTGCCGTTGGTCGCGGTGCCGGCCGGCAGGGGGGCGGCCATCCACAGCTGCGCGGGGTGGCGCGGGGCCAGCGCCTCGGCCACGGGCAGCACGTCGGACGCCTGGTCCCAGCCCAGCAGCAGCACGGAGGAGGGGGCAGCAGCGGTCATTGGCATAGCAAGGTGTACGTAGGCCACGAACCTACGGCCGGCACGGCCGGCAAACAAGCCGCCGGCGCGCAAAGCCAGCGAAACCCAAGGCTACCAACCGGAAACCTCCGTAATTTGCGGCTTGCTTCCGCCGGGCCCGGCCCGGCGGAGGTTTTTTTCACTTCGCGTTACCGCCGCCCTGAACTCATGAACGAGTCGACGATTCAGGAAAACAACTACATGATCAACGACCTGGCCCAGCGGGCCAAGCAGGAGTTTTTTCCTGGCCAGGTCATCCGCGCCGAAGTCGTACCGGGTACGGCCGACTTCCGTTTTAGCTGCGCCAACGGCGTGGTGCTGCTGGTGCAGGTCATCAGCGACAAAATCCTGCGCTTCCGCTACGGTACCGACGGCCACTTCGCGCCCGACTTCAGCTACGCCTTCGAGGGCGGCGCCCCGCCGCGGCAGGCGCTGAGCATGCTGGAGTTCGTGGAGAAGGACGACCACTACCGCCTCACCACCGGGCGCGTCATCTGCATCATCGGCAAGGAGGGCCTGCACGTACGCCTGCTCAACCGCTCGGGCATCGTGCTCTGCGAGTACGAAAAAGGCTTCCACTGGGAGTACGAGTGGGAATCGGGCAACGACATCGTGAAGATGAGCCAGCAGGTGCAGCCCGGCGTGCACTACTTCGGCCTCGGCGACAAGCCCGCCAACATGAACCTGCGCGGGCAGCGCTTCTGCAACTGGGGCTCCGACACCTACGGCTACGAAAAGGGCTCCGATCCGCTCTACAAGAACATTCCCTTCTTCCTGGCCCTGCACCAGAAGCAGGCCTACGGCATCTTCTTCGACAACTCGTTTAAGAGCTACTTTGACTTCGCCGCCGAGCGCGCCGACGTGACCTCCTTCTGGGCTCACGGCGGCGAGATGAACTTCTACTTCATCTACGGCCCTACGCTCACCGAAGTCACCCAGGCCTACACCAAGTGCCTCACCGGCACGCCCGAGCTGCCCCCGCTCTGGGCCCTGGGCTACCACCAGTGCAAGTGGAGCTACTACCCCGAACAGCTGTTCCGCGGCATCGGGGCGGAGTTCCGCCGCCGCCAGATTCCCTGCGACGCCCTCTACCTCGACATCGACTACATGGACGGCTACCGCTGCTTCACCTGGAGCCCGGAGCACTTCCCCGAGCCCGAGAAGATGGTGCGCGAGCTGGCCCAGGACGGCTTCAAGACCATCGTCATCATCGACCCGGGCATCAAAATCGACCCGCACTACCCGGTGTGGCAGGAGGGCTTCGAAAACGACTACTTCTGCCGCCGCGCCGACGGCCCGCTGATGAAGGGCTCGGTGTGGCCCGGCCTCTGCCACTTCCCCGACTTCACCCGCCCCACGGTGCGCGAGTGGTGGGCCGGGCTGTTCAAGGGCCTGATCCAGGACGTGGGCGTGCGCGGGGTGTGGAACGACATGAACGAGCCGGCCGTGTTCGAGAAGGGCACTTTCCCCGACGACGTGCGCTTTGACTACGACGGCCACCCGGCCTCGCACAAAAAGGCCCACAACGTGTACGGCATGCAGATGGCCCGCGCCACCAACGAGGGCGTGAAGCGCTTCAGCTACCCGAACCGGCCCTTCACCATCACCCGCAGCACCTACGCGGGCGGGCAGCGCTACTCCTCGGGCTGGACCGGCGACAACATCGCTTCGTGGGAGCACCTGTGGCTGGCCAACATCCAGTGCCAGCGCCTGAGCATTTCGGGCTTCTCCTTTATCGGCTCCGACGTGGGCGGCTTCATCAACACCCCCGACGGCGAGCTGTACGTGCGCTGGGTGGCGCTGGCGGCCTTCCACCCCTTCTTCCGCACCCACAGCTCCGGCGACCACGGCGACCAGGAGCCCTGGTCGTTTGGCGAGGAATTTGCCGAGCTGGCGCGTCACTTCATCGAGCTGCGCTACCGCCTGCTGCCGGTTATTTACACCGCTTTCTGGCAGTACACCCAGCACGGCACGCCCATGCTGCGTCCCTTGGCCTTCCTCGACCAGACCGACGCGCAAACCTACCAGCGCATGGCCGAGTTCGGGGTGGGCGACCACCTGCTGGTGTGCCCCATCACCCAGGCCGGCGCCGACGGCCGCTGGATGTACTTGCCCAAGGGCCAGTGGTACTACTGGTGGACCGACGAGCCCAAGGAAGGCGCGGCCGAAGTGTGGGCCCCCGCCGCCCTCGACCGCATTCCGGTGTACGTGCGCGCCGGCGCCGTGATTCCCACGCGCCCGCTGATGCAGTACACCGACGAGCGGCCCGTGGAGGAGCTCACGCTGCACGTGTACTACCTCGAAGGCGAAGAAGCCAGCACCCTCTACGACGACGGCGGCGACGGCTACGGCTACCAGCAAGGCCAGTACACCGTGCGCCAGTACACCGTAACGGGCACCGTGATGAGCCTGAAAGTGGTGCAGCAGACCGAAGGCGAATTGGCCCCGAGCTGGACCAGCTACCGCGTGGTACTGCACGGCCTGCCGGCCCTGCCAATCGAGCAGCTTGCCGCCACGGCCGATGGCGCATCCCTGGAGGTGCGCCTGCTGCCCTCGGCCAACGGTGGCCAAGAACTGCCCCAGCTGACGGTGCCCAGCAACTTCCGCGAGCTGATGATCCGCCTGAGCTAAGCGTACGATAGGGGCTTGCCGACCGGGCTGCGTTGTTTCTGCTGGGCAGAGCGACGCAGCCCGGTTTATTTATTGACAGTCAGAATTCGGCGGCGTAACTATGCACGATGAGAACATTCTGGCGCGCGGCCCTGCTGGTGGGTGGGGCGGCGATGAGCGGGCCGGTGCTGGGGCAGCGGTTTGTGCTGCCCTCGGGCGAGTACATGGACACCACGTCGCGTCCGAATCCGAAGTGCCCGGCGGCGTACCCGTACTACTACAGCGCTCAGGTGAAGTACCCGCGCAGCTCGGCCACGCTGCTGGCGCAGGTGCGGGCCCATCTGGGCGGCCGCGCCAGCGCCGCCCGATCCACCGGCAGCGGCTACGTCACCTTCCGGTTTGTGGTCGACTGCGAAGGCCAGCCCCAGCCGCGCGTGCAGGTGCTGCAGACGGATGCCGGCTACCGGCCCACGCACTTCGAGCCGGCGCTGGTGGAAGCGCTGTACGCATTTGTGCGCTCCTTGCGCGAGTGGCCGGTGGCCACTCCCCGGGGCGGGCAGGCCGTCAATTACATCATGGTTTTCAGCTTTAAGCTCTCCGATGGACAAATTGTGGCTGTGTTGCCTTAGCCTGCTACTGCTGAGCCTGGGCAGCTGCCAGGGGCAAACCGCACCGCGCGCCGCCGCCGTGCCCGACCCCTGCACCGAGCCCCGCTACCGCGACAGCCTCGTGACGAAGTACCTGGAGCACGGCGCCCAGCGCTTCGGCTACAACCACCCGAACTGGGGCAAGTACTGCGACAGCCTAATTGCCGTGTGCCCCAACATCGCGGAAGCCTACCGCGAAAAAGCCATTCCGTACCTCAAAAACGGCGACTACGCCCGGGCCTTTCCGCTGGAAGACCAGGCCGTGCGCCTCGACCCCAAGACCTGGACGGCCTACCGGGGCTTCCTGAAGTGCATCTTCACCAAGGATTACGCGGGCGCCCTGGCCGACTTCGAGCGTGCCGAGCAACTCGTGCCGGGCGGCTACCAAATGGATCATACCTACTGGTTTTACCGCGGTCTATGCCACCTGGAGCTGGCCAATTATCCGGCGGCCGTGGCGGCCTTGGAGCGGGACGTGGCCAGCCAGCAGCGCGGCGATACCCGCCACGAAGTGCACTTTAATACGCGGTTTTACCAAGGCGTGCTCCACTACGAGATGCAGCGCTACGCCCAGGCCGAAACGTACCTGGCGGCCTGCCTGCGCGCTTACCCGCAGTTTCCCGACGCGCACTACTACCAAGCGCTGGTGCAGCAGCGTCTGGGCCGCGCCGTGGCGGGCCGGCAACACCTGCAGCAGGCCCTGGACTACCTGCAGAGGGGCTACGGAATCAACGAGGACAACGCCTACTACGCCAACTACCCGCACCAGATTACCCGCTACGAGGTAACCCAGGCCCTGCGCGAAACGCGGTAAGGGCGGCTTAAGCGCCGTCGACGGTCAGCTGCGTTCGGATGTACTCGTACACGTCGAGGTCGGCCAGCAGGGTGCCGTGGTGCTGCCGCGGGAAGATGCGCGCGTGCACCTGGGTGCTGCGCCGGAACACGCTGCCGGTGGCCGAGCCGCCCCCCACGAGCCCGTCGCCGAAGTACCGGGCCAGCGTCGATTCCGCGTTTTTGAGCAGCGAGGCGCCCAGCACGTGGTATTGTACGCCCGGCAAGGGCGGCACGGGCGTGCGCGGCGGCACCAGGTCGTCGGCGTGCGGGTTGAGCCAGTCTTCGTCCACGAGGCGGGCGTGGCGCAGGTCGCGGATGCCGTGGCTGCGCCGGTCGATGGTATCGGCTAGCAGGCGGGCCAGTCGCAGGTCGAAGCGGCGCAGCGCAAGCGCCGTCAGAAAGCTGTTCTGTTCCAGAAAGGAGCCTTCGTTGGGCACGCCCAGCAGGAATACCTGCCGCAGGTGCGCCAGCCACGGTGCCCGGTTCGCGGCTCCGAAAGCCGGCACCAGCTCCTGCCCGTCGTCGGTCCGGTTCGCGGCGGAAGCAGCTCCCGGCGCTTCGGCCGAAGGGTCCTGCTCGGTTCCGGCGTGTGCTGTTGCCTCGCCCTTACTCAGGCTGTCCTCTAGCTGCGCGTAATAGCCGGCCGAGCGAATCACCAGCCCGCCCATGGAGTGGCCCACCAGCGTGAGGTCGGTGATGGCGTCGGGCCAGGCCTGCACGAGCTGGGTGAGCAATTGGTGCAGCGCGCGGCCGTTCTCGGAAATGTGCAGGCCGGTGTTGTAGCGCACGTACAGGCAGCGCACGTCCGGCAGGTCCTGGGCCAGGCGCGGGCCGTAGCGCAGCAGCCCGGCGGGGCCGGTTTGCCAGATGTGCTCGTCGCCCATGAGCCCGTGCACAAACACCACGGTGCGGCGCGGGCCGTCGGTCAGGTGCAGGTCGACGGCGGCCACGTCCGCATCGTGGCGGCGAAACGAAAAGCGGATGGCGCGCTGGTCGCCGCGCGCTGCCAGCTGGTCGCCGAAAGCCCCGTTCAGCGCTGGCAGCAGAAAATGGCGGTAGCTGCGGCCGGTTTGGAGCAGGGCCTCCAGGCCGGTAAACGGCGCGGCCGCCACGCGGCGCAGCGCCCCGGCGGCCCGCCGCCAGCGCGGCACTTGCGGGGAAAGATCGGCGGACGAGGCAGCGGGCATGGCGGCAGCGGTTGGGTGGTGCCTGCAAGGTACGGGCTGACCCGCGTCCAGGATTGGGCAGTGCCGCGGTGGCAGTGGGCGGGGCGGCTTCGGCACAAACGAAAACCGCCCGGACCAGCGGCCCGGGCGGCGGTAAATTAGCTAGGCAGCTGGGCTTAGCGAATGATCAGGCGGCGCGTCACCGGGCCCTCGGGCGTTTCGAGGCGTAGCGTATACACGCCGGGCGGCTGATGGTGCAAGTCCAGGGAGCGGCCGTTGCTGAAGCGCGCGGCTACGGCCTCGGCGCGTAGCACGGTGCGGCCCAGCGCGTCGGTCACGGTCAGCGGGGCGGTAGCCACGGCCGGGTGGTCGAGCGAGGCCAGGGCAAACTCGCCGGTGCTGCTGGGGTTGGGGTACACGCTCAGCGAAGTGGCCAGCTGGCGCGCGGCCTTGCTGGACAGCACGCGCGAGCCGAAGGTGATTTCGTCGACAATGAGCGAGGAAGACGCGGCGGCGTTGCCCGTGCCCACCACAAAGCCCATGCGCAGCGTGTCGGGCGCCAGCGTGCCGGGGTTGTACTCGATGTTGAAAGCCGCCTGCCGGAACGTGGTGCTCGGCGTCAGTTCCAGGGCGCCCGCCCCAATGGTTTGCTGCGTGGCGCGCGGTCCGCGCACCAGCCCGGCAAAGGCACCGGCCGTGTCGTTGGGGGCCAGCGTGAGCTTGTACCAGAATCGCACGCTGCCCGGCCGGCTGGTGAACGGCACCCCACCCGCAGCTTCGGCGTCGTCCAGGTCCAGGTTGTTGCCGATGAGCATGATGCTCGGGAGGTAGCCCCCGAGGCCCGGAATCGGGATGGGGATGGGGATGGTGCGGCTTTCCAGCTTGGCGGCAAAGCTGCCCGCCTGCCGGTCCGTCGACTTGGTGACGAAGTTCAGCTGGAAGGGCAGGCCCTGGCCCACCAGGGCCTGGTCCATGGTCAGCCAGCCGGTGGGCGACTCGGTGGCGCCGCTCGTGGTCCAGTTTTCGAAGCCGCCGTTGGGAACGGTCTGGGCCAGGCTCGGCAGCGCCGGCAGCAGTAACGTCAGCAAGGGTAGCAGTAGTCGTTTCATAAGCTTGGTGCGGGTTAGAACGGTGAGAACGGAAAGGACAAAGGCTACCAATGGCCCGGCGGGCCATTGGGATACCTGCAGTGCAAAGGTGCGGGCTAAGGACTTTGAAGTCAATCACATCATTGGGTGGGGTGCCGCCGCGGCAGGCTGCGCCCCAGCGGCCAGGCCAGCAGCGCCCCCGCCAGCAGCCCGCCCACGTGGGCGGCGTGGTCGATGCCCGGAGTGAGGCCGGTGGCGAAGTTGGCTCCCACGATGTAGAGTGTGTGCACGAACAGGGCCGCGCGGGCCGGGCGGCTCAGCCGGGCGGCGTTGGTGGCGGTGAGCGTGAGCATGACCCCGTAGAGCCCGAAAATAGCTCCCGAGGCCCCGACGCTGTTGACGCCGCCCGTGTGCCACCACAGGCTAGCCAGGCTGCCGCCCACCCCGCTAAGCACGTAGGCCAGCAGCAGGCGCGGCCGTCCCAGCAGCGGCTCCAGCAGTGCCCCGATGACCAGCAGCGCGTAGGCGTTCAGCAGCAGGTGGGCCAGCCCGCCGTGCAGGGCGCAGGCCGTTAGCAGCCGCCACCACTGCCCGTGCAGGGTCAGGGGCGAGAAGTTGGAGCCCCAGGCAATCAGGTCGCGGCCGGCGGGGTGCAGCACGTCGGCGCCGCCGGCTACCATGAGCAGAAACACCAGCACGTTCAGACCAGTCAGGCCGAGCGTGACGGCCACGCTGCCCAGGCCGGGCACGCGGCTGGGCGCGGCCGGCGGCGCGGCCGGCTCGGGCGCGGGCACCTGGCCGCGGCGGTGCAGCTCGGCCCAGGCGGCCGTCACCAGCACCGGCGCAAAGGCCTGCGGGTGCTGCGTCAGGTAGAGCAGCTCCGCGTCGGTTTTGCGGGCAAAGGCCTCGGCCAGGGGCGAACCAGGTTCCATGCCAGCGCACCCCGCCACAAGCCTGCCAAGGGGCTGGAAACCGCCAACTTGGCAAGCTCGGCTGTACAAACCGGACGGTCGGCCTGCCGTATAGCCATGACTACCTACTCACCCAACCACCGACCTCCATGGAACAGGACCCGGTTCAGCAAGAACCTTTCAACCAGGAAACCAACGCCCGCCCCGCCGGTCGGGAGTACGAGGCCAAGGCCACTGCATCGGGCCAGCCCTCCAGCGAGCAGGAGCGCGACCCGCAGGGCCGCTTCGGCATGGGCGACCGAATGAACGTGCAGACCGGCGAAAACGCCGACGATAATTCCGGCAGCGGCGGCAACGTGGGCGGCCGCGCGACCAAAGGCCACAGCGTAAGCCGTGGCACGCAGTACGACCAGCCCGGCAACGCCGCCGAAGGCGACGTGGGCGGCAGCACCGCCTCGGCCGGCACCGGCACCTCGGCGGGCCAGCCCGGCCAGGTGCCCGGGCTGTAAGGGCGCGCGTGGGCAGTGCCGTTCTGGCATTCTGGCCTTCAGTGCTTCACCTCTTCAATGCACCCTTCCTACCCTAACCAAAATACCGCCATGAACAAAGGACAAGGCAACTCGACCAATCAGGAAAGCAGCGGCGCCGACAAAGTAGGCGTGGCCAACAGCGGCCAGAACCAGTTTCCGCTGAAGAAGGACGCCCAGGACGACACCAAACAGCAGGACAAGGAGCAAGGCCAGGCCAGCGCCGGCTCGCAGGTGCGCGACGAAGCCAAGCAGCTGCGGCGCAACGACAACGCCACCGACTAAGCGCCGCAGGCAGCTCCTACTAGTTCCTACTTCTTCCTGCTTCACCCACCCCAGCCATGAGCAACAACCAAAACAACCCGAACGCCAACCGCCAGGCAGCGCCGGGGCAGGCTCCCATTGATAAAACCAGCCCCGACGGCAACGTGAACCGCAGCGAGCAGAAGCACGTGGGCAACGCCAGCCCGAGCAGCATCGGCAGCTCCGAGGACAGCCGCGGTACCCACGGCCAGCACGGCGGCAACCACGGCAACGACCGCGACAACCGCAACGAGCAGCCGGCCGCTGGCCAGAACGCCAAGGGCAGCAGCAACCGCGGCGGGCAGCCCTCGGCCGATCAGCGCAACCAAGGCGGCGGCCAGGATTCGGAGAAAAAGCAGAACCAGAGCCAGCCCAAGGGCGAGTCGGATTACTACGCCAACGGCTCCCTCTCGCGCAGCTCCGCCAACGACGGCGGCACCATCGAGGACGCTGACAACCGCGACGCGAAGTAGCCGCGCGCTTATTCGCGGAGCGAAACCGGTTCATCGGTGCCAGGAAGTATCTTCCGGCCTGATGAACCGGTTTCTGGCGTTAAGCCCCCTTCTGATTCTGACCGCGGCCGGCGGCGCGGTGGCCCAGCCCGGTAACCCGCTGCGTAAACTGCTGCGCCGCGACACCACCGCCGTGGTGCGCCAAGTGCTGGCCGAGGCCGACGCGCACCGCCTGCAGATCATCTACACCCAGATCCGGCGCGACGCGCAGGGCCGGCCGACGTTCAAATCTTACCCCTACCGGCTGAAGCCCGAGGAGTATTTTTACCCGGCCAGCACGGTGAAGCTGCCCACAGCGGCCGTGGCGCTGCAGAAGCTACGCCAGCGGCATGGCAGTCTGGTGGCCCGCAGCCGCGGCATGCCCCTGGTAACCCGCGAAACGCCGCTGCGCATCGACTCCGCCTTCGCCGGCCAAACGCGCGTCGTGGCCGACTCCACCGCCCCAGGCGCCGGCGCCACGCTCGGGCAGTACGTGCGCAAGGTGCTGCTGGTCAGTGACAACGATGCTTTCAACCGGCTCTACGAGTACGTGGGGCAGCACGAGCTGCACACCAGCCTGCAGCAGGCAGGCCTGTCGCGCACCCGCATCATTCACCGTCTGGCGGTGGGCGACCGGGAGCCCGGCTCGCGGCACACCAATCCGGTGACGTTTTTTGCCGACACCAGCTGGCAATCGGTGCTGTACCGGCAGCCGCCCGCCCACAACGACCGGCCGCTGCCGCCCCTGGCCGCCCCCGACAGCCGCGTCGGGCAGGCTTACCTGAGCGGCGGCCGGCGCGTGGCGGAACCCATGCGCTTTCACGACAAAAGCTTCTTTCCCCTCGACGAGCAGCAGCGGGTACTGCGGGCCCTGCTGTTCCCGGCGTTTGTGCCCGCCGCGCAACGCTTCGAGCTAAGCGAAGACGACTACGCTTTTCTGCGCAAGTACCTGAGCCTGCCGCCGCGCCTGAGCCGCTACCCGCGCTACGACGCCCGGCAGTACCCCGACAACTACGCCAAGTTCCTGCTCGTGGGCGGCCCGGCGGCGGCGCTACCCGAGGGGGTGCGTATCTACAACAAGATCGGGCAGGCCTACGGCTTTCTCATCGACAACGCCTGCATCGTCGACTCGGTGCGCGGGGTGGAGTTTATGCTGTCCGCCGTGATGTACTGCAACCGGGACGAGGTGCTCAACGACGACGCGTACGACTACGACGCGGTGGGCCTGCCGTTTCTGCGGCGGCTTGGGCAGCTGGTGTACCAGTACGAGCTGGACCGCCGTACACCCCGGCGCACGGCGCAGGTGCGGGCGTACTGGTCGGCCACCCACGAGCGAGCTACGCCGTAGATATTTCGCGCGCAAGGCGTTGGCATCCCGGCGCTCCTGCTATACTTACGCTGTGCCACCCCCTCTTTTCCCACCCATGCTGCCGCTTCTCCTCGCCCTTTCCCACATGCTTGCCCCGGTTTCATCCGACCCGCCCGGCGGCCCCGACGTCGTCACCGATGTGGCCCAGTACCGCCGGCAGGTCAGCCGCCACCCCGCGCACGAGCTGGTGGATCTGGCCACTTTCATTCCCGGTATCCGCCTCGATATCCGCTACGCCACGGCCGATAACCTCGTGGGCAAGGCCATTTACCCCGAGGCGGCCGCTTTTCTGCGCCGACCAGTAGCCGAGGACCTGCGCCGCGCCCAGCAGGAGCTGGCCAAGCTCGGCTACGGGCTGAAAGTGTACGACGCCTACCGCCCCTACACGGCCACGGTGCGCCTCTACGAAGCCATGCCCGACCAGACGTACGCCGCCCCGCCCACCCGCGGCTCGCGCCACAACCGCGGCTGCTCCGTCGACGTGGGGCTGGTGGACCTGCGCACCGGCCGCGACCTGCCCATGCCCACCGAGTTCGATGCCATGACGCCCGCCGCCCACGCCGACTACCAGCAGCTGCCGGCCGAGGTGGTGGAGCGGCGCGCGGCCCTGCGCACGGCCCTGCACCGCCACGGCTTTCAGAACTACGCGGCCGAGTGGTGGCACTTCGACCACCAGGGGTGGGAGAAGTTTCCGCTGCTGGACTTGCCCTTCGCCGCGCTGCGGCCGTAGCGTCGTCGCCGCCGAACTGCGTAATTTGCAGCGGGCGAACCGCCGCCGGTCAGCTCGGACCGGGGGCCGGAGTCGCCGCCGGAGTCTTGTTGATGCGTTGTCGTTTGCTGTTGAGTGCCCTCGGGGCGCTGCTGATTTCCGTGGGGGCCTGGGCCCAGCCTGCGGCCGCCACCCTGCCCGCCAAACCCTTCAAGGGCGCGGTCATTACCACGCCCATTCCCTCGCCGCCGCCCAAGCGGGAACTGCGCGGCGTCTGGATTGCCACCGTCGAGAACATCGACTGGCCCAGCCGGCGCAACCTCACGCCCGAGCAGCAACGCCGCGAGTACACGCGCATGCTCGACGCGCAGCAGCGCACCGGCATCAACGCGGTGTTTGTGCAGGTGCGGCCGGCTTCGGATGCCTTTTACCAGAGCAGCCTGGAGCCCTGGAGCAAGTGGCTCACTGGCCAGCAGGGCAAGGCGCCGGGCTGGGACCCGCTGCCCTTCCTCGTCGACGAGGCCCACAAGCGGGGCATGGAGTTTCACGCCTGGTTTAACCCGTACCGGGCCAGCACCGACTCGGTGACGGCCCGGCTGGCGCCCCAGCACCCGTACCACCGCCACCCCGAGTGGTTTCTGCGCTACTCCGGCAAGCTGCTCTACAACCCCGGCCTGCCCGAGGTACGCGCCTACATCACCCAGGTCATCATGGACGTGGTGCGCCGCTACGACATCGACGGGGTGCACTTCGACGACTACTTCTACCCGTACCCCGAGGCCAAGCAAACCATCCACGACGAGCAGGCCTACGCCCGCTACAACGACCAGCAGTTGAGCCTGCCCGATTGGCGCCGCCGCAACGTGAACCAGCTGGTGCAACAGGTGCACGACTCCATCGACGCCGAGAAGCACTGGGTGAAGTTCGGCATTTCGCCCTTCGGCGTGTGGATGAACAGCAACGAGCACCCCGAGGGCTCCGATACGCGCGCCTTCCAGGGCCACGCGGGCCTCTACGCCGATGCGCGCGAGTGGCTGCGCCAGGGCTGGGTGGATTACGTGCTGCCCCAGCTCTACTGGAGCACCAACTTCCGCGCCGCCTCCTACGCCACCCTGCTGGAGTGGTGGAGCCGCAACCGCTTCGACCGCCACCTCTACATCGGGCAGGGCGCCTACCGGATGATGGAAAGCACCAAGTCGGACACGACCTGGCGCAACCCGCGCGAGCTGCCGCGGCAGGTACGCCTGAACCGCTCGTACCCGCAGGACATCAGCGGCAGCGTGTTTTTCTCCTCGAAGTCCTTGCTGACGAACGGGCTGAAAACCACCGATTCGCTGCGCGAAAACCTGTTTCGCTACCCGGCCCTGCTCCCGACCATGCCCTGGAAGGACGCCGTGCCGCCCCGCGCCCCGCAGATGCTGACCCTCACGCGCGGCGGCGGGCCCGTCACGCTGGTGTGGCAGGCCGGCCCGGCCGCCGCCGACGGCGACTCGGCCGCGGCCTACGTCATTTACCGCTTTGCCCGCGGCGAGCAGCCCACGCCCGACGACCCGCGCCACATCCTGGCCATTCAGCCGAGCCGCAAGCGCAGCACCGAGGCCTTCGTGGACACTACCGCCCGCTTCGGCACCGAGTACGCCTACTACCTCACCGCCCTCGACCGCCTGCACAACGAAAGCGGCCCGCTGCGCGTGACGACCATCGGCTCGGTGGCTGGCCCCGTGGTGGCCCGCGCCGAGGCGCCGGCCACGCCCATCACGGCCACACCCGACCCGGCTGGCCAGCCCATCGTGACC
This sequence comes from Hymenobacter coalescens, assembly GCF_054783195.1. NCBI lineage: Bacteria > Pseudomonadati > Bacteroidota > Cytophagia > Cytophagales > Hymenobacteraceae > Hymenobacter > Hymenobacter coalescens. The sequence continues at coordinate 21,545 of NZ_BAAGRA010000029.1, read as the reverse complement.
CTGCCCGCGCAAACGGAAGTGAAGGAGAAACCCGGCGTCACCAAGGTCAAAACCACCGTCGGCAACAACGTCATCAAGACCAAAGCCAAGAAGAAGCGCGGCTTCTTCGGGCGGCTGTTCGGCCGCTAGCCCGCGCCGCAGCGCGCAACCGGCGCTGCGGTGCGGCTTCTGTGGCTGCTTGCCCCAAATGCTAACCGTGGCGTCAGGCGCAGACCAGAGCAGCGGCCGATGACGGCTTCCGCAAGCCAGCCGCCAGTATACGGCGCAAACCCATCAACATAAAAAAGGCCGCCCGGAGCTTCCAGGCGGCCTTTTTTAGGTAAAGCGCAGCTTACAGCGCGCGGTAGTCGAACGTGACACGGGCCGTAGAGCCGGCCGTGCTCGTGCGGACGCCGCGCACCCGCAGCAGCATGGGCTCGGCACCACGCACCCGCACCGCGAAAACGTCGTTCGCGGCCACGATGCCCGGGTTGCCGGTCAGCGAAGAGGCATTCTGGTACATCAGCGTGCCCACGGCGTTGGCCGTGGCGTTGTCGAAGTAGCCCGTGGCGGCCAGCGCGGCCGGAATGCGGTAGTACACCGTAGTGTTTTCGGCCTTGATGCCAACGGCGGCCGCGCCCGTGGTGGTCGACGCGATGCTGGCGAAGACGTCCTTGGTGGTAGCGGCGGCGCTGTTCAGCACGTTGGCGCCCAGGCGCAGGTCGTAGGACGAAGAGTCCTGCGGAGCGCCCGAGCCAGCCGTGACGCGGCCGGTGCGCGTGCGGGCCAGGGCCGAAGGAGCGGCCACGGTGATGGGCGCGGCGGTGGCCGTCACGAAATACGGCCCGGCGTAGGCCGTGAACAGGAACGTCACGGCCTGCCCGCGCGAGCCAGCCGGAATCGTCGCGTCCACGGTGCGGGCGTTGGCGGCCCCGGTGCTCGGGTTGCGCACCACCCCGATGCGAACCGGCGCGCCGGTACCGATGCGGTAGAAGGTGGTGAGGCTGTCCACGTTTTTGAAGAGCGTGGAGGTCGTGGGGGTGGTGGGCACGGTGGCAATGCCGCCCTCGTTAATCACCAGGTTGTAGCCCACAATGTCGCCTTCGGTCTGCGCCGTGGCCGCCAGGTTGTTGCGGAACGTGGTGATGGTCGTGGGCGAAGTCAGGGTGCCGAAGCGCAGCGTGGGCGCGGCGGCCACGTTGTACGTGAAGCGGCGCAGGCGCGTGGCGCCGTTCTCGTAAGTGGTGGTCACGTCCACGCGCACCGGCGTTTTGTTGGCCAGGTTGCTGGGCACTACGTAGTTGACCACCTGCTCCGTCAGGCCGGAGGTGGCCCCAATGGCGCCGCCGGGGGCCACTGTGCTGACCACGGCCGAGTCGGCGCGGTTGATGACGTGAAACACGGTGATGCTGCGCACCCCGTCGGCGGCGTTGTAGCCCACCACGATGGGTACGGTTTCGCCGGGGGCGTACTTGGTTTGCAAGCCGCTGGGCTGGGCGCCGATGGTGGCAAAGCCGCCCTCGTCCTTTACCTCGTAGGGCGGCTCCAGCTCATCTTCGCAGGCCGCGAGCGTGAGGCCGGCGGCAGCCAGCAGCAGGGCGCCGGCGCGCAGGTTGGGAAATATTTTCATGGGAAGTACAATCAGGGAGAAAAGAAGAATACCGCAGCTTACTGCTGGTCCCACCACACCGGGATGGTCACGTAGTCCGGCCGGTTGCCACCGGCCGCGTCCACGGCCTGCGGGTTGTAGAGGGTTTCGGTTTGCGGCGGCGCCAGGCGGCGCGGGAACTTGCGCGAAGCCGGGTCGGTGGGCGTCGGGTTCAGGATGGGGTTGGCGCCCACGGGGTAGGCGAAGTTCACGTAGATGTCCGAGCGGAAATCGTAGCGGCGCAGGTCCGACCACGACTCCGGGTTCAGGAACATGGCAATGTACTTCTGCTCCATGATGCGCTTCTCCGTCAGATCGGCGGCCGACTGGGCCACGGCCGCGCTGCTCAGGTACGCGTCGATCTGGCCCTGCGTGATGAGCGGGAAGGTGGCCGTGATGCCCTGCGAAGCGAAGGTGCCGCCGCCGCTGATCTTGCGGATGTGGGCCTCGATGCCCTGGCGGTAAGCCGTGAAGGCGCGGTTGCGGTTGCCGGCTTTCAGCGCGGCCTCCGCCTCGATGAACTTGAGCTCGTGGTAAGTAATGGCCTCGAAGTAGCCCAGGTCGCGGGCGTACCAGCTATAGTAGAAGTCGGCGGCTCCGCCGATCAGGGTGCCGCCCGATACGCCGGGGTTGGTGCCGGCGCTGGTGGGCGTGGCCATGACGGGCAGACGCGGGTCCACCACGCCGGGGTAGGTCGCGTTGGCGATGCTGCCGTTCAGGTAGCGCAGCAGGTTCAGCGAGAACGTGCCGGTGGCGAAGTTGGCGCGAGTGGTGCCGAAGATGTTGGTGCTGCCCGATACAGGCGGCACGGCCACTTCGTACTGCAGCTGCGCGTCGTCGGCCGAGCTCTGGAAGCCCGCGTCCACGGCCGCCAACACGGCCTGCGGGTTGTAATTGGCCTTTTTGGTCAGGTGGTTGAGCTGGCGGGCCTTCAGCGAGTTGGCCAGCCGGATCCACTTCTGCACGTCGCCCTTGTAGAGAATGTCGCCGCTGGGGCTGGGCACGGTCACGTACAGGGGGCGCAGGTTGGCCGAAGCCGGCTTCTGCAGCTCCGCAATGCCTTCGTCGAGCAGTTGGAAGATGGTCTGGTACACCTGCTCCTGCGGGTCGTATTTGGGCGTGTAGTTGGCCGCGCCCTGCCAGGCTTCCGAGTACGGAATGTCGCCGAGCATGTCGGTGGCGTGGGCCAGGCCCATGGCCAGCGTAATCTTGGAAGCGCCCACGTAGTGCGGCGAGCCTTCCTGCTGGGCCGCCGCAATGGCCGCGCGCAGGTTGCCGGCCGCGTAGAAGTACAGGTAGTTGAACGTGTTGGTGCTGTTGCCCGTCGTGAAGAAGTACTGATCGGTGCTGGCCGCGGGGGCGCGGCGTACCACGTACTGGGTGATGTAGGCCGTCGTCAGCGAAGTAAACATCTGCTGCTGGAAGGCCTGCGAAATGCCGCCGGGGAGCAGGAAGTTGGGCGTCGAGCTGACCGGGTTGTTCGGGTCGGTGTTCACGTCGAGGAATTTCTCGCACGACGTCAGCGCCCCGCCACCCACGAGCAAGCCCAGAAGGAGAAGGTATTTTTTCATCGGATTGAATTGCTAAATGGTTGCGTGGCTAAATGGCTGGCGGTTCCAAATAAGTTCAGAAGCAATCAGCCATTCGACCAGTTAGCCATCAGACCATTTATTAAAAATTCAGGCGCAGGGCCATGTCCACGCCGCGCGTAGCGGGGGTGCTGCCGTAGTCGAAGCCGCCCGAGCCGCCGCCGCGCACGCCGGCACCGGCCGACGAGGTTTCCGGATCGGCGCCCGAGTACTTGGTGAACAGCAGCAGGTTGCGGCCGGTCACGCTCAGCTCCACGCCCTTCACGAACGAGGAGCCCAGCAGCGTCTGCGGCAGGCGGTAGGAGAGGGTCGCGTAGCGCAGGCGCGTCCAGGAGCCGTCTTCCACGAAAGCCCAGCCCGTGCCGGCCAGCGTGTTCACGAAGTAGCCCTGCGACAGTTCCACCGGACGCGTGTTGGGCGCGTAGGTGCCGTCGGGGTTGCGCACCACCCCGTCGATGACGGCGGTGTTGTAGCGGTCCAGGGTTTTCTCGCTCAGGCCGTTACGCACGGTTACCCACTCGTTGCCGTTCACCACCTTGCCGCCCTTGCGGAAGTCCAGCAGGAAGGCCAGGGAGAGGCCTTTGTAGCTTACCGTGTTCGTTACCTGGGTGGTGAAGTCGGGGGCCCGGTCGCCGGCGTACACGAAGGTGCCCGCCACCACGGAGGGCAGGCCGGTCGTCGGGCTGACGATGACCTTGCCGAAGTCCGGCGAGTTCGTATCCGTGACGCGCTGGTAGTCGATGACGCCGATGGAACTGATCGGGCGGTTGGGGAAGGCGCTGCCGCGGGCCACGTCAATCACCCAGGAGTCCGATTGGTTTACCTCCGTCAGGAAGCTGGGCAGCTTCTTGGCGCGGTTCTCGTTGTGGTAGAAGTTGGCCAGCACCTCCCACGTGAAGCCGTTGTCCAGCACCACGGGCTTGCCCGACAGCGCGATTTCCACGCCGCGGTTGACCACCGTGCCGCCGTTGATGTACTGCAGGATGAAGCCCGAGGCCTGGCTCACGCGCGGGGCGATGAGCTGGTCGCGGGTTTCGGCGTAGTAGTAGCCCGCGTCGAGGCCCACGCGGCCCCGCAGAAACTGCAGGTCCAGGCCCACTTCGTAGGAGCGGGTGCGTTCGGGTTTCAGCTGCGCGTTCGAGCCGAAGAAGCCCAGGCGGAAGCCCTGGCCGATGTAGGTGCTCTGCGCCAGCGGCGACTCCACGCGGTAGGGCCCCGTGTCCTTGCCCACCTCGGCCACGGCCAAGCGCAGCTTGCCGTAGTTCAGAATGGGGTTGTTGTCGAGGCCCAGGGTGCGGGTAAACTCGTAGCCGGCCGTGGCCGAGCCGTAGAGGAAGCCCCGGCCGTAGTTCTTGTTCTTATCGGGCCGCGGCAGCGTCGACGACATGTCGTAGCGGGCGCTGGCCTCCAGCGTCACCTGCCGGAACAGGTCCAGGTTGATGCGGGCGAAGTTGCCCACCAGGCGCCGCAGCGAGTTGGTAGTCAGCGCACCGCGGTTCACCGTGTTGTTGATGGAGGGGAAATTAGGCGAGCGGAAAATCAGGCCGATGATGTCGGTGGCCTCGCGCCGGCCCTGCTCCACGGTGTTGCCCAGCAGCAGCGTGCCGCTGATGTTCTCGCTGAACGAGTGGCTGAACAGCGCCGTGAAGTTGGAGTTCATCAGGCGGCTGAGCGTGGTCGTTTCCGAAATGCCGCCGTCCTGGTTGCTGGGCTGCGAGGTGCCGATGGCGCGGACCGAGCGTACCTGCTCGGTGTACACGTCGGTGCCCAGGTTGTAGCTCAGCGTAAGCCACTTGAACGGGTCGTAGCTCAGCTGCGCGTTGCCGATGATGCGGTTGGTGCGGTCCGTCACCGGGTTGCGCTCCACCGTGAAATACGGGTTGTCGGCGTCCTGCGTGCCCACCAGCGTGTTGAGGCGGCGGCGCGTGCCGTCGGGGTTCAGGAAGTTGCGCGCGTCGTCGTTGCGCGGCCAGGTGAGCAGGCTCACGAAGTAGCCGCCCGAGCCGCCAAACAGGCCCGGTCCCTGCAGGCCGCGGCGGCCGCCGGAGTTCAGGTACTGGGCCGAGCCCTGGGCGCGCAGCTTCGGCGAAATCTGTAGCGTGCCCGCCAGGCGCACCGTGGCCTTGTCGAAGTCGGAGTTGGGCACCACGCCCACCTGATCCAGGTGCGAGGCCGAGAGCAGCAAAGAGCCTTTCTCGGTACCGCCCGAAATGGTCAGGTAGTTCTGCACCGAGCGGCCCGTCTGGTAGAAGTTGCCGAGGTTGTCGTACACCTGCTCGCCGGGCGCAAACTGCGGCCCCCACGACAGGCGCGTGGTCGGGTCGAAGATGCCGTTGGTGCCCTGCTTGTACACGTTCTGCAGCTTGGGCAGGCGGCTCACCTCGTCCACCGAGTACTGGGTGCGGAAATCCACGCTCACCGTGCCCGCCTTGCCCTTCTTGGTGGTGATGATGACGGCGCCGTTGGCGGCGCGCAGGCCGTAAAGGGCCGCAGCGGCCGGGCCCTTGAGCACCGTCATACTTTCGATGTCCTCCGGGTTGATGTCGGAGGCGCGGTTGGGCGAGGCCACCGAACGGCCCAGAATGCCGTTGAAGCCGGAACCCCCGCCGGGCGCCGTCGACTCCACGAACGAGGAGTTGTCCATGATGATGCCGTCAATCACGAACAGCGGCTGGTTGTCGCCGTCGAGCGAGTTGCCGCCCCGGATGACGATGGACGCGCCTTCGCCGGGCGCCCCGCCCGAGCTGGTCACCTGCACGCCCGCCACCTTACCCTGCAGCGCATTCACGATGTTGGGCTGGCGCGACTCGATGATGTCCTTGGCGGTAACCTGCTGGGCGCCGTAGTTGATCTGGCGGCGCTCCTGCTGGATGCCGTAGGCCGTCGTGATTTTGACTTCCTGCAGCTGGGTGGTGTTGGCGTCCAGCGCCACGTCCAGGGTAGCGTTATCGCCCACGGGGCGCTCCACGGGGTTGTAGCCGATGAAGCTGAAGACCAGCGTAGCGCCGGCCGGCACCTGCAGCGAAAACCGGCCGTCGGAGCCCGTTTGCGTGCCGGTGGTGCCGCCCTTCACGACCACGTTTACCCCCGGCAGGGGCGTGCGGTCCGAGGTGGCCGTCACCGTGCCGGTGATGGTGCGCGTCTGCTGGGCCAGGGCCGGCTGCGCCAGCGCAAGGCCGGGCAGGGCTAAGGACCATAGAAGTTTATTCATTGAATAGGTGGGAAAGGAGTGGGAGAAAAAGCAAAAACAGCGCGCGCGCCGCTATATAGGGGCGCGCGCGTGCAAATCCAGGCCGTAGGGCAGCAACCAGCAGGGGTGAAAACAAGGGGCTGACATGGAGGAGAAATCAGCGGTTAAAATGGACTGGTAGCTGCCGAAAGTATCCCAAAAAGCACATAAAGCAACGCTTTTGGGCTTAAAGGGGGATTAAAGTTAAGGTTGGGGCCGGATAAGTCAAGAAAAATAGCATAGGCCAAACTTTCCTGGGAACAAGTTGACTGCCGCTGGCAAAAGCCATTACCTTGGCGGCTCCCCTCCATCCCAGCCCGAAACCTATGCACCCTGTCGCCAGCGCCGAGCGCGTCCCCGTCCAGGTTTACCCCGATTCTGAGCTGGCCTCCGCGGCCGTCGCCCGGCAAATTGCCGATCTTATTCAGGAGCGCAACGCCCAGGGCCGCCCGGCCGTGCTCGGGCTGGCTACCGGCTCTACGCCCACGCGCGTGTACGAGGAGCTGGTACGCCTGCACCGCGAGGAAGGCCTCTCGTTCCGCAACGTCGTCACGTTCAACCTCGACGAGTATTTCCCGATGGCGCCCGACTCCTTGCAGAGCTACGTGCGCTTTATGCACGAGTACCTCTTCGACCACGTCGACATTCCGGCCGAAAACGTGCACATCCCCGACGGCACCGTGCCGGCCGAGCAAGTAGCCGACTACTGCCGCCGCTACGAGGCGCAGATCCGCGAGGCCGGCGGCATCGACCTGCAGCTGCTCGGCATCGGGCGCACCGGCCACATCGGCTTCAACGAGCCCGGCTCCGGCGCCCAGTCGCGCACCCGCCTCATCACCCTGGACCACATCACGCGCACCGACGCCGCCTCCGACTTTTACGGCGAGGAAAACGTGCCGCGCCGGGCCCTGACCATGGGCGTGGGCACCATTCTGGAAGCTCACCGCGTGGTGCTCATGGCCTGGGGCGAAGGCAAGGCCGCCGTGGTGAAGCGCATGGTGGAAGGCGAGCCCACCGACACCGTGCCGGCCACCTACCTGCAGCGCCACCCCGCCGTGCAGGTGGTGCTCGACGAGGCCGCCGGCGCCGAGCTTACCCAGCGCAAAACGCCCTGGCTGGCCGGCCTCAGCAGCAACTGGCAGCACGACGCGACCGTGCGCAAGGCTGTGACCTGGCTGGCGCGCACCCTGCAGAAGCCCATCCTGAAACTCACCGACGAGGACTACAACGAAAACGGCCTCTCCGACCTGCTCGCCGCCTCCGAAGGCCAGGCCTACGGCATCAACATCCGCGTCTTTAACCAGCTGCAGCACACCATCACCGGCTGGCCCGGCGGCAAGCCCCACGCCGACGACACCCACCGCCCCGAGCGCGCCGCGCCCTTTCCCAAGCGCGTGCTCATCTTCTCGCCCCACCCCGACGACGACGTCATCTCGATGGGCGGCACGCTGCTGCGCCTCGCCGACCAGGGCCACGAAGTGCACGTGGCCTACCAGACGTCCGGCAACATCGCCGTGTTCGACGACGAGGCCATCCGCTTCGCTGAGTTCGTGGCCGACTACGACCAGGCATTCCGCCTCGACGACCAGCCCGCTGAAAACCTGTACCAGCGCGTCACGGATTTCCTGAAAAACAAGGCGCCGGGGCAGGTCGATTCGGCCGAAGTGCAGCAGATCAAGGGCCTGATCCGGCGCGGCGAGGCCAAAAGCGGCCTGCGCTACGCCGGCCTCGACCCCGACACCCGCGCCCACTTTCTGGACCTGCCGTTCTACGAAACCGGGCGCGTGCGCAAAAAGCCGCTGGGCGAGGAGGACATTCAGCTGACCATCGACCTGCTGAACCGCATCCGCCCGCACCAGATCTACGCCGCCGGCGACCTGTCGGACCCGCACGGCACGCACCGCGTGTGCCTGGCCGCCATCATGCAGGCCGTGCAGCGGCTCAAGGCCCAGGGCACCGACTGGCTGCAGGACTGCTGGGTATGGCTGTACCGCGGCGCCTGGCAGGAGTGGGACATCGACCAGATTGAAATGGCCGTTCCGCTCTCCCCGCAGGAGCTCACGCGCAAGCGCCGCGCCATCTTCAAGCACCAGTCGCAGAAGGACCGGCCGCTGTTTCCCGGCGCCGATCAGCGAGAATTCTGGCAGCGCGCCGAGGAGCGCAACCGCACCACGGCCAAGATTTACGACCAGCTCGGTTTGCCCGAGTACGAGGGCATCGAAGCCTTCGTGCGCTGGCAGTATTAGCAGGGTGGAGACTTACGATGTGCTGGAGCGGTTGGGCTTCGACCTGAGCGCTGTACCAGCCGGCGACGCGGCAGCGCGCTACCGGTTCTGTTGGGCCTGGGTGCCCGAGCTGGCCGAGGCGGTGCTCAACGATCTTGCCGCCGTGACGGAGCAGCGCGGCTTCGTGCAGGAAACCAAGCTGCGGCTGAACCCGCGGGGGCTATTCAGCACCGGAGGCTTCTTTTTTGAATTGAGCTTTGCGCCGCAGGAGCCGTTTTCGGTGAGCGTACAATGTTATTTCGCCGCGGAGTGCAGCGTACAGCTACGCATACTTAATGAAGCCGAAGGAAAAAGCTTCCGACGAGCCGCTACACTACTTTCCGGCCCCGCCTACGACAACGGTTGGGTAGAGCTTAATACCCTGAAAAAACGCTGATGCAATCCACCACCCAGGCCGCCGAAGCCACCACCCACACCCAGCCGCTGGCCGAAGCCTCGCAGCCTGGGCGCCTCGTCTCGCTCGACGTGTTCCGGGGCATCACCGTCATGGCCATGATCCTGGTGAATAACCCCGGCGACTGGGGCCACATCTATGGGCCGCTGGAGCACGCGGCGTGGAACGGCTGCACGCCTACGGACCTGATTTTCCCCTTTTTCCTTTTCATCGTCGGCGTGTCGTTGGTGTACGCGCTCGACGGGGTGAAGCGGCACGGCGGGCCGCTGGGGCCGGTGCTGGCGCGCGTGGCGCGGCGGGCGGCGGTGCTCTTTGCGCTGGGGCTGCTGCTGTCGTTGTTTCCGAAGTTCGACTTCAGCACCGTGCGCGTGTTGGGCGTGCTGCAGCGCATCGGGCTGGTGTTTATGGCCTGCTCGGCGCTGTTTCTGACCACGGGGCGCCGCACCCAGCTCTGGACGCTGGCCGGCATCCTCGTCGGCTACAACGTGCTGCTGCAGCTGGTGCCCGCACCCGGCGAGGCCACGGCCCAGCTGCTGCCCGGCCGCGACCTGGGCGCCTGGCTCGACCGCACCCTGCTCACGGAGGCCCACCTGTGGAAATCGAGCAAGACCTGGGACCCGGAGGGGCTGCTGAGCACCCTGCCAGCCGTAGCCACCGGCCTGCTGGGCGTCGTCACCGCGCAGTGGCTGCGCCGCCGCGACGTGGCCCCGGCCGAGAAGGTGGTGTGGCTGTTCGTGGACGGCGCCCTGCTGATCGTGCTCGGCCTGATCTGGAACGGCTGGTTTCCCGTCAACAAAAGCCTCTGGACCAGCTCCTACGTGCTGTACACCGGTGGCATGGCCGTCAGCGCGCTGGCCTTGCTGTACTGGCTGTGCGATGTGCAGGGCTGGCGCGGTTGGATCAAGCCGTTCCTGGTGTACGGCGTCAACGCCATCACCGTGTTTTTTCTCTCGGGCCTGATTCCGCGCATCCTGAGCCTGATCCGTATGCCCGACCCGCGCGGCAAAGCCCCGGACCTGGGCCTGAAAGACTGGCTGTACCAGACCTGCTTCGTGCCCTTATTCACGGTGCCCGAAAACGCCTCCCTGGCCGGGGCCCTCACCTTGGTGCTGCTGTGGCTGGGCATCCTCTGGTGGATGTACCAGCGGCGCATCATCATCAAGGTCTGAGCCCGCGCGGCTGGGACGTGCAACTTCAGGGCGCCTGCAGCTGCGCCGCGTACGAAGCCCCCACCGGCACGTACGCGCCGCCCACGTACACCTGGTGCCGCTCGATGCGCTCGATTTTGTCGCGCGCCACGATGTAGGAGCGGTGCACCCGCAGAAACTGCTCGCGGGGCAGCAGATCGAGTACTTCCTGCACCGTCATGCGGGAAAGCAGCCGCTTGCCGGGCAGCACGAAGGTGAGGTAGTTGCCGGCCGCTTCGAGGTAGAGGATGTCCGCGAAGCGCACTTTCACCTGCTCGTACCCGGTTTTCAGAAACACGTAGTCCCGGGCGTCTTTGGCCGGCGGCGGCTGGGTGCGCAGCTGCAGCAGCTCCTGGGCCTTGTTGCAGGCTTTCACGAAGCGGGCCAGCGAAAACGGCTTGAGCAGGTAATCCACCGCGTCGAGCTCGAAGCCCTGCACGGCGTGCTCGGCGTAGGCGGTGGTGAAGATGACCAGCGGCTTCCTGGGCAGGCTGCCGACGAGCTCCAGCCCGCTGATGTCGGGCATGTTGATGTCGAGGAAGATCAGGTCCACCGCCTCCTGCTGCAGGTAAGCCAGGGCCTGAAAGGCGTCGGTAAACGTGGCCTGCAGCGCCACGAAGGGCACTTTGGCCGCCAGGGCGCGCACCACTTCCAGGGCTACGGGTTCGTCGTCGATGGCAATGGCCTTCATGCGGGCGGATAGGGTACGGTGGGGCAAGGCACGGAAGATAAGGCGGGCCCGAGCTACAGCTGTACGGTCAGGTGCACGAAGTACTCCTGCGGCGTCTGCCGGATGACCAGCTCGTGCCGGCCGGGGTACAGCAGCTGCAGGCGCTGCTGCGCGTTGGCCAGCCCGATGCCGGAGCTGTCGTTTTCCAGGCCGCGCGTAGGCCGCTCGTGCCGGCTGTTGTACACGTCGAAGTACAGCGTGTTGTGTGCGCAATGCAGGCTTACGCGGATCCACGACTTGTGCTGCAGGCTGATGCCGTGCTTGAAGGCGTTTTCCACGAACGGAATCAGCAGCATGGGCGCAATGGCGGCGCCCGCCGGGGCCTCCTCGATGCTGGTATCGAGGGTGATGCCGGGCGAGGTGGCGATGCGCAGGCTCTGCAGCGCAATGAAGTTGCGCAGGTACTCGATTTCGCGGGCCAGCAGGATGCGCGGCTGGTGGTTTTCGTGGAGCATGAAGCGCATCATGTCGCCCAGCATCTGAATGCCCTGGGCCGTGCGCTCCGCGTTTTCCTGCAGGGCCGTACCGTAGAGCGTGTTCAGGGCATTGAACAGGAAGTGCGGGTTGATCTGGGCGCGCAGCAAATCCAGGCTGGCCGTTGAGTGCCCGAGCTCTTGCTGCAGGCCTTCCAGCGCCTGCTCGCGGCGGCGGCGGCGGCGCAGCAGTACCCAGGTCAGCGGCCCGGTCACGAGCAGGTGAAAGCCGAAATAAAACAGCGTAAAGCCCACGGCCTGGTCGTTGTCGCGCATGAGCAGGCGCATCAGCTGCAGAACGGGCAGCACCGTTGCCAACAGCAGCAGCAGGTAGCGCCAGAGGTAGCTGCCGAAAGGGCGCCGGCGCACCAGGGCCGGCGGCACCAGGTAGTAAGCGGCCAGGCCGTGCAGCAGCATGCCGGACAGCGCCAGCACGCCCCAGTACACCACTATTTCGCCTTCGGCCTCGGCCAGCAGCAGCAGCAGCAGGCTCGGTATCCAGAGCCCGACGGCCAGCAGTACGTCGCGCAGAATAGAAGGCGGTCCGCCGCCGGCGCGGCGCAGGGGCAAACGTTTCACAAAGGCAGGAAAACCAAACATGGGGCAGCGCAGGGAGGTAAAGAAAAAGGATTTGGCGGCGTGAGGCCGGGGCGGGCAGCGGCCGGGACTAAGGCTTGCGGGTGGCTACAGTGACTTTCCAGCGGCTTTCACGGATGGTAAGCGCCCGCGCCGGGCCCTCGGCCGGGGAGAAAATCAACGGGTCATCGTCGTCGCCGGTGGGCACAAACAAGTGCTGGCCCTGGTAGCGGAGTCGCACGGGTTGCCCGCTGCCAAAGCGGGCTTTCAACGGCCCGTTTTCGCCGTACACCGGCAGCTTGTGCAAGTCCTGGGCTGCCTGGTAGGGGTAGATGCCGGCGTAGCGGGCAGGAACAGTGCACGCAGTACCAGGCCGAGGACCGCGCGGACCAGCAGCCTGGCTGCCGTCAGTCCGTCGGCGGGGGTAAGAATGCTCATGGTCGTTTTCGAAAAGCGTGGTCGAAAGCGCGGCGCGGGCGGTGGCCGGGCCGAATCATGAGCAAGGTTAGGGCGGCCGGGAAGCGGCGGAAAAGGAATGTGATGAAGGCCCGGATAAATGGGATGAATGCGCCGGACAACCCCCGCGGCCTGTGGGCGGGTGCGCAAGCCGGCCGGTTTGGCGGGCCGTTGGCTGCCCGACGTTGCTTCGGCGCCCGCAGCGGCAGTTCGTGGGCCTGCTGCCCGCCCTTCCGGCCCCTGGCACCGCTCACGCTTTTCCCGTCCGAAATCCGGCTACGGCCGAAAGTACTGCGGCGGGTTGTCGGCGGTACTCCACCGGCAACCCGCCGCCGCATTTATACCTCAAAGCGTGCCGACAGTCGATAAACGGACCGGCAGACTAGCCAGCGGCTTGGGTGCCGGTTACGAGAATTCGTAGCTGGCGAAATCCTTACGCAACTGGGTTTTGAGCAGCTTGCCCGTGGCCGTGTGCGGCAGTTGCTCCACGAATTCCACCCCGCTGGGTACCCACCACGGGGCCACTTTGCCCTCGTAAAACCGCAGCAGCTCCTCGGACGATACCTCTTGGCCCGGCTTGCGCACCACTACCAGCAGGGGCCGCTCGCTCCATTTCGGGTGCGGTACCCCGATGACGGCCGCCTCGGCCACGGCCGGATGGCCCACCGCCAGGTTTTCCAGCTCGATGCTCGAAATCCACTCGCCGCCCGATTTGATGACGTCCTTCGAGCGGTCGGTTATCTGCATGAAGCCGTCCCGGTCGATGGTGGCCACGTCGCCGGTGCGAAACCAGCCGTCGGCGGTGAGCTGGCCGGGGTGCTCGGCCTGGAAATAGTCGCCCACGATGAAAGGACCCCGCACCAGCAGGTCGCCGAAGGCCACGCCGTCGTGCGGCAGCTCGCGGCCCTGGTCGTCCACGATTTTCATGTCGACGCCGAAAATCACCCGGCCCTGCTTGTTTTTCAGCGCCTGCTGGTCTGCGGCCGGCAGCTGCAGGTGCTGCGGCTTCAGCGTGCTGACGGTGCCCAGCGGCGAGGTTTCCGTCATGCCCCAGGCGTGGCGGATTTCCACGTGCAGCTCCTCGTCGAAGGCGCGCAGCAACGCCGGGGGGCAGGCGGCCCCGCCCACAATCATGCGCCGCAGGGTGCTGAACTGCCGCTGGCCCTCGCGCATGTACTGCAGCAGCCCAAACCAGATGGTGGGTACGCCGGCCGAAAACGTGACCTGCTCCCGCTCAAACAGCTCGTAAAGGCTGGCCGCATCGAGGCCGGGACCGGGCAGCACCAACTTGCAGCCGTTCAGGGGCACCGCGTACGGAATGCCCCAGGCGTTGACGTGGAACATGGGCACCACGGGCAGCACCACGTCGCGCGAAGAGCAGTTGAAACAGTCGGGCAGGGAGGCCGCGTAGCTGTGCAGCAGCGTGGAGCGGTGGGAGTAGAGCACGCCCTTGGGCTGGTCGGTGGTGCCGGAGGTGTAGCACAGCGAGGAGGCCGTGTGCTCATCGAACACGGGCCACTCGTACTCGGGCGCCTCGGCCGCCAGCAGGTCGTCGTAGCAGAGCAGGTTACCGGGCAGGTGGTGGCTGGCGGGCAGGTGGGCGCGGTCGGTCATCAGCACCCAGTGCTGCACGGAAGGGCAGTGGGGCGCCAGTTTTTCCACCAGCGGCAGAAACGTCGCGTCGAAAAACAGCAACCGGTCTTGCGCGTCGTTGATGATGAAGATGAGCTGATCGGCGAACAGGCGTGGGTTGATGGTGTGGCACACCGCACCCATGCCCGACACGCCGTAGTACAGCTCGAAGTGGCGGTGGTTGTTCCAGGCCAGCGTACCCACCCGGTCGCCGGGCTGGGTGCCCAGCTTCGTGAGGGCGTTGGCCAGCTGCTTGGCGCGCTGGTGCGCGTCGTGGTAGGTGTAGCGGTGTAGTCCGCCCTCGGTATTGCGCGACACGATTTCGGTGTCGGCGTGCCACTTGGCGGCGTGCTCCAGCAGCGCTGCAATGCGCAGCGGCGTCTGCATCATCAATCCTAGCATGGGAATCAGCGGATAACAGGGTGAGACGGTGGGGAAGCTACGGATTTTACCCGCTCCGCCCACCCGCTCGGCGCGTGGCCGCTCAGCGAGTCCGCCGTGCGTTTACGCTACCCCGAAACGCAAAGCGGGCGGCCCCAGAGGGTACCGCCTGCTTCACCATTTTCACTCACCAATTGGGAACCGCAGGGGTCATTGTCGGTCCCACACGGTGCCGCCTGCTTCCACGAAGCGCACGACGCCGTTTTCCTTTGAGTAGTACACCCGCTGCACCTGCCAGGCCGGCAGGTGCGCGGCCGAGGTCTGCAGGCTGGTGTACTCCAGTATGTTCTGATAAGCGCGCGTGCCCAGCGTGATGGACGGCAGCAGGCGCACATCCACCGGCAAGGGTTGCTGTGCGTTGACCTGCGCCACGGGCAGCAGCAGGCGGGCGGGGCCCCAGGCCAGCTCGGCGCTCATGGGCACGGCCGCCGTCTTGGCCGCCACGCCGGCCGTCATCGTGAAGGTCGCCTGGTAGCGCTGCTGCTCGGGGCGCGCCACGTAGGCCGAGTCCACGCGCTCGAGGCGGGCGCCGAGGCCTTGCTGGAAGTAGCCCACGCGCTGGGTGCCCGGCGTCAGGCCGGGCAGCTGCTGGTCGGAGAGGCCTTTCACCTGGTAGCGCCGCTCGTAGCCGTTCGCGTTGCGGAAGCGCCACTCTTCCCCGAGGCGGTAGGGGGCCGCCCAGGCCTGCTCAGCGGCGTTGAGCTGGTACTGGGGCAGCTCGGGCTGCTCCGGCTCGGGGAAAAGCCCGGTGCCGCAGCCCGGCAGCAGCAGGCTGGCGACCAGCGCGGCCGGCAGCGTGGGGCGGCGAAACCAGGAGAGTACAAATGTTTTCATAGCGGAGGCAGGCAGAGGAGCGGAAGCAGCAGCGCCGCAGGCAGGGCCCGGCGACAGTGCAAAGATGGGGCGTGAAATGACGCTGGTAAATCGCATAAGCATGTGGTAGCCAGCCAGCCTCGGGGGCCGATGGGCAGGACGGCAGCGCCGTGTGGCCAGCGCCACGCCGCTGCCGCCTACGCCCCACAGATACCGGCCAGGCCCGAATGGTTGCTTACCCGGGCGGCCGAACCAGGCAAAATCCCGTACCTACCAGCTATGAAACACCTGCTGATTCTTGCCGCCGGCTTGCTGCTGGCCGCCCCGGCCGCCTCGGCCCAAACCACGGCCGCCGCTTCCGGTAGCCCGGCACCCATCTCGGCCGGCCAGCGTCAGGCCGCTGAGGAGCTGCTCAGCACCATGCAGATGCAGCGCAACACCGACAACGCCCTCGATCAGATGATGACGGCCCAGCTTATTCAGCGCCCCGAGCTGAAGGCCGTAGAACCCGAAATGCGCAGCTTCCTGACCAAATACATGAGCTGGGCCTCGCTCAAGGAAGACATGGTGGCCCTCTACGCTCGCGAGTTCACCGAAAAAGAGCTCAAGGAGCTGAAGAAGTTTTACGGCTCGCCCACCGGGCAGAAATTCATCGGCAAGCAAAGCACGCTGATGGCCGCCGGCATCGAGCTGGGCCAGCGCCGCATGCAGGAGCACATGCCCGAGCTGCAAAAAAGCATCGAGCAGAAGCTGAAGCCCGCGCAGCAGGAGTAGGGCCCGCTGGGCAACTCCGGCCAGCTGAAACAAGCTTCGTCAAACGCCACGCGCCCGGTCATTCGCGAATGACCGGGCGCGTGGCGTTTAGTACTAAGGCCAGCGGGCCGCGGAAGCTAGTGAGAGAACAGCAAGAATGCTGTTCCCTAGACTTCCAAAACGTCATGCTGAGCTGGTCGAAGCATCTCTACCGCTGACGTTTGTTCGGTAGAGATGCTTCGACCAGCTCAGCATGACGGCCTTTTTGCTTACTGTCCACTATTCTAGGGCAGCACCCGGTTCCACAGCTCCCCGTTGGCCGTCTGGTACTGCAGCACGCCGCCGGCTTTGTGGTACACGATGCGCCGGATGGCCTCGGGCCGGCCGTCGTTGCTCAGGGTGTAGGGCTGCATTTCCAGCGCATTCTGGTAGGTGCGGCCCCCCAGGCTGAACTGCGGCAGCAGGGTGACGGTGCCGCCCGGGGGCAGCGGCCGGCCCGCTTCCAAGGCTGCCGCCGGCAGGTTGAAATACGCGTTGTTGAGCTGCAGGCGCGCAGAAAACGGCTCGAACATGTTGTCCAGGCTTACCTCGGCGTGCAGCTCAAACGCCGCGCCGCCGGCCGGGCCACTCAGGCCGGTATGAATTTCCTGGCGGTAGAAGTCGATGCTGCCGGTCTTGCTGCTGAACTTGGTCTGGGGCTTGTTCTGGTCATCAAATTTGATAACCTGCATGCTGAGCGCCTGCGCGCCCGGCCCGCGAAACGTCCAGGTGGCGCTGTTGCGGTACGGGTCGGCCCAGGCGGCCTGCTCGTTGGTCATGCGCAGCTGGGGCTGCTGGTCGTCGTCGCGGAGCCAGCCGCAGCTGCCCAGCGTCAGGCTCAGCATGGCCAGTAAGAGGCCGGCATTCAGGCGCCGCAGGGATATAGAAGAAGTTGTCATCGGGAAAAGCGAAGGAATGAAGCGGTAGTGACGCCGGGCTTACTGCCGCACCCACACTTGGCCACCGACCTCCTCAAATTGGATAATGCCGACAGCCTTGGAGTAGTAAATGCGCCGCAGCTGCCAGGCCGGCTGGGGCCCCGTGTGCCAGGGCGAGCTGGGCGGCGTGTACTGCAGCTGCACCACGTTGGCGTAGGTGCGGCCGTTGGCGGCAAGGAACGGGGGCGGCGCGGGCGCGCCCTGCTCCAGGGTGCCCACCGGCACGCTGAAGCCGGCGGTCCAGTTGATGTCGAGGTGGGCCGCCTGCGCGCTCGTCTGGGCCTGCAGGTTTAGCAGCAGCTGGTAGCCCCGCATGTTCACGTCGTTGGCCGTGCCGGTGGCGCGGAAGGACGTGGAGTCCTCGCGCAACAGCGTGATTTTTACCATCTGCTGGTAGTAGGACACGTTCAGCGACTTGGGCACATGCGCCTGCATCTTGTCCTTTACTTCTGTCACCTTATAGCGCCGTTCGTAGCCGGTGGCCGCGTTGCGGAAGGTCCACACGTTGCCGGCCTGGTACACATCGGCCCAGGCCCGCTCGCCGGGCGTGAGGGAGTAGCGCGGCGCGTCGCCGTCGTCGCAGGAAGCCAGGCCCAGGGCCGTAACGGCCAGGAGCAGCCCGCGGGTGAAGAGGAAAGCTGATTTCATGGGAAAAGCAAGTCGGGAATAGTAGCCGGAGGCCGCGCTGCCGGGAAAGGTTGTATACCGTTGGGCTTACCGACGCAAAGTTGGCATTTCCGCTGCCTATGCCGCGTCACATGATCATGCGAGCGGACGCAAAAACGCCCGGCCTTGCGGGCCGGGCGTCTGCCTGTGCCGGAGCGGCGCCGGGCTTATTCTTCCACCGTCGACTCCACTTTCGGGCGCTCCGACTGCACCGCGTCGATGGCCAGCTGCAGCAACTTGGAGCGCACGCTCAGCTCGGTAATCTTGTTGTTGTTGCGCGTCGGGTGCACGCGGTTGGTGAGCAGCACCACCACCAGGTCGTACTGCGGATCGACCCAGAAATAGGTGCCGGTGTAGCCCGTGTGGCCAAAGCTGCGCGGCGAGGCGCCGGGGGCCGTGTTCACCTTCGGGTCGTTGGCCGGGCGGTCGAAGCCCAGGGCACGGCGGTTGTCGGGGCAGTACTGACACTTGGTGTACTCCTGCACGGTTTCGGGCTTGAGCAGC
This sequence comes from Hymenobacter coalescens, assembly GCF_054783195.1. Classification (NCBI taxonomy): domain Bacteria; kingdom Pseudomonadati; phylum Bacteroidota; class Cytophagia; order Cytophagales; family Hymenobacteraceae; genus Hymenobacter; species Hymenobacter coalescens. The sequence continues at coordinate 3,213 of NZ_BAAGRA010000029.1, read as the reverse complement.
TGCTGCCCGCCGTACTGGCCTTCCCAGGCGTACATCTGCAGCAGCTTGGCCAGGTCGTTGGCGTTGCCGAAGAGTCCGGCGTGGCCCGAGAGGCCGCCGAGCAGCGCCGCGCCCTCGTCGTGCACGGTGCCGTGCAGGAGCTGCTTGCGGAACAGGGAGTCGTACTCCGTGGGCACGATGCGAGCCTTCGGGTGGTGCCACGTGGGGTGTAGGCCCAGGGTGGTGGCGCCCAGCGGGCGGTACAGCTCGTCGGCGAGGAACTGCTCAAACGGCTTGCCGGCCTGCTGCTGCACTAGCTGCGGGTAGAGGTAGAAGGAGAGGTCGGAGTACACGTAGCCGGGCTTCTCGTTCAGCGGCGACTCGGCAATGGCCTTGCGCAGGCGCTCCGGGAAGTCCTGGCGGGCCCACAGCGCGGGCGCAGCCTGCAGCGGGAAGCGGGCCGAGGAGTCGGGGCGGAAGAAGCGGCGGCTCATGGGCAGCGGGGCCTCGCCCGGCTTCAGCTTGATGGGCTCGTGCGGGTACTTGGCAAACAGGCGCGCGAAGAAGCCCCGCGGCTCGGTGTACTGCTGCCAGAACGGAATCCAGGCCTTCAGGCGGGCCTGATGCGTGAGCACGTCGCGCAGCTTCAGGTCCTGCTTGTTGGTGCCTTTCAGGAAGTCGAAGTAGGAGCCCAGCGTCTGGTCGGGGCTGAACTTGCCCTGGTCCTGCAGCTTCATCAGGGCCGGAGTGGCGGCGGCCACTTTCGTTACCGAGGCCAGGTCGTAGAGGTCGGTGTTGCGCACCAGCGGGGCATTGGGCTCATAGGTGTGCCGGCCAAAGCTCTTGCGCAGCACCACCGTGCCGCGGCGGGCAATGAGCACCTCACCGCCGGGGAAGGCCCGGGCCGCCAGCGCGGCGTTGAGCAGGGAGTCCACGCGGGCTTCGAGGCTGTTGTTCATGCCCACGGCCTCGGGCTGGGCGTAGCGCAGGCGCAGGCCGCCCTTGGTGGTCAGGCCGGCGCCGTAGTTGAAGGGCCCGCCCACCGTCACGGGCAGCTTGCCGGTAGCGCCCACGCCGCCGAAAATAATCTGGGCGGCCAACTCCTGCGCGTTTTTGCTTTCCTGGTAGGCCAGCACCACCGCGTCGGCGGCGGCCAGGTCGCGCAGCTTGGCCACGGCGTAGGCATTGCCGAACACCGACACCACCATCTTTTTCTTCAGGCCCGCCAGCTCGCGCAGCAGCACGTTCTCCTCCGGCGAGATGCCGAAGTTGGTGGCCGGCAGGCGGCCCAGGTTCTGCAGGCCCACCAGCAGCAGGTTGTAGCCCCGCAGCTGCTCGCGCAGCTTGGTCAGCTCGTCCATCGTGGGCGTGGCCGAGATGCTGAAGTGCCGGGCCGGGGCGTAGTCGGCCACCATGCGCTGGAAGTCAGTGGTGTCCTTGTAGCCCATCAGCACGGTGGCAATGCGCAGCGTATCCAGGCGCTGCAGCGGGAGCAGCTGCTTCTGGTTGCGCAGCACCGTCATGCTCAGCTCCTGCAGGCGTTGGGCAATGTGCTGGGCGTGCGGGTTGTTGAGGTCGGCGGTGAGGTTTTTCAGCTCGATGGGCTGGTAGCGGTTCAGCCCGGCCCACTGCTTCAGGGCCAGCACCCGGCGGCAGCGCACGTCGATGTCGGCCTGCTTCACGCGGCCCGAGTCGATGGCGGCGCGCACGGCCAGCAGGGCCTTGGGCACGTTCTTCGAGAATTCCAGGATGTCGTTGCCGGCCAGGATGGCGCGCACGTCGGCCTCGCCGGGCGGGTACTTGCTCGTGACGCCCTTCATGTTCATGGCGTCGGTGAAAATCATGCCCTGGTAGCCCATGTCGCGCTGCACCATGTCCGTCACGATGCGCTTGGAAAGGGTGGAGGGCACGCCGGTGGAGTCCAGCGCCGGAATGTTGAGGTGGGCAATCATTACCCCGCCCAGACCGCGCGTCATCAGCGAGCGGAAGGGGCCCAGCTCCAAGGAGTCGAGGCGGCGGCGGTCGGCGCGGATGATGGGCAGGGCCAGGTGCGAGTCGGCGTCGGTGTCGCCGTGGCCGGGGAAGTGCTTGGCCACGGCCAGCACCTGCGCGTCCTGCATGCCGCGCATGTACTCCAGGCTTTTCTGCGTGACGTTGCGCTTGTTCTCGCCCCACGAGCGGAAGCCGATGACGGGGTTGGCGGCGTTGTTGTTCACGTCGACCACCGGGGCGAAGTTGACGTGCATGCCGACGCGGCGCACTTGCCGCCCCACTTCCTGGCCCATTTCGTAGAGCAGGGCGTTGTCGCGAATGCCGCCCATGGTCATCTGGTAGGGGAAGCGGATGGTGCTGTCCAGGCGCATGCCCAGGCCCCACTCGGCATCCATGGCCACCAGCAGCGGCACCCGGCTCTGGGCCTGGTAGCGGTTCAGCAGCTTGGCCTGGCGCACGGGCCCGCCCTGGAAGAAAATCAGCCCGCCGATGCCGCTTTTCTGGATCAGCGTGGAAATGGAGTCCTCGTCGATGCGTTGGCGGTTGGAGTACGCGGCCACCATGAACAGCTGCGCTACGCGCTGGTCGGGCGTGAGCGTCTTCATCACCGAATCGACCCAGGGCGAGTGCAGATACTGCAGGAACTCGGGCTGCTGGGCCGCCGGGGCGGCTTTAGCAGCCGCCTTCCGGGCGGCAGCGGTTTTGGCAGCCGCCTGCGGCCGGGCGGGCGCGGCTTTGGGCGCGGCGCGGCGCCGGGCGGCGGCCTGGGTGGTTTTCTTCTTGGCGGTGGGCTTCTTGCGGTGCTGGGCCGGCAGCGTCAGCGGCCCGAGCAGCAGGAGCAGCAACAGGAACTTGGAGAGGTTGCGCACGGGAGTGGGAAAATGGTGCGCGGCGAAGTTACGGAATGATGAAGGTGGGAGCTCAGCAACCAATGGTTACTGATGAGAACTTGTCGCTCATACCTCCGCGTCTGGTAGCGAGGCTTTACAGTACTGCTAGTGCGGCAGGCTATGTACAACGTAGGCAATTTGGTAAGCAAATGCTGCAGGCTCAGGCTAGCAGGTTGAATGGGTTGGACTGAAGGATAGGCGATTAATCATCTGCAGGCAATCAATGAATATCCTTTGTGGATAAGTAGTATTCGCCTATGTAGTCGTCGTGAGTAATGAAGTACCCATGTATAGCGGATTCATGAACGGTGTACATGATAGCCACAATGGTTGAACCAAGCTTTGGCGTCCT
>NZ_BAAGRA010000028.1:0-1660 GCF_054783195.1 Hymenobacter coalescens | reverse complement strand
AGCGGTACTCCTGCTGCGCGCTAAGAAAAACGGTACCCTATCTATGATACTGTAGCAATGCCGTTAAATTTAAAGAAAGGGAAGCTTGCTTCCCTTTCTTTTTGACTTCTAAACAGATGAATTATGGATACTCCACTTCCAAAATCTATAGATAGAATTTATGGCAAGATAGAGGACTGGACCGCAAGCAACTGGCGAAACGTTAGTGCGCTTATCTGCATGCAGATATTTACTGCCGCTTTGTACTTGTTGTACGTGTCTCCTTTTCTTGATGAGAAAAAGTTGAATCCGATAGGTATATACTTGTTGTTTTCTCTTGAAGTATTGCTGACATCAGTATGGGCTTACTGTAGATACAGATATCGGTTTGTTAAAAAACGAAAATTTGGTGTCTTAATTCTTAGTGAAAAGCAGACTCAGGATAAAGTAAACCAAGTTCTTGTTCCTTTGATTGAGGAACTATCAGAAGAAATAAAGGAAATAAAATTTATTATTCTGAATCATTCCTCGTTTAAGACGGAGGAAGGTGCGGAACGTTTTTTAAAAAAGAATGATTATGGGTTAAAAGAAATATTATTTATTAAAGCTAACGTCGGTAAAGTTCTTGGTAAGGACGAATTTGTTATGCAAAGTGGGACTCTTTGTACCATGGATATGGTCACAAGCTTTCGTTTATTTGATATGGAAATAGATATAAAAAAGGAAGTTCTCCAAAGAAGCCCTGACTTTTGGGGTTTTTCGATGGATGATGAACTGCACGGAACAACTAAGGTACGTCTCAGTCTGAAGGATACTATTCTTTATTACCTAGGTCTAAGTTCTGTATGTCATGGTAATCCAGAACAAGCATTATCTATATTAAAGAAGATATTTAACGCTAATGATGGTCTTATAAATCCGTCAGAGATAGTAGACGAACAGCTGAGAGTAAAAGCTATTAAGAAATTCTATCTTACAAGTAGACTTGCCAAGATATTGAGCAGATTGTGTCGCTATAATTTCTGGCAGTATCATAAGCAGAATCGTGACCCTAAAGAGGTGGTTAGATTCTTGAAAGAGTATGCTATTATGCTAGATGGGCATAACGATGCTTTTAATATTTATGTTTCTTTGGCTAGATATTCTTACGTAGTTGGAAATATAGATGATGCTATTCTCTATACTGATAAGATGGCTATTATTGATAATGAATCTCAGTTTGTGCATGCTAACAGGGGATTCTTCGCAATGACAAGAGGTGATGCTGTTAGTTTGGTTTTTCATTACAAAGCACTTTGTAAATACTTTGATGCTTTACAGAAGAGTGGTAAGAGGCCGAATTTTAATATTGAAGAAGTAGTTGCTTTTCTCAGTCAGTATGAGGGTAAGTATGCTGAATATAGGACGATGTTTAGGTATGGAATTGCTATTATGAATTTATATTATGGGGATACAGATAAAGGTGCTAATATGTTAAAAGATATAGATAAACGGACAGAGGGTTTGAAGGAATATAAAGTTGTTAATGTACATGTTAAGTCATTGTTGAAAAAAGTTGACAACATAAGGAAGATGCCGCAGCATAAAAGACGTCTTTCTAGCGCAGCATAGTTTTTGAGGCATTGCTACGGAGCGTAGATTGCCGTAGCTTCGGGGTATGCAATGTACGCGGTGCGGCAGC
>NZ_BAAGRA010000027.1:0-1332 GCF_054783195.1 Hymenobacter coalescens | reverse complement strand
TTGAAGCCGACCTCGCCAATCGCCTACCTTAGCGCCGTGTCCGCCACGACTAGACCACCCCAGCAGGCCTATGCAAGCGAAGCGTATTCGTTGGATTTGCGCCAGCGCGTGGCGCAGGCGCTGACCGAGCCAAGGGCCCGGCAGGTGCAAGTGGCCGCCCGCTTTTGTGTGAGCCTGGCTTTTGTCGGCAAGCTCGTACGGCGGCAGCGGCAAACGGGGTCGATGGCTGCGTTGCCCGGCCGGGGCGGCCCACCGCGGTGCCTGGACGCGGCCGCGCAGGCGTGGCTGGTGGCCCAGGTGGGGCGGCAGCCGGACGCGACGCTGGCCGAGCTGCGCGACGCGCTGCAGGCCCAGGCCGGGCGGCGCGTGAGTGTCGGCGTGATTTGGCGCGTGCTGGACGAGTCAAGACCTGCTCCGGAAAAAAAGCCTGCACGCCACTGAGCAGGACACCGAGCGGGTGCGGGAGTGGCGCCGGCAGCACGAGGAGGCGGTGGCGGCGCGCACGGACGTGCACCGGTTCTACTTCCTGGACGAAACGTGCCTACGCCTGGACTACACGCGCCGCTACGCGCGGGCAGCCGGTGGGTAAGCGTCGCGGTGCCGCTCCAGCGCGGGCGGGCCGTGACACTGATCGGGGCGCTGGGCGTGCGCGGCTTGACCGCGGTACACCTGCTGGACGGGGCCTTGAACCAGCGCAGCTTCGCCTTCTACGTAGCCCGGGTGCTGGGGCCGCAGCTACGGCGCGGCGATGTGCTGGTCCTGGATAACCTGCCCGTGCACAAGCTCAGTGGCTTGCAGCAAGAGCTGGCCCGGCGCGGCGTCGAGGTGCTCTTCCTGCTGCCGTACTCGCCCGATATTACCCCGGTCGAGCAGACCTGGGGCAAGCTCAAAACCAAGCTGCAACACGCTCAGGCCCGTACCCGCGAAGCGCTGCAGGAGGCTATCCAAACAGCAGTGAGCTGGATTTCCAGCAAGGACGCCAAAGCTTGGTTCAATCATTTTGGTTATCATGTACACCGTTCATGAATCCGCTATAAGCACTGTTTTAGTTAAGGGATTAGTGCCATCTACCATCATAATGACAGGAATACAGGAGCATTACATGTAACTTATTCACAGGCTCGTCTCTATTTCACTGCTACATATTTGATGCAGAGCCAAGAAAAGTATATTTATTAAATTACATCAAAAAATAAAATCGTATTAAATATAACCCGTAAGCCGGTCTGGATGGCAATATATTATACCTCCGAGTCAGAGGCCGAGTAGGGCCGCCGGTACGGGGGGGGGCAAACAGGCGCGCCCCGCGGTCCAGGAAGGACCGCGGGGCGC
>NZ_BAAGRA010000026.1:0-179939 GCF_054783195.1 Hymenobacter coalescens | reverse complement strand
ATCGGTAAAGCAGAAGCGCCGACCTACCGGCCGGCGCTTCTCAAGTTTTGGGTAAGGACAAGCCGGTAGGGGCGGGGCTTTTTCCAGTTCAGGCGACAAGCAGCCTTAGCCGACACGCTTGATCTGGGCGCCAAGGGCCTGTAGGCGGCCTTCGATGTTCTGGTAGCCGCGGTCGATCTGCTCGATGTTTAGAATCGTGCTCTTGCCATCGGCCGAGAGGGCGGCGATGAGCAGGGCCACGCCGGCGCGGATGTCGGGCGAAGTCATGGTGATGCCGCGCAGCGCGTGCTGATGGTCGAGCCCGATGACGATGGCACGGTGCGGGTCGCAGAGGGTAATCTGCGCGCCCATGTCGATAAGCTTGTCGACGAAGAACAAGCGCGACTCAAACATCTTCTGGTGAATGAGCACGGTGCCCTTGGCCTGGGTGGCCACCACCAGCATGATGCTCAGCAGGTCGGGCGTGAAGCCGGGCCAGGTGTGGTCCGATACCGTCAGAATGGAGCCGTCGAGGTAGGTGGCAATTTCGTAGCGTTCCTGGGCCGGCACGAAGATGTCGTCGCCGCGGAACTCCAGCTGAATGCCCAGCTTGCGGAAGGTGTCCGGAATCAACCCCAGCTCGGGAATCGCGCAGTCCTTGATGGTGATTTCCGAGCCCGTCATGGCCGCCAGGCCGATGAACGAGCCGATTTCGATCATGTCGGGCAGCATGCGGTGCTCGGTGCCGCCGAGGGTTTTCACGCCTTCGATGACGAGCAGGTTGGACCCGATGCCTTGGATATGGGCGCCCATGCGCACTAGCATCTTGCAGAGCTGCTGCAGGTACGGCTCGCAGGCCGCGTTGTAGATGGTGGTGGTGCCTTCGGCCAGCACCGCGCCCATCACGATGTTGGCCGTGCCCGTGACCGAGGCTTCGTCCAGCAGCATGTACGCGCCGCGCAGCCCGTTGGGGGCCGACATACGATAGAAGTCCGGACCTTCCACTTTCAGGTCGCCGCCCAGCTTCTGCAGGCCCCAGAAGTGCGTGTCCAGCGGCCGGCGGCCGATTTTGTCGCCGCCCGGCTTAGGCAGCTGGCACTTGCCGTAGCGGGCCAGCATCGGGCCCAGAATCATTACCGAGCCGCGCAGCTCGCGCGCCTGCTTCACGAAGTCCGGTGTGTCGAGGTAGTCCAGGTCGACGGCGTCGGCCTGGAAGCGGTAGGTGTCCTGGCTCAGGCGCTCCACCTTCACGCCCATGCTGCCGAGCAGTTCGATGAGCTTGTTGACGTCGCGGATGTCCGGAATGTTGGAAATGGTGACGGGCTCCGCGGTCAGGAGCACGGCACAAAGGATTTGCAGGGCCTCGTTTTTGGCCCCCTGCGGCACGATGTCGCCGCGCAGCGGTTTCCCGCCGATTACTTCAAAAGCTGCTGCCATTCTATACTACGCGCCGGTTACTGCGGCGGCTGTTGCTGTTCGCGTCCTCCTTTTTTGCCCCGGCGCTTGTCGCGGCGCTCGTTCTTGCCGCCACCGCCGCCACCGCGGCGCTGCTCCCGCTCCGGGCGCGGCTGCGGCACCACGAAGGCCCCGCTGGCGCGGCCACCGCCGCCCCCTTGGCCCTGGCCCTGGCTGGCGGAGCCCGTCATCGTATCAAAGCCGCCGGCGGCATCCACCTGGGCCTGATCGAGCACCAGCTTGCCGGCCGAGAGGTCCTTCAAGTGACGGATGATGGTCACGTCCTTGGGAATGTCCTTGCTGTGCATGCGGTGCAGGAACTTCATTACCCGGCCAATGCTGATGGCGGCCTGCTCCCGGGCCGTGGCGTCTTCCATGGCCACGGCTTTGGCCACCAGTTCCTCCACGTTCTTGCCGTAGGGGCGCAGCTTGGGAGCTTTAGTGGGATACGAGAGGCGTTCGGGCCGGCGCGTGAACTGGTCAAGGCCAGTCAGCGCAAACGGCGCGTCCACGTCCAGCTGATTGCCGGTCATGGCGTAGAGGTGATTCCAGAGCTTGTGCTGGTAGTCCTGCTGCTCCCGTACGCCGGGATTCAGGCGGAACATCAGCTGCACAATCTGCTGGGCGCGTTTGGTGCGCTCGGCGCGGTCTTCCAGCGTGAGCAGCGTCTGGGCCAGGGAGTAGGTATTCTGGCCGTATTCGCGCACCAACAGCTGGAGCTGCGGGGGAAGGGTGTCAATCATGGATAGTCAGGAAAGGGTTCGGCGGCGCGGATTCTGCTACCCCAATAGGAGGGAAGGCCAGCCGAAAACCGAGCAGCGGATGGCTCGGCTAATTGATGGGCTAAATATACGGCAGTTGGCGCAGTTCGGTAACGAAAGAAATAGCGCGAACAAGTAGTTGGCGTATCGTTGGACAATGGACGTAGCCACGTCTGCAACCATACGCGAACCACAAGTCCGCGCTACTACATAAGCGGCTTACAGAATCCGCAGCTTGGCGAAGCTCAGCAGCAGGGTTTTCTCGCCCACGCCGCCCTCAAACTGGATGGTGGCTTTTACCTGCCCGGCCTGGTTTTCCATCTTGGTCACCGTGCCGAAGCCGAATTTGGGGTGCTCCACCTTGTTGCCGGCAGCCAGGTTGCTGGTGTCGGAGGGCTTGAAGTCGGGGGAGGGCACGTAGGGCTTCACCGGCGCCGCGGCGGGCTTGATTTTCTGGGCGCCCACCAGGTTGGAGCGGCGCTCCAGCACCGGCGCGAAGGGGCTTTCCTCCTGCCCGTACTTGAACTCGACGTAGGTCGGGTCGATTTCGTCGATGAAGCGGCTTTTCTCGCAGCTGCGCAGGTTGCCCCACTGGTAGCGGGAGGTGGCGTAGCTGAGCGTGAGCTTCTTTTCGGCCCGGGTAATGGCCACGTAGAACAGGCGCCGCTCTTCTTCCAGGTCGGCCCGCGAGGTAATCATCATCTGGGAGGGGAAGAGGTTTTCCTCCATGCCCACGATGTACACGTTGCGGAACTCCAGGCCCTTGGCCGAGTGAATGGTCATCAAAGTCACCGATTCGCCGTCGTCCTTGGCGTCCTTGAGGTCGGTGTCGGTGACCAAGGCAATGTCCTGCAGGAACGAGGCCAAGGACTTGTCCTCGCGCTCCGGGTCGTCCACGTACTCCTTGATGCCGTTCAGCAGCTCCTGGATGTTCTCGTAGCGCGAGAGGCCCTCGATGCTCTTGTCGGCGTAGAGGTCCTCGATCATGCCCGAGTTCTTGGCAATGAACTTCGCCGCCTCGAAGGCGTCGTCCTTGCCGGCCACCACCGCGTAGCTCTTGATTTTCTCGCCGAAGTCCACCACCGGGTTCGACACGCGGGCGGGCAGGAACTGGTCGGCGTTGGTCACCACTTCCCACAGCGTGTGGTTCGACTCCTCGGCCGCGTTGATGAGCTTGCTGATGGTCGTGTCGCCGATGCCGCGCTTGGGGTAGTTGATGATGCGGCGCAGGGCCTGCTCGTCGTTGGGGTTGACCGTCAGGCGCAGGTAGGCCACCAGGTCCTTAATTTCCTTGCGCTGGTAGAAGGAGAGGCCGCCGACGATTTTGTACTTGATGTTGAGCTTACGCAGGGCTTCTTCCATCGCGCGGCTTTGCGCGTTGGTGCGGTACAGGATGGCGAAGTGGTCGTAGGACAAGTGCAGGTTCATCTTGTCCTCGTAGATGCTGTTGGCCACCAGCTTGCCCTCCTCGTTGTCCGAGGCCGCCCGAATCACCTCGATGCGCGGGCCTTCCTCGTTGTCCGAGAAAACGCTCTTGCGCAGCTGGGCCTGGTTGTTCTTGATGACGGAATTGGCCGCCTTCACGATGTTCTTGGTGCTGCGGTAGTTCTGCTCCAGCTTGAAGATGGCCAGCTCCGGGTAGTCCTTCTCGAAGTTGAGAATGTTCTGGATGTCGGCGCCGCGGAAGGCGTAGATGCTCTGCGCGTCGTCGCCCACCACGCAGATGTTGCGGTTGCGGGCCGCCAGCTTGCGCGAAATCAGGTACTGCGAGTAGTTCGTGTCCTGGTACTCGTCCACCATCACGTAGTGGAAGATGTTCTGGTACTTGTTCAGGGCATCGGGGTGGTCCTTGAACAAGACGTTGGTCTGGTACAGCAGGTCGTCAAAGTCCATGGCGCCGGCCTTGAAGCAGCGCTGCTGGTACTGCTGGTAAATCACCCCGATTTTGGGGCGCATGGCCGCCTCGTCGTCCTGCTTGATAACGGGGTCTTGCAGGTACTGCTGCACCGAAATCAGCTTGTTTTTGGCCGCCGAAATCCGGCCCAGCACCGTGCTCGGCTTGTAGAGCTTGTCGTCCAGGTCCAGCTCCTTCACGATCTGGGTGATGAGCGTCTTGGTGTCCTGGGTGTCGTAGATGGTGAAGTGGCGCGGGTAGCCGAGCTTGTCGGCCTCCGAGCGCAGAATGCGGGCGAAGATGCTGTGGAAGGTGCCCATCCACAGGTTTTTGGCCTCGGGGCCCACCACCTTCTCGATACGCGCGCGCATTTCCCGCGCGGCCTTGTTGGTAAAGGTCAGGGCCAGGATGTTGAACGGGTCCACGCCCTTTTCCAGCAGGTGAGCAATGCGGTAGGTCAGCACCCGCGTTTTGCCCGAGCCCGCGCCCGCAATAATCATCGCCGGGCCTTCGGTGTGCAACACCGCGCCGCGCTGCGACTCGTTCAGTAGGTTGATATAATCCAGTGCCATTCGTCTTCTTGAAGCCAGCTGCGTAGCTAAACAACAAAGGTAAGGCGAAAGGTGCGGTGGGGGAAGTAGCGCAGCGGCTAATGTGGTTAGCCGGCGGAAGGCATTGCCGCGTGCGCTACCCTGCGCCTATTTCATCAGATTTCTGTTTAGGCGCAAGGTTAGCCTCAGGGAATCCTGACGCCAACGCCCCTGCAGGCGCAAGGAGTCAGGCTTGATAGCCTGGTAGACCCAGCGGCGCGGTTCCGCAAAATCGTTGGCTTCGTTGCGTGCTACCATCAGGAGGGCTTCGTCAGGCCGGGCCGAATCCGGCTCGGTCACAAACCGGTCGCGGCGCGTGGTATTGCGCAGCACGGCTTGAGCGGCCTGAAAATACGCCCGGGTCGGATACGCCGAGTCGGCGGGCGCAAGGGGGTGCCAGCGGCCGGCGGCCCAACGGGCGGCTTGCGTGGTTTCCCACACGCCGGTATAGGGCAAGACGGCCGCTTGGGAGGCGGCGTACTTGCGGGTGTCTTGCAGGTCCAGGGCAGTCGAACCAATCACCGTCAGCGTGAGCAGCACCCCCAAACTGCGGTACACCACGCGGCCACGCTTACCAAAACGGGCGGCCGTAGATGGCAAGGTGCGCAGCGTAGCCGGACGGTGGGCCACGAAGAACTGCCACATCCGGTCTACGTCTTGGCTGAGCAACAGCAACGCGAAGAACAGGTAGCTGCCGGAACCAATTTTGACGCACACGTCGAAGAAGATGTTGACCAAGAACACATTCAGCATGACCACGGCCGCAACGAACGCGCCCAAGGTGCGGGTGCGCTTAACCAGCAGCAGCACGCCCGGCACTACTTCGCCCCAACCCAAGAATTGTTGGTAAGCCGGCGAATACCCGAAAAACTGCCAGGCTACGCGCATGGACGTGAGTTCGGCCGGCGGCGTGTCCAGGTTTGCCCACAGGCGCGGAAACTGAGTGCCCAGCACTTTTACAAAGCCGTATTTCAGCAAAATAAGGCTGAGAAAGAGTGCCACCACATCGAGTACCACCTCCGGAACCACCCACCGCTGCCTGCGCCAGACCTGCCCTGCTGCCAGCGCAAGGCCCACCACGAAACCCCAAACGACCCCTACTTGCACCGCTGCCCATTCGGCCGGGGTATCGCCGCAACTAGACCGGACAGCTTCCGCCGGAGTCACCACGCCGGTAGCCGCTGCTAACTCGTACAGCAAAGGGCTCAGCATCAGGCCTAGGGCCACGCTGGTACTGATGGTGTTAAGCAGGTGCCACCCTAAAGAGGAGGTAGAAGAAGGAGGAACAGGGGAATTCATGGCGTATCGGGTCAAGCTGAACAATATATAAGTAATTGTCTATGTAATAATGAAAGCAGTTCAGGCGTCGCCATCCCCGGCAACGAACTTCGCTTATCCGGGTTCTGTTTCACACCGGAGTCGGAGCCGTATCTTTGCGGTCCGCTTTCCGGTACCCTCAATGATTGTCATCCAGAACACCATCGTCTCCGACGACGTCCGCGACCAGTTTTTCGTCTGCAACCTGGAGCGCTGCAAGGGCGCCTGCTGCGTGGAGGGCGACCTGGGCGCCCCGCTCGAAGAAGCTGAACTGCGCATTCTGGAGCAGGAGTACGACAAGATCAAGCCCTTTCTGACACACGCCGGCCGCCACGCCATCGAAGAGCAGGGACTCTACATCAAGGACTGGGAAGGCGACTACTCGACCACCACCATCGACAACCGGGAGTGCGCCTACGCGCTCTACGACGAGCGGGGCATTCTGAAGTGCGGCATCGAGCAGGCCTACCTGGCCGGGGCCACCACGTTCAAAAAGCCCATCAGCTGCCACCTGTACCCCATCCGCATCAGCAAGTACGACGAGTTCGAGGCGCTGAACTACGACCGGTGGGAAATCTGCAACCCGGCCTGCGCCTTCGGGGCCCAGCTGGGCGTGCCGGTGTACAAGTTTCTGCGCGAGCCGCTGATTCGCAAGTACGGAGAGCAATGGTACGGCGAGCTGGTGCAGGAGATTGAACAGCCCAAACCGACCACTACCTCGTAGCGCGGATGCGCTCGGCAGAGCTGCGCGGCCCGCGTGATATCCGGGCACGCGTCCAGCCTGGGCAACCGAGCCACAAGGTCTCTACCCAACGCCGCTCGGGGGTAGTAACCAACGCCGGGCATGCAGCACAAAAAAAGCCAGCTGAAGCAGCTGGCTTTTTCCCATTCACTCACAAAGGATCGGAGGGGCTTACTGCCACGTATCGGTGCGCGTGGTGGCGGTGCCGGTGGGGGTGAAGCTGCGGTTGGCACCGCCCTCCCAGAGCACGTTGCCCGCCGCGTCTTTGCGGATGTACTTGTACTGCACCGTCGTGCCCGAAGTCAGGTTGATGGTGCCGCGCCACTGCGGATAAGCTGCGCCGCTGAGCTTGATGGCGCTGCCCGTGTTCCAGCTGCCGAGCTGAGCCGTGCTACCGACCACGTACACATCCTGGCCGCTGACGGTGTTGCTGTACGTTACGCTAAAGGTCACGGCGGTGGTGCCGGTGGGCGGGGGCGTGGTGGTGCCGCCGGTGGTGGGTACCCACACCGAGTAGCTGCGTGCATTCACCGGGAAGGTGCCCGTGCCGGTGCTGTTGGTGGTGACGGTCGCGGTGCTGTTGCCGGTTTTGTCGGTTAGCGTCACGCTCTTGAAGGGCGTGGTAATCGTTTTGGAGCGGGCCGAGCCGCCGTCGTTGAGCATGACCAGCAAGCCAGGGTGGGTAGCGTCGCCGGCGCGCGAGTAAGCGTACACGTCCGCGTCGTTGACGCCGGTGTATTCATTGGCCACCCCGAAAGCGTGGGCTTGACGGATGCCGATGAGCTTTTTGATTTGCGCCCCCAGGCCGTACTCGTAGTAATCCTTGTAAAACACGCAGGGGTAGCCCTTTTCGCGGGTCAGAATGTAGGCGTAGGCCAGCATCTTCAGGTTGGTCACCGGCGAGTACAGCGCCCCGGGGTGGTCGGTATCGTGGTTGTCGACGAAGGAAACCGACAGCGCCCCGTTGGCTTCCGTGAAGCCGGCAAACTGCAGGCCGCGCATATCCCAGGACCCGTTGCCGTTGCTCATGTCCTGAAAGGTGTAGTGCAGCGGTACATCAAACAGGCTGGTGCGCCCGCCGGTGGCCGCGGCGTAGTTGTTCAGGTCCTGCAGGTTACGAAACCACGCCTCCGAGACGGCGAAACGGGAGCCTTTCACCGCGTCGAGCCACTGGTTGACGTAGGGCGTGTAAATGTGCTTGGTCGCGTCGAGGCGGTAGCCATCGAGCTGCAGCTTGCTGGTAATCCAGTTGCCCCAGTTGATGGTTTCGGTTTGGTTGGCCGGGTTGCCGTTGTACTGGATTTCCGAGCCCAGCAGGTTATCGTAGGCATCGTTGTTGGCGTAGGGCTGGAAGTCCCAGCTTTTCCACTGGTACCACCCGTTGTTGGGCGCCTGCTGCGTGCCGGTAAAGTTGTTGTAGCCCCAGCGGTAGGCGCTGTGGGTCGTACCGCGGCCGGGGTAGTTGAAGCGGGTGTACACCGCGTTGCCGTTGACGGTTTCCTGCGCGTCGGCCCAGGTCAGGTGGTTCATCACCATGTCCTCGTACACCTGAATGCCTTGGCCGTGCAAGGCCGTGACGGCGGCCTGCAGCTGGCTGAGTGTGCCATAGCGCGTGCGCACGGTGCCTTTCTGGTTGAACTCGCCTAGGTCGTAGCGGTCGTATACGCCGTAGCCCACGTCGGTAGCGCTGCCGCCCTTGTAAGCCGGCGGCAACCAGAGGGCCGTGATGCCGGCGGCTTTGAGTTCGGCCGCCTTGCTGCCTAGGTTTTGCCACCAGGTACCGGCGGTGGTGCTCTGCGGCACGTCCCAGTAAAAGGCCTGCATCATCACGCCGTTGACGGCCACAGCGGCATTGGTGGCCGCGACGGGTGCCGGGCCGGGAACCGGTGCAACAACGGCTTCTTTGCTGCAGGATGCCAACAAGGCTCCTGCTGCGAGCAGCCAAGCGGCTGCCGCATTGTACTTTTTCATACGGTGGGAATGGTTTGGTTGTGGAGTGGCGGCTAAATAGCAGAATTCAGGCGAAGAATCATAAAAAAATTACGCAACATTGAAATAGTGTTAAATGGCTATCAAAGCCAGCAAAGCCATAAATAGGCCCGGAAAGGGCAATTTAAGGCAAGAAAAAACGCCCGACTGAAGCTCAGCCGGGCGTTTTTCTTGTAGGTTGGAAGCCAGTCTACAGCGTCGAGAAATCAAACGACTCCAGGAACTTAGTAGTGAAGTTGCCGGCTTTGAACTCCTCGTCGTCCATCAGCTTGAGGTGGAACGGGATGGTCGTTTTGACACCTTCCACTACGAATTCCGACAAGGCGCGCTTCATTTTCACCACGCACTCCTCACGGGTTTGCGCCACGGTGATGAGCTTGGCAATCATCGAGTCGTAGTTGGGCGGAATCTGGTAGCCGGCGTACACGTGCGTGTCCACGCGCACCCCGTGGCCGCCGGGGATGTGCAGCACGGTGATTTTGCCGGGCGAGGGGCGGAAGTCTTTCGTCGGGTCTTCCGCGTTGATGCGGCATTCCATGGCGTGCATCTTGGGCAGGTAGTTTTTGCCCGAAATCGGAATGCCCGCCGCTACTTTGATCTGCTCCTTGATCAGGTCAAAGTTGATGACTTCCTCCGTCACGGGGTGCTCCACCTGAATGCGGGTGTTCATCTCCATGAAGTAGAAGTCGCGGTTCTTGTCGACCAGGAATTCGATGGTGCCCACGCCCTCGTAGCCGATGCTGGCGGCGCCGGCCACGGCGGCTTTGCCCATCTTCTCGCGCAGCTCGTCGGTCATGAACGGCGACGGGGCCTCTTCCACCAGCTTCTGGTGGCGGCGCTGAATGGAGCAGTCGCGCTCGGAGAGGTGGCACACGGTGCCAAACTGGTCGCCGGCAATCTGGATTTCGATGTGGCGGGGTTCCTCCACAAATTTCTCCAGGTACACGCCATCGTTGCCGAAAGCGGCTTTGGCTTCGTTGCGAGCGTCGTTCCAGGCTTTTTCGAACTCGTCCTCGCTTTTGATGATGCGCATGCCGCGCCCGCCGCCGCCCGCTGTGGCCTTCAGGATGACGGGGTACTTGATCTTGGCAGCCACCTTCTTGCCCTGCTCCACCGAGTCCAGCAGGCCGTCGGAGCCGGGGATGGTGGGCACGCCGGCCTTCTTCATCGTGTCCTTGGCCGACGCTTTGTCGCCCATGGCGTTGATCATTTCGGGCGAAGCACCGATGAACTTGATGCCGTTTTCGCGACAAATGCGCGAAAATTCCGCGTTTTCCGACAGGAAGCCGTAACCGGGGTGAATGGCGTCCGCGTTGGTGATTTCGGCGGCGGCAATCAGGTTCGGAATGTTCAGGTACGAGTCGCGCGAGGCGGGCGGCCCGATGCACACAGCCTCGTCGGCGAAGCGTACGTGCAGACTTTCCTTATCCGCGGTGGAGTACACGGCCACCGTTTTGATGCCCATTTCGCGGCAGGTGCGAATCACGCGAAGCGCAATTTCGCCGCGGTTGGCAATGAGTATTTTCTTGAACATGAGTTTAGATGTGAGAACAGAGAGCTTAGAACTTAGAAGCGGACGGCAGGTAGCCAAGTCAGCTTGCTAAGTTCTAAGCTCTCCGCGCTAAGCTCTGAAATTACATCGGCTCGATGAGGAACAGCGGCTGGTCGTATTCCACAGGGGAGGCGTTATCTACCATCACCTTCACGATGCGGCCGCGCTGCTCGGCTTCGATTTCATTGAAGAGCTTCATGGCCTCGATGATGCAAATCACCTGGCCCTGCTCCACCACGTCGCCTACGCCCACGAAGGGAGGCGTATCCGGGCTGCTGGAGCGGTAGAAAGTACCGATCATCGGCGCCTTCAGCGCGCTGGTGTTGCTAGGGGCTGCTTCGGCGGCCGGAGCGGCCGCGGCCGCCGGAGCAGCGGCGGGGGCGGCTTGCGGAGCCGGCGCGGCTACCGGGGCCGCGGCGTGCGGCTGCGGCGCGGCGGCCACCTGGCTCACCACGTGCTTGGTGTTGGGCTCGCGCTGAACCGAGATTTTGAATTCTTCGGTTTCAATGTTCACCTTGTTCAGGCCCGACTTCGCGATGAAGTCGATCAGGTCTTGCAGTTCTTTGGCTTTCATGGCAGCGGGGGAGGGCTTAGGCGACGCGTGGTCCTTATTTGACTCTTTCGACATAGGAGTAGTCGCGGGTATCCACGCGGATTTTCTGGTCTTGATCAATGAACAACGGCACTTGGATGCGGGCTCCGGTTTCCACGATGGCCGGCTTCAGGGTGTTGGTCGCCGTGTCGCCGCGCAGGCCAGGCTCGGTGTACGTCACCACCAGCTCCACGAAGGAGGGCAGTTCGGCCGTCAGCGGCTGCTCGGTTTCGGCGTGGAACAGGATGGTGGCCGTCTGGCCTTCCTTCATCAGATCGGCGAAGGGCACCATGGCTTCGGGCAGCACTACCTGCTCGAAGGTATCCGTGTCCATGAACGTGTAGCCGTAGTCGTCCTTGAAGAGGTACTGGTGCGGGCGCTGCTCGACGCGGGCCGTTTCTACCTTGACGCCGGCGTTGAAGGTGTTGTCAATCACCTTGCCCGTCTTGATGTTGCGCATCTTGGTGCGGACGAAGGCGGGGCCTTTGCCCGGCTTTACGTGCTGAAATTCCGTGATGACGTGCAGCTCGCCGTTGTAGTTCAGAACGAGTCCGTTGCGAAAATCCGCGGTGGTTGCCATGAGTGAAAGAAGAATTAGAAGTGACGAAAGCCGGGCCCGGTCTGGGAAAGCGCCTGCTTGTTAGTCGTCGGGGAGTGGGAAAACGATTGGGAGAAAACAACAACGTGCCGACCCGACTCGGGAGCGGGGCGGCACGTCGGGGGTGCAAGTATATGAGATTTCCGCGCCGGCCGCCTTGGGTTAGGCGTTCTGCGGGCCAGGCTTCGGGTCGTAAGCCCACTTCACGTAGAGCGCGCCCCAGGTAAAGCCGCCGCCAAAGGCCGCGAAAATCAGGTTGTTGCCCTTCCGCAGCTGGCTCTCATAATCCCAAAGGCACAGCGGAATGGTGGCGTTAGTAGTGTTGCCGTACCGGTGGATGTTCATCATCACCTTATCGGCTCCGATGCCCACCCGGCTGGCCGTGGCGTCGATGATGCGCTTGTTGGCCTGGTGCGGGACAAGCCAGTCAATGGTTTCGGCAGTCAGTTGGTTACGCTCGGCCACCGTGCCGGCCACGTCGGCCATGCCTTTCACAGCGAACTTGTACACCGTAGCGCCTTCCTGATAAGCAAAATGCTCGCGGTTGGCCACGGTTTCGGCCGAAGCCGGGCGCCGCGAACCGCCGGCTTTCTGGTACAGGAACTGCTCGCCGATGCCATCCGACCGCAGCTCCTGGTCGAGAATGCCGTACCCGTCGGTGCTCGGCTCCAGCAGCACCGCGCCGGCGCCGTCGCCGAACAGGATGCAGGTGGAGCGGTCGGTGTAGTCCACGATGCTCGACATCTTGTCGGCGCCCACCACGATAACTTTCTTGTACAGCCCGGCCTTGATGTACGAGGCGCCGGTCGCCAGCGCAAACAGGAAGCCCGAACAGGCGGCCTGTACGTCGAAGCTGAAGGCGTTGTTGATGCCGGTCTTGGCCGAAATGATGTTGGCCGTAGCCGGAAACACCAGGTCGGGCGTGGTGGTGGCGCAGATCAGCAGTTCCACTTCCTCGGGGCGGGTGCCGGTTTTGGCCAGCAGCTGCTCCACGGCCTTGATGGCCATTACCGAGGTGCCCTGGTTGTCGCCTTTCAGGATGCGGCGTTCCTTGATGCCCGTCCGGGTCTGGATCCATTCATCGTTCGTGTCGACCAGGCGTTCAAGTTCCTGGTTCGTCAACACGTACTCGGGTACGTAGGCGCCTATGCCGGTAATGGCAGCGGTCAGCTTCATGGGCAAAGAGAAAAAGCGGCAAAGAAGAGTGGGAGCCGCGTAAAACGGCCGCCAAGGTAGCAAAAAGTCCGGCCGAAAAGGGCCGGACCAAGCTGCGACTTACACTCGCATTAAGATTTGAAGGTTGCCTTGATTTGGTCGGCAATGCCCGATTTGGCCATTTGGAAGCCCTGCAGCAGCATGCTGCAGATAGCCTTCGGCCCGCTCACGCCGTGGCCGATGATGACGTTGTCGTTGATGCCCAGGATGGGCGAGCCGCCTACGCCCTCGTAGTCGAATTTGTGGAAGAACGGGTCCATGTTCATGCCCTTCTCCTGCATGATGTCGTAGAACGACTCCGAAAGCTTCAGAATCACGTTCCCCGTAAATCCGTCGCACACAATCACGTCGGCCTTTTCGTTGAACATGTCGCGCCCCTCGATGTTGCCGATGAAGTGAATATGCGGGTTCACTTTCAGCAAGTTGTAGGCGGCCTGCAGCAGGGCCGTGCCTTTGCCTTCTTCCTCGCCGAGGTTCATCAGGCCCACCTTGGGCTGCTCAATGCCCAGCACGTACTGGGCGTACAAGGAACCCAGCTCGGCAAACTGCTCCAGCATTTCGGGTTTGCACTCGGCGTTAGCGCCGGCATCCACCATCACGCCGTATTCGCCTTTCAGCTTGGGTACGAGGTTGGCAATGGCCGGGCGCATTACGCCCGGCACGGGCTTTACGCTGAAAATGGCGCCTACGAGCATGGCCCCGGTGCTGCCAGCCGAGCAGAAGGCTTCCACGTCGCTCCCGTGCAGGAGTTTGTAACCCACCGCAATGCTGGAATCGGGCTTTTGCTGCAAGGCTTTGGTGGGGTGTTCCCCCATGGCAATGACCTGCGTAGCGGGCACGAACTCAATATTGGCGGCACGCTCGCCGTGCGCGGCCAGCAGCGGGCGCACGGCTTCTTCCTGGCCGATCACCACGATGGTGGCCTGGCCGGCAAGTTGTTCGGCGGCCAGTACGGCTCCGTCCACGGCAGCTTGGGGGGCGAAGTCGCCACCCATGGCGTCGAGGGCTATTTTCATGAAAGCGGGATGAAGAACAGTCGGCGGTAATGTAAAACCGGCGGCCGGGTGAGGGCCGCCGGCTGGGCTAGGAGCGGGGTCGGGCTATTCCTCGTCGGTGGAAGCCGCGGCCGAAGCTACCGGAGCGTAGCCGGCAATAGCCACTTTGCCGTTGAGGTACAGGTCACCGTCCACTACGTAGGCGCGGTGACGCAGGTGCAGTTCGCCAGTGGTCTGGCAAACGGAGACCGGCTTCGGGTCGAGCTTGTAGTGAGTGCGACGCTTGTCGCGGCGGACGGCGGAAATGCGTCGTTTCGGGTGTGCCATGAGTGAAAATGAAAAGGTAAAGCGAAGGAAAAAAAGTCGGGTGAAAGCAGCGACGCCTTAGTTGAGGTTGCGCAGGGCATTCCACCGCGGGTCGGTGGTGTCCTCGTCATCGTCCTCGTCGTCGGCGGCCGGGCCGGTGGAGTAGATGAGCTTGGCTTCGGCGTCGGGGTTGTCGTCCTCTTCGTTCTGGAAGCGCGGGTGCAGCTTCTTCATCGGCAGGGCCAGGCCGATGTAATCGAACAGGTGCTGGGCCAGCGGCAGGCTCTGCGTATCGGGCGTTACCTGCAGCACATCGTCGTCGAGCTCCAGTACCTCGTCGCCGAAGCGCACGAGCAGCTGGTTGGTGACGTCGATGGGCTGGTCGAACTCGTCGAGGCTCCGGTCGCAGATCAGCTGCACCGTGCCCACGATGTGCGTGTTGATGACGATGCGCTGAGCGGTTTTGTCCACCAGCACGTCGGCGCGCAGCTGGCCGCTGGGAATCAAGGTTTGGTCGAACTGCTCAAAGAAGGCCTGATCGAGGTCAAACACGAACTCGTGTTTTTTCTCGCTCAGCGCGGCAATGGGCAAATCGTATCGCAGGTCCTTTTTCACGGAGTCGAGTCGGGCGGCAAAAATAGCAATATTTCGCCGCATGAATGGGGGATGAAGGAAGATTGGGCGCGGAATCAGGCCTTTTTGAGGATAAATTCCGGGCTGATACCCAGCCGCTCGTAGAGCTTTTTGGCCAGGTCCAGCGTCACGCGGCGCTTGCCGCTCAAGATCTGGGACAGAGCCCCGGCCGGCACTTCCAACAGCTGCGCCAGCTCTTTCTGCTTGAGGCGCATCTGCTGCCGCTTCAGCTCGATCATGTCGGCCAAAGTAGCCGGCAGCGTGGGTATCGGCAGCAGCCCGAGTTGGTCCTCGTAGGCGTCGATGGCCACGATGAGTTCCCGGAACTCGGCTTCCAGCGCCGCGTTGCCCTCGAAACCGGCGGCCACCAACGCGTCGAGGCGGCGCAAGGCGGTTTTGTATTCCGAAGGGTTGCTAAGCGTCATAAAAGGGAAGAAGCAAAGGTGGAGAAGCTAAACGCGGGCAAAGCCCATCAGCCTTTCCGGGTGCAAAGGTGCAGCGAAAATTGCTAAATCAAAAATTAAGTTTCGTTTTTGGAAAGATTGTTTCTGTATGGACAATAGGTAGTAGAGGGTGGCCAGGCGAAAAGTAGACTGTAAGCCCCTTATGTAAAGTGGCGTAGCATTCCCCTTGGAGTGCTACGCCACTGCTTGGCCATCTTGTACAGGCAGGGTGATTTCTTGCCTGCAGTACTATCAAGAAGGGCAGGTAGGCCCCAGCCGTTAACTCTGGGCTACCTGATCGGCGCGGCGGTTGCGCACCAAGTCGCAGGCCAGGTACAGGGCTTCGCGGAAGGAAGTCGGGTCGGCGCTGAATTTGCCGGCCAAGCCGTAGGCCGTGCCGTGGTCGGGGGAAGTACGGACCACCGGCAGGCCGGCCGTGAAGTTCACGCCCCGCTCGAAGGCAATGGTTTTAAACGGAATCAGGCCTTGGTCGTGGTACAGCGCCAGCGTCGCATCGAACTGCCCGTACTGGCGCGTGCCGAAGAAGCCGTCGGCAGGGTAGGGGCCGTACACCAAGTGTCCATCTTGCAGGAACTGCTGGATGACGGGCTGCACCAGATCCTGCTCCTCACGGCCGATCAGGCCGTTTTCGCCGGCGTGCGGGTTCAGGCCCAGCACGGCCACGCGCGGCTTCTGAATGCCGAAATCCTGCCGCAGCGAGTGCAGCAGCATGCGCAGCTTGCCGCTGAGCACTTCAGATGTCAGGCGGGCGGGCACGTCCTTCAGCGGAATGTGCCCGGTGGCGGTGGCCACGCGCAGGTTGTCGGCTACCAAGAACATTAGGCTGTCGTTGTTGGCGCTGAAGTGGTGGGCCAGGAATTCGGTGTGGCCGGGGAAGTTGAAGCCTTCGCCCTGCGTGTTTTCCTTACTGATGGGCGCCGTCACCAGCGCGTCGATCAGGCCGGCTTTCAGGTCGCGGGCGGCAGCAATCAGCGAGAGGCGGGCCGCCCGGCCCGAGGCTTCACTGGGCTGCCCGGGAGTCAGCACAAAGTCTTCCTCGTCCCAGCAGGTAACGGCGTTGATCTTGCCGGCGGTGATGTCTGTGGCCTCGCGCACCTGGCGGAAGCTGAGCGGCGGGTGGTGCTTATCCTGCGGAAAGTCGTCGAAAAGCGTGGCGGCCGTGCCGTACACCACCGGGGTGCAAAAGCGCAGGATGCGCGCGTCCTGCAGGGTGCGGTAAATGATTTCGGGGCCAATGCCGGCCAAATCGCCGGTGCTGATGCCTATGCGGGGAAGCATTCTGGGAATTTAGTGCTAAGGGGAAGCGCAGCGGCAGAAAAGTGCTGCTGGCATACTACTGAAACGTCCTGCTGAACGCCGGAGGGGCCGCGCAAAAGGAATCCGTCCGTTTGACAGAAGACCAGGGGCCGCAGCACGCGAGGTGTCTCGGCTGCGGGCCGGCGGAAGGTACTTAAAGTTCCGGTTTAAGCACGGCTGGTCAAGAAGTTGTATAACAGCCGCACGGCCGTACCTGTGCCGTGCTTGCCGCGGTACGAGTCGGGGGCCGTGAGGTAGGCCGGGCCGGCAATGTCGAGGTGAATCCAGGGGTAGCCCACGGCGAAGCGCTCCAGGAACTTACCGGCCGAAATGGCGCCGGCTTCGGCCTTGCCCAGGTTGTTGATGTCGGCAATGTCGCTCTTGATGTGCTCGGCGTACTCCTCCCACAGCGGCAACTCCACGATGCGCTCGTGCACGCGCCGGCCGGCGGCGGCCAGCTCGGCCATCGTCTCGTCGCCGCAGGTGCCCATGGCCACGATGCCTTCCTTGCCCACGGCCCGGGCGGCCGAGCCGGTGAGCGTGGCCGCGTCGATGACCAACTCGGGGTGGTACTTGCGGGCAAAGCTGAGCGCGTCGGCCAGGATCAGGCGGCCTTCGGCGTCGGTGTTGAGCACTTCCACCGTCAGGCCCGAGTGCATGGTCAGCACGTCGCCGGGGGCAAAGGCGGGGCCGCCGGGGCGGTTGTCGGTGGCCGGTACCAGGGCAATGACATGCAGCGGGACCTGGTTTTTGGCCAGTGCGTACAGCACGCCGGTCATGGCGGCGGCGCCGGCCATGTCGCACTTCATGATGTCCATGGAGCCCGGCGTGGGCTTCAGGCTCAGGCCGCCGGTGTCGAACACCACACCCTTGCCCACGAGCACGTAGGGCTTCTCGTTGCGGGCGCCTTCGGGCTTGTACTCCATGATGGTGAACGTGGGCGGCTCGGGGCTGCCCTGGTTGACGGCCAGCAGCCCGCCCATGCGCAGCGCCTCGATGCGGGCCTGGTCGAGGATTTCGGTGTGGTAGCCGGCGACTTCGCCCGCGGCGGCCATCTGCTCGGCGAAATTGGTAGCCGTGAGCTTGTTCTGGGGCATATTGACCAGGTCACGGGCCAGCTCCACGCCGGCCAGCAGGTGGCCCAGCGCCGTCACCTCGGCTTCGGCCGCGCCCACCAGCACCACGCGCGTTAGGTCGGCCGGCTTGCGGGATTTTTCGTCCGTCTTATACCCCTCAAACTGGTAGGCCGACAGGTACAGGCCCTCGGCCAGCGGCAGGGCGGCGTCGCCCGCAGTCGTCAGGTCGACGATGTAAAGTTCCTGCACCTTCGCGGCTTTCAGCTTGGCATGCAGCTGATGGCCGCTTTTGCGGAGTTGCTCGGCCGTGAGGTCGGCGGTTTTCTTCTCGTCCTGCACCACCACGTACAGCCGGTGCGTGTACAGGTTGACCGCGAACAGCTTCTGGTCGGCCGCGAGCTGGGCCTGGGCGTAGTCGCGCGCCGCGTCGGGCAGCTGCGGCACGCCGGCGGGCAGTTCTTGGCTGCCGACGGGCAGAATCACAACGGTATCGGCAGGGCCCTGGGGCAGCGCGGCGGCAGAGGAGAGGAGTAAGGGCATCGGGAAGGAATAGCTTGAAGGGCGCAAGTTATCGGGTTATGCGTAACCGCCGCGTAACCTTTCGCGAGTGGCCCCGGTGGGGCTTTCGTACTTTTGCCGCCCAAACCCGACACGCGGAGCCTCCCTCCGTGCACCTGCCCGTGGAACGCGTCACCCCCAAAAAACACCTGGGCCAGCACTTTCTGGCCGATCTGAACATCTCCCGCGACATTGCCGAGTCCTTGCGCCTGCCCGACGGCGTGCGGCACGTGCTGGAAGTGGGGCCCGGCATGGGCGTGCTCACGCAGTTTTTGCTGGAGCGCCCGGCCGACTACGAAACCACCGTTATCGAAATCGACCGGGACTCGGTGGCCTACCTAAAAGTGCACTTTCCTGCCCTGCAGGACCGCATCCTCTCGGCCGACTTTCTGAAGCAGGATTTGGGCAAGCTGTTCGATAACGCGCCGCTGGCCGTCATCGGCAACTTTCCCTACAACATCAGCACCCAGATCTACTTCAAGGTGCTGGAGCACCGGCAGCAGGTGCGCGAGTGCGTGGGCATGATTCAGAAGGAAGTGGCCGAGCGCATTGCGGCGGGCCCGGGCTCCAAGGTGTACGGCATCCTGAGCGTGCTGGTGCAGGCTTTCTACGACACCGAATACCTCTTCACGGTGCCGCCGCACGTGTTTGTGCCGCCGCCCAAGGTGCAAAGCGCCGTGCTACGTCTGACCCGCAATCAGGTGGAGCGGCTCGACTGCGACGAGAAGCTGTTTTTCCAAGTGGTGAAACAGGCCTTCAGCACCCGCCGCAAGACGCTGCGCAACTGCCTCAAGCCGCTGGGCATGCCCGCCGAAGCCATGACCGATCCACTGTTCGATAAGCGCGCCGAGCAACTCAGCGTGCAGGACTTTATCGGCCTCACGCAGCAGGTGGCTGCGCAGCGCCAGCAGGCCATGCAGGACTAGCCTTTCTTTTCCCCATCCCATGAAAAAGACGTTTATCCTAGGCCTGCTGTTCGTCGCGCTGGCTGCCTTCCGCGCCGCCGCGCCCACGTTTGAGGGCCGCATCGTATACCAGTACTCGTTTGCCGACCTGCAGGGCCAGGACATCACGGCCAAGATGACCCCCTTCTTCGGGGCGCAGCAGCACTACTACGTGAAGGGCGCCGCCTACAAAGCCTACAACGAGCAAAACGAGTGGGTGCAGCTTTACGAGCCCGGTCCCAACCGCTACCACTACTTCACGGGCGGCAAGCTGGCCCAAAGCTTCGCGGCCGGCGACGCGGCCAGTCAGGCCAAAACCACCGCGCTGAAAACCAGCGAAACCATTCTTGGCCGGCGCTGCCAAGCCCTGCAGATCGACGCCGACGGCGCCAGCACCATCTACTTCTACTCCCCGGAGGTGCGCGTCGACCCGGCCCCATACGCCCAGCACAATTTCGGGCACTGGAACACCATGCTGCAGGGCACCAACGGGGGGCTGCCGCTCAAATTCGTTAGCGTAAACCCCAAGGCCGGCTTCGTGATGACGGCCGTGGCCATTGAGGTAACGCCGCTGCAACTCAAGGCCGAGGATTTTGCCCTGCCGACCGCCGCTCAGAAGTAACCGCATGCCCCTGTTCCTTTGCATCGACGAAATGCACCCTTCGCTGAAGTCCCTGATGCGCGAAGCAGGCGTGCAGATTGATTACGAACCCGACCTGCTGCCGGCGGAAGTGCCGGCCGCGCTGGCCGAAAAGCCCTACGAGGGCCTGATCGTGCGCTCCAAGGTGCGCGTGACGGCCGACCTGCTGCGCCACGGCCCGCAGCTGCGCTACGTGGCGCGGGCCGGCGCTGGCGTCGACAACATCGATGTGGCGGCGCTGCAGGCAGCCGGCGTGACGCTCGTCAACGCGCCCGAGGGCAACGAGCAGGCCGTGGGCGAGTTTGCGGTGGGCACCCTGCTGGCCCTGCTGCGCAAAGTGGCTGCCGCCGACGCGGAGGTGCGCCAGGGCAAATGGCAGCGCGAGGCCAACCGCGGCTACGAGCTGCAGGCCCGCACCGTGGGCATCATCGGCTGCGGGCACATGGGGCGCTCCTTCGCCCGCTGCCTGCGCGGCTTCGGCTGCACGGTGCTCGGCTACGACCACGATCCGGCCGTGCAAGCCACCGACTACCTGCCGCTGGTGCCGCTGGCAGAGCTGCAGCAGCGCTGCGACGTGCTCAGCGTCCACATCCCGTATTCCGCCGAAAACCATGCTTTCGTGAACGAGGCGCTGCTGCGCGGCTTCCACCACAAGCTCTGGCTGCTCAATACCGCCCGCGGCGAGGTACTCGACCACGCCGCTCTCGTCCGGCTGCTGCAGGAAGGCCAGTTGCGCGGCGCGGCCCTGGACGTGCTCGACAACGAGCGGCTGGCCGCGCTCAAGCCCGAGCAGCAGGCCCGCTTCGAGTACCTGCGCACGGCGCCGCAGGTGGTGCTCACCCCGCACGTGGGCGGCTGGACGCACGAATCGTACCGGCGCATCAACGAGGTGCTGGCCGGCAAAATAGCTGCGCTGCTGCGCCAGCACGTAAGCCCCTGAGTTCAGCAGGCAAACGCAGCGGGCCGTAGCGCCTGCCCCTCCGCCCGCCCCGGCCGGGCTTGCGCACTGTGGCCCTGATTGCGTATATTTGCTGATGCCTGTTCGGGAGAACGGCCGGCACCGCCGGCCGTTCTCCTTGTTTTTTTACCTGTTTGCCCCACCACTCTCATCGTCATGGCTGTCAACTATTATACCGCCGAAGGCTTGCAAAAGCTGAAGGATGAACTGCAGGACCTCAAGATCCGCGGCCGGGCCGAGGCAGCCCGTCAGCTGGCCGAAGCCCGCGACAAAGGCGACCTGAGCGAAAACGCGGAGTACGACGCGGCCAAAGAGTCGCAGGGGCACCTGGAGCTGAAGATTTCCAAGCTGGAGGAAATCATCGGCAACGCCCGCATCCTGGATGACACCAACCTGGATACGAGCAAGGTGCTCATCATGAGCAAGGTGAAGCTCAAGAACCTGAAAAACAACATGGTGCTCGACTACACGCTGGTGGCCGAGGAGGAAGCCAATCTGGCCGCCGGCAAAATCTCCGTGAAGTCGCCCATCGGCAAAGGCTTGCTGGGCAAGTCGGCCGGCGACGTGGCCGAAATCACCGTGCCCGCCGGCAAGCTGCAGTTCGAAATTCTGGAAATCAGCCGGTAGGCGCCGCCGGAGCGTCGCTCCAGCCCCCGACCTGCACAAAAGGGCGAAGCCACGGCTTCGCCCTTTTGCGTTTTGCCCCGTACTTTGACGGCCGGCATGGTCATGCCCTCGGAGGGCCGCGCAAAGCGCCCTTGCCCGTTCACTACCTCACCCATTCACCTCATGCCTTCCATCTTTTCGCGCATCGTCGCGGGCGAGCTGCCCGCCTATAAAGTGGCCGAAGACGAGCACCACCTGGCCTTTCTGGACATTACGCCGCTGGTGGAAGGCCATACCCTGGTCATTCCGAAGCGCGAAGTAGACTACATATTCGATTTGCCGGCCGAGGAGCTGGCGGCCCTGCACCAGTTTGCCCAGCGCGTGGCCAAGGGCGTACGGGCGGCCGTGCCCTGCAAGCGTATCGGCGTGGCCGTCATCGGCCTGGAAGTGCCGCACGCCCACATTCACCTGATTCCGATGAACCAGGTGTCGGACATGAACTTCGCCAACCCGAAAATCAAAGTGCCCGAAGCGCGCATGCAGGAGCTGGCGGCTGCCATTGCGGCCCAGGTGCCGGCCGCCGCGGGCGCTGCCCAGGCCCGCAAAGCCCCGCTGGGAAGCAAAGCGGAGCGCGAAACGGCCGCCGCCGTCCCCGCCGCGGCCGATGACACCCTGCCGCAGCTGCGCCCGCTCACCGAAGGGCTCTACTACCTGAGTGAGTCCGACTCGCCGCTGACGCCCGTAAGCCTGCCCGCCCCGGCTGGCGAGCTGACGCCGCAGGCCCTGCGGCAGGCGCTGCAACTGCCCGCCGACACGGCCGTGGAAACCCAGGATCTGATGGTGTTTCTGCGCAACCACACGGCCGACGACGGCGTGCTCGGCGACGTGGAACTGGCCAACCGCTTCAAAGCGCTGCAGATGTTTCTCAAGCAAGAGCTGGAAGATACCCAGGTGTACCGCGTGGGCAAGGGCCCGCAACTGGAAGCGTATGCCCTGGGCAAGACGCGTGACGGTCAGCTGGCTGGCTTTAAAGTGACCTTGACTGAAACCTGATCCGACTGGATGACAGTGGAGTAGGCGGAGAGTGGTACAATAATTGGGAGACGTGCACAAGCAAGATCCGGGTATCGGCGTTGCTGCGTAGGTAAATCGTTCTCCTGTATTCCATTCCACCGTTATGCTCAACCATTACGTCCTGGCGGCGCTGCTCCTGATTGGGATAAGTACCGCCAGTCAGGCCCAGGAAGCCACCCCGGCACCCCCGTCAGACCCGCCCGCCACGGCCGTGGGCGGCCCCGTACCCGCCAATGTGGAAGACTTCGTGCGCCACGAAACCAAGGGCGGCGAACTGGACTTCGACAAGATACTGGCCGCGAAAAAGCAGACGGTGTTTCTGCACGACGGCAACATGTACAGCAAGCGCGAATACGCGCTGGTGCTGTGGGGCATGCGGGTAAAAGCCCTCGGGCTACCTTCGGCGGAGCGCGCCTGCGCCGTGTACGCGCTGGCCAGCAACCGCACCCTCTCGCCGGCCGAAAAGCGGGCCCTGACCAACGGCTTCGAAAGCGGCAGCCAAGAGTAAGGTGAGTTGCTGCCCAAGTAAAAAAGCCCCGCCGGACACACGTCCGGCGGGGCTTTTTCCTGCTGAGTGCCAAGTTCAGCGCGTGGGGCCGTTGTCGACCCGGGCTTCGAGGCGGGCCTGCACGTCGAGGGGCAGCTTGCTGAGCAAGTCCAGGCCGGTAGCGTTTTCGATAGCGTCGACGCTCACGCGGTACCGGCTCCAGTCGGGCGCTACCGCGTTATCGTTGGGCGTGTCGATGGCAATAACGCGGGCTGCGCTGGTAGCGAGGCGTTGGAGGTCGTTGTCGCCCTCGGGCAGCACCACCAGCACCTTCCACACGCGTTTGGGCACCGTCACGCGGCCGTTGTCGAGGGTTTGAGCAAGGCCGTTGGCGCCGGTGCCGCCGCGGCCGTAGCTGCCCATTAGCACGTACACCTCGTGGCCGGCCTGCACCAGGTCGCGGCCGTATTCCTCGAGGTTGTTCCAAGTGCGCTGGTTGTTCATGGGCGCCTGGGGAATCATGTTCGTCATCAGAAAGGTCGCCGAATTGTCGTCCAGGTCGTAGTTGCGGTCGGCGGAGGGGCAGTTGTGGCCCTTGTCGAAACCAGATCCGGCGTAGGAGCGCGACGTGACCGGGTACCAGCCGCGGGGCAGGGCCGGGTCGGGCCGGAAGTCGTCCTGGCGCGGGGCCGAGCCCAGCCAGGCTTTGCTCAGGTGCCACACCACCCAGTTCGGAATGCCCCGGTCGCGGGAGTAGCTCAGCGCGAACTGCGGCTTCACCATCAGGTAGTTGTTGGGCGACGCGTCGGGGTTGGATGTCGCGCCGCTGGGGTTGCCCAGCGCAAGCGGGTCGTCGCGGCGGGCGGTGCCAGCTGCAGCAGGTGCGGCGGGCGGATTTGCCGGTCGGGTACCGCCCGGCGCCGGCTGGGCAGCGCCATTGCCGGCTACAGCAGGCGGGGCGGTGCCCGCCTTGTAAGGCTCCACCGCGAAATCGTCGATGTTGAGGCGGTCGTCGCCGCCGTCCACCTTCCGGATTTCCAGCCGCAGCGGGCCGGGGCGGTTCACCACCACGGTAGCGGGCAGGCCGGGGCCTTCCACCTTCAGCTCGGAGCCGGCGGGCTGCCAGCTGCGGCCGCGGTCGGCGGAATACCACAGCTGCCAGCGCACGGAGCCATCCTGGCCGTAGCTGGCGTGGAACACGCGCACGCGGCCCGCGCCGCCTGGCAGATCAAAGCGCATCTGGGCGCGGCCCTTGCCGCGCAGGCGCAGGGCGCGCTGGCCGTGCTTGTGGTCCTGCTCGGAGGTGCCAATGAGCGCGTCGTCGAGCAGCCACTTGCCCGTAGCCAAGGGCTCTTCGGCGGCGCCATACGCCCCCTTGCTGCCGGTTTCGAAGTCTTCGGTGAGTGGCCGGCTCGTCTGCAGCACTGTGGCGGCAGCGGCGGTGGGCGGCGTTGCTGTGGTGGCTGCGTCGTCGGTGCGTTGAAAGCAGGCGGCCAGCATACCGCTGAGCAGCAAGGCCGAAAGCAGGGGGGAAGAAGTAAGGTGCATAAGCAGGATGGGCTGGGGCGCAAGATAGGCAACCGTTTTGGGGTGGCGGCCGGGCAAATCAGCCCGCGTGAGCTCCTTTGCCGGTACGTGACGACCCGGCAGCCCACAAAAAAGCCGGGCCGCTGACAGCAGCGGCCCGGCTTTTTTGTGGGCGTTGTTGCGGAAGGTTAGGTTAGTTTACCAGCTGGCCCATCACCGTGAGAGCGGCCAAGGTGGGGGTGGGGTGGCCGCCGGCATCCTCCAGCGTCACGGCAAAGGCCTGGGCGCTGGGAATGTCCTTCATGCGCTGCAGGCTGTCGCCGGTAGCGGTGTGCTCGGCCAGCATGCCCGCGTCGAGGGGCTTGCCGTTGTCGAGGGCCCAGAGCTGGTACTGCTTGCCGGCGGGCGGGGCGGGCAGGTTCTTGACGTCGACGTACACGGCGCGGGTAGCGGGGTTGTACATGACGCGGGCGCGGGCCCCCGGCGCCTGGGGCGTGCCGGTCATGACCACCATGCGGAACTGCTCGCTGCGCAGCACCCCGATTTCGGCGGTGCGGGCAGCCAGGCGCTTCTGCACCGCCTGCGTAGTGGCCGCGTAGCGCGCCTGCTCCGACTGGGCCAGGACCAGCTGATTTTCGGAGCGCTGCCAGCGGCTATAGAACAGCCAGTTGGCGCCCAGGCTCAGCAGCAGCAGCACGGAAGCGGCCACGGCCAGCCAGCGGTAGCCGCGGCCCGTGCCGGCCTCAGCGGCTGGCATGGGCCGCACCACGGCCTCGGGTTGCTCGTAGCGCGCCGGCTCGGGCGTAGAAGGGGCAATCGGGGTGGCAGGGGCAGTGACTGGCTCAGCCGCCGGGGCCTGCCGGATGGCTTGCTGCCAGCCGCCCAGCACCCGCTCGCGCATGCCGGCCGGCGGCGTCACGGCGTGGGCTTCGGCGTAGCCGCCCAGGCTGCGCTGAACCCCGGCCAGCTCGGCCCGGATTTCGGGGTACTGCGCGGCGAGTCGCTCCACCTCGGCGGCTTCGGCCGGGGTAAGCTGCTGCAGCGCGTACAGCTCGAGTTGTCCTGATTCGATGTATTCCTCGATGTTCACAGCTCAGGTTATCGGATCAGTTTGGAAAGTACTTTAATGGCGGCGCGTGCGCGGGTTTTCACGGTTCCTAGCGGCAATTGAAGCTCCTCGGCTACCTCGCTTTGGGTGTAGCCTTCGAAATACAGCAGGTCGACTATCTGACGCTGTTCGGGAATCAGTTGGCGCGTGATTTCCTGCAGCCCGATGTGCTCGGGCCGGAAGGTAGGAACGGCGGGCTGACGCTCGGCAGGACTATCGTCCAGTGGCTGACTGCGAGAACCTACGCGGTACTGGCGGGAGCGGATTTTGTCGATGGCTAAATTTCGGCACACGTTCAGCACCCACGTAAACAGCCGCCCCTTGGACGCGTCGTAGCTCTGAAACGAATGCCAGATTTTAACCATCCCTTCCTGCAGTACATCTTCGGCTTCTTCCTCGCGGCGCACGATGCGCAGGATGACGCCGTAGAGGGCCGCCGAATACTTGTCGTAGAATTCCGACATGGCGGCCTCGTCTTGGGCGCGTAGCCTGGCTACGAGCTGTTCTTCGGCAATGGATGGCGGCTCGGGTAGCAAACTGGTCACGGTGTGGTGAAAATTCCCGGCGCGGCGGTGGGGGCCGCAGACGGGGCGGTCAAAAGTAAGGACAAAACGCCGACGACGATGGCAGCATCCGCTAACCGGGGCGGCAAAGGAAAAGTTATACGCGGCATCGGCCTGCGGGCTGCGTACGTACTTTACGGGCCGACGTTACCCGGACATGCCTAGCTACTTATGCCCATCGAATCCTACAACCCCTACACCGGCCGCGTGTGGCGCCGTTTTCGCGCCTTTTCCTGGGCTCAGACCGAGCGCATCCTGGCCCAAAGCCACCGCGCCGCCGCCCGGTGGCGCACCACTTCGTTCGAGGAACGCGCCCGGCTGATGCGCCGCGCCGCCCAGCTGCTGCGCGAGCGGCAGCACGAGCTGGCCCGCCTGATGGCCCTCGAAATGGGCAAGCCCGTGCCCGACGGCCGCGCCGAAGCCCAAAAGTGCGCCCTGTGCTGTGACTATTACGCCGCGCACGCCGAGGAATTTCTGTCCGACGAAGAAATCAAGACCGAGGCCCGCCGCAGCTTCATCAGCCACGAGCCCCTGGGGGTGGTGCTGGCCGTGATGCCGTGGAATTTCCCGTTCTGGCAGGTGGTGCGCTTTGCCGCCCCGGCCCTGATGGCCGGCAACGTGGGCCTGCTCAAGCACGCCTCCAACGTGCCGCAGTGCGCGCTGGCCCTGGAAAAAATCTTCCACGACGCGGGCTTTCCACCCGCCGCCTTCCGCACCCTACTCATCGGCTCCGACCTGGTGGGCCGGCTGATCGAAGACGACCGGGTGCGGGCCGTCACGCTCACCGGCTCGGAACCCGCCGGGGCGCAGGTGGCCGCCACGGCCGGCGCCCAGATCAAAAAAACCGTGCTGGAGCTCGGCGGCTCCGACGCCTTCATCGTGCTGGCCGACGCCGACCTGGCCCTGGCCGCCAAAACGGCGGCGCAGGCCCGCATGATCAATGCCGGGCAGAGCTGCATCGCCGCCAAGCGCTTCATCGTGGAAAAACCGGTGGTCAAGGAGTTTATCAGCCAGCTGAAAACACACCTGCTGGCAATGCGTACCGGCGACCCGCTGCGCGAAGACACGCAGTACGGCCCGCTCGCCCGCCCCGACCTGGCCGACGAGCTGACCGAACAGGTGGAAGATTCCGTACGGCAGGGCGCCAAGGTGGAGCTGTTTGGCGGGCAGTCCAAGCCGGGCACGGCCCTGTTCCGGCCCGTGATTCTGTCGAACGTGAAGCCGGGGCAGCGGGCCTACGCGGAGGAGCTGTTCGGGCCGGTGGCCCTGGTGCTGGAGGCCAAGGATGCCCGGGATGCCGTCCGGCTGGCCAACGACTCGCGCTTCGGGCTGGGCGCCTCCATCTGGACCGCCGACGTAGAGCGTGGCGAAGAGCTGGCGCGGCAGGTAGAAGCCGGTGCTGTGTTTATCAACGCGCTGGTCAAGTCGTCGCCCGAAATGCCCTTCGGCGGGGTGAAGAAGTCGGGCTACGGCCGCGAGCTATCCTACCTGGGCATCCGCGAATTTGTCAACCAGAAGTCGGTGTGGGTGGCCGGAGAGGCGCCCGTCGCTAAGAAAAAGGTGGAGTAAGTGGTGAGGTTGCGAGTGTCGGGCCGCTTGCGCGGAATGCGCGGCTTCGGCCTCCCAAACGTCAAACTCACCGCCTCACCGTCTCACGCGTAGCCCAGCACGCGGTACACCACGTAGCCGCTGATTTCGTGGAGCAGCAGGCTCCAGCGCGTCAGCGCGTCGGCGTCGGGCACGAGCCAGTAGTGGGGCGAGGTGCTGCGGTCGGTGGTGACGAACCCGGCCGGAAAGGCTACCGGCTGCAGTCCCACGCGGCGAAAGCAGCCCAGGGCCCGGCGCTGGTGAAAGGCCGAGGTGACGAGCACCACGGAGCGCAGCTCGGGGTGACCAGCCAGCATTTCCTTGGTGTAGAGGGCATTTTCGCGGGTGTTGCGGCTGCGCTCCTCCAGCAGCATGTGCGCGGCGGGTACGCCGGCCAGGCGCAGCAGAATGTACAGCTCGCGGGCCTCGGTGCGCGCCGTGGGGCCGTTGAGGGCACCCGAGCCCCCCGAAATCAGGATGCGCCGGATGCGGCCGGCGCGGTACAGCCACAAGGCGTTGGTCAGGCGGTCGGCGCCGCGGCCCAGGTACACCCGGTCGTGCGGCGACTTGCGCCCGTCGCCGATGCCGGTCAGCAGCACGCCCACGTCGTGGTGGCCCAGCGCCCGGAGCCGTACGGGCGGCAGCTCCCAGGCCAGCAGCGCCTCGTTGACCAGGGCGTTGTTGGTGCCCACTACCAGCAGCAGCAGCGCCGCCAGCAGCAGGGCGCGCCGCCGCCGGGGCCGGCGCGTGAACAGGGCCGCGGCCAGCAGGGCCAGCAGCCACAGGGCCGGCAGCAGCAGAAAGTTGAGCAGTTTGGAGAGCAGGAAGAACACCCGGCAAAGCTAGGCGCCCGACCGAAAAGTCGCGGCCATCCGGCCAGACGAAGCCCGGCCACGACGGACTTTTTACCGCGGGTAATATTCGGATGAATGCGAGGACGGCGCCGATTACCCGGTGTCGGTGGGGCCTTTACTACGTGAGCGGCATGAACGCGCGCAGGCGGTCGAGCATCTGGCGGACCTGCGCCTCCGAAGTAAGCGCGTCGCACTCCAGCAGCTGGCCCTGGCAGTAGCTCACGAAAAAGGGTGCGACTTTTTCCTGCATCAGCTTTTTGGCCACGGGGTTTTCATCCGAATTCAGGCGCAGAAACACGATGCCGCGGTACGGCTCGTCGTCGGCAAACCGGGCAAAGGGCGGAGCCAGGGTTTCGCAGGTGGGGCAGTTTTCGGAGGTGAACTTGGCAAACACCTTCAGGTGGTCGTGGGTCAGGTGGCGCAGCCCCTCGTCGTCGGTATCGATTACGCGCAGGCGGTCAGCTTCTTTCATGGGAACGGGCGGGGGCTAGAGCAGAAAGGACGCCTGTGGTACGAAAGTTTGATTGATGTGGCTCGGCCCGAGTCGCGGGCCGTTCTCGCGGCACGGGCCCGCCGCGGGTGCCGCCAAAGCCTACCGCCCGCCGTGCTCCGATTTGGCTCGGCACGGCGGGCGGTAGAGAAAACATTGCGCCGGGGCGCTGAGCAGAGCTGTCCAGGCGGCAAGGCCGCTGAGGCAATGGGCAGTGCGGCGTTAGCGCAGCATCATCTGCCGGATGTACTTTACCGGGGCGCTGCCGTAGCTCAGAAACTGCTCGTTGAAAGTCTTCAGGTCGAACTTCTCGCCCTGCTTCTTTTTCAGCTCTTCCCGCAGGTCGTAAATCTCGGTGTAGCCGGTGAAGTAGGAGCTGAGCTGCACTTGGCTGAGGGTGGCGCGGCGCCACTTGTTGCGGGCTTCGGCCTCTTCCTGGAAACCGTCGCGCTGCAGCAGCCGCACCGCTTCGGCCTCCGAAATATTGCCCGTGTGCACGAGGTGGTCGAGGATGGTGTTCAGTGTCACGCGCATGTTCCACTTGTCCCACATCAGCCAGATTTCGTCGGTGCCGCCGGCGTAGCCGCTTTCCAGCATCATGCGCTCGGCGTACACGGCCCAGCCCTCGATCATGGCCCCGTTGCCGAGCACCGCCTTGATGATGCTGGGGGAGCGGTTGGCGTACACCAGCTGGGTGTAGTGGCCCGGAATGGCCTCGTGAATGTTCAGGATCTGCAGCGTGTACTGGTTGTACTCACGCAGGTAGCTTTCGGCCTGCGCCGCCGGCACGCCGTCGAGCGGCTCCACGTTGTAGTACGTATCGGCCCCCTTGTCGTACGGCCCCGGCGCCGACACCGACGCCCCGGCACCCGAGCCGCGCATGTACAGCGGCGTTTCGCGCACCACCAGCGGCTTGGAGGGGTCCTGGGTGAGCAGTTTCTTGTCGTCGACGAACCGCACCAGCTCGGGAATCTGGGCCCGCACCGCCGCCACGAAGCCCTGCGGCGTGGTGTGCGTGGCCGAGAGCTTCGTAATCACTTCCCGGATGCGGGTGAGCGTGTCGGCGGGCAGCGGCTGGCCCGGCAGGTACTTGGGCCAGAGGCGGGTGGCGCGCACGGCCATGTCGGCCAGCAGCTCCTGCTTGTGGCGCTGGGCTTTCTGGTACACCTCGTCGGCCGAGGCGTTGGCCACGATGTCGTAGCGGAATTTCTGGTCGAAGAGCTTCTGGCCGATGCGGAAGCTGCGCTTGGCTTGCGGGCGCAGCTCCTCGTCGAGGAAGCGGACGTAATCCTGGATGGCGTCGCGGGTGGTTTCAATGCGAGCGAGCAGCTCGGTTTTTTCGCGCGCCGTCAGATCGGCCTTGGCCACCGAGTCGCGCAGGGGCTGCCCGAAGACTTCCAGCCCGCCGCGGTTTTGCAGGATGGCCAGCTCCAGGTGCTCCCGGGTGGGGTTCTGGAGGTTGTTTTCGGCGGCCGCGTAATACTCGGTGGCGCGGTTGATTTTGGCCGAGATGCTGCGCAGGCGCTGGGCCAGCGGCTGGTAGCGCCCGTTGAGGATTTCGGCCACCGGCTCGCTCAGGTTGTACTGGGCCGGATTCCACTCCCAGCTGCGCAGCGTGTCGTTGTACCAGCGCGTCGAGCGCAGCTGGTTCACCATCAGCAGGTAGTCGGTTTGGTTGTGGGCCGATAGCTCCTCGAACCGGAAACCCTGCAGCTCCTGCAGGCCGCGGGCAGCGGCCTGATTTTCCACCTGCCGGCGCCCGGCGGTGGGCAGCACCAGCACGGCGTCGTACTTGTGGAAGCCCTGCGAAGAGGCCCAGCCGGGGTTGTAGTACCAGAGCGAATCGATGAACCGCTCCTTGTAGCGGTCGAAGCCGGTGTCGGCGGCCGAAGTCTGGGCCGCGTCGCGGTCGGACTTGCGCTGGCAACTGGCGGCGGCCAGCGTGCCCGCGGCGGCAAAACCCAGCAGCAGGGTGCGGGCGTAACGTGGGGTCATAAACGGAGTTGGTGGAAAACGCTTGCGGCAGGCAAGGTAGCGGCAAAAACACAGCAGACCCGCGCGGGCTGCACCGCGCCGCCAACCCAGGTGGCCCGTACTCTTCGCGCAATTGCGCATTTTTACCTTTTCATCTCTCTATGCACGGCACCATCTTTACGCTGCTGAAGCGTTACGTTCAGACGCAGTACGACCACAGCACCTGGATTCGCCTCGTGGAAGCTGCCGGCATCGGCCCCGCCGACTTCGACCACAAGCACGTGTACCCCGACGAGCAGATGTTTGCGCTGGTGGGCACGGCCGCCGAGATGACCGGCATTCCGGCGGCGGAGCTGCAGGAAAAGTTTGGCGAGTACCTCGTGCCCGACCTGCTGTACATGTACGGCAAGCTGCTGAACCCCAGTTGGCGCACCCTGGAAATGCTCGAGCACACCGAAAACGTAATGCACCGCCGCGTGCGCCAGGAACACGAGGAAAACGCCCCGCCCGTGCTCGACGTGCGTCGTACCGGCCCCGACGAAGTGGTGGTCGAGTACGTGTCGGCCCGCCGGATGGGGCCGCTGGCCGTGGGCATTGTCCGCGGATTGGCCGTGTACTTCGACGAGGCCGAGCGCATCAGCATCGAGCCCACCACCCGCGACGACGGCCGGCACGTGCACATCCGGGTGCAGCGCCGCCCGGAGTAGCGCTTCAGCCGGCATCAGCCGGCGGCCGCCCCCGAATCCAAACCGCCCGTCCCTTCGTTTGTTGACCCCGATATGGAAAAGAGCACCTACTACAACCCCGCCGACCTGGCTAAGTTTGGCAACATCACCGAGTGGCAAGCCGAAGCGGGCCGTAAGTTCTTCGACTACTACGGCGAGGTATTCAAGGAAGGCGCCCTCACGGAGCGCGAAAAAGCCCTGATTGCCCTGGCCGTGGCCCACGCCGTGCAGTGCCCGTACTGCATCGATGCCTACACCACCGACTCGCTGCAGAAAGGAGCCGACGAAGCCCAGATGATGGAAGCCGTGCACGTGGCGGCCGCCATCAAAGGCGGCGCGGTGCTCGTGCACGGCGTGCAGATGATGAACAAAGCCAAGGAGCTTTCTATGTAATGTGGAAGAATGTGGGCAATGTGGCACTGTGAAAAACTGACCGGTCACGAAGCCGACGGAAATCATTTCTCCCATTTCCACATTATCCATATTCCGCCCATTCCGACCCCATGAAAAGCCTTCACGCCCAGCAGCATCCTTTGGCCGACACCGGTTACCAGCTTACCGTGCTCAACGCGGCGCAGACGAGCGGGCAGGCCTGGCCGGCCTTTGGCGCCAAGCTGCGCGAAACCGGCCTGCTGCCGCTGCGCCCCACCGGCATCAGCACCCTGCAGCTGAACGTGGGCAAGATGTGCAACCAGACCTGCAAGCATTGCCACGTCGACGCCGGGCCCGACCGCACCGAAATCATGACCCGCGAAACCATGGAGCAGTGCCTGCAGGCCCTGCGCCTGGCCCCCGACATGCAGGTGGTGGACTTGACGGGCGGCGCGCCGGAGATGAACCCGGACTTTCGCTGGCTGGTGGAGCAGGTAGCGGCCCTGGGCCGGCAGCTCATCGTGCGCTGCAACCTGACCATCATCGTGGCCAACAAGAAGTACCACGACCTGCCGGCGTTCTTCGCCCGGCACGGGGTGCGGGTGGTGTCGTCGCTGCCGCACTTTTCGGCCGGCCGCACCGACGCGCAGCGCGGCGAAGGCGTGTTCGAGCGCAGCATCCGGGCCCTGAAGATGCTCAACGCCGTTGGCTACGGACAGGAGGGCAGCGGGCTGGTCCTAGACTTGGTGTACAATCCTTCGGGCGCCTTTCTGCCCGGCTCGCAGGCCGGGCTGGAGCGCGACTTCAAGCAGCGCCTGCGCCGGGAGCACGGCGTGGAGTTCAACGGGCTGCTGACCATCACCAACCTGCCCGTCAGCCGCTTCCTCGATTACCTGGTGGAAAGCGGCAACTACGCTGCCTACATGGACAAGCTGGTGCAGGGCTACAACCCGGTGGCCGCGGCCAACGTGATGTGCCGCAGCACGCTGTCGGTGAGCTGGGATGGGGGCCTGTACGATTGCGACTTCAACCAGATGCTGGAGCTGCCCGTGGAGGCCCGCGCCCCGCAGCACATCCGCGACTTCAACCTGGCCCGGCTCAACGAGCGCAGCATCGTGCTCAACCAGCACTGCTACGGCTGCACGGCCGGGGCCGGCTCCAGCTGCGGCGGCGCCACGGTGTAGTGTATAGTTGATGGCTGATTGTTGAATGGTTAATTGTTAATGAATGATTGCTAGACGTTCACTCGTCCAAAAAAACAACCAACAATTCAACAATCAGCCATTAACAATCATCAACCAACCTTGAAACGACTGTTGCTGATGTGGTCTGCGCTGCTGGCCCTGGTGGGCTGCGGCTCGGCCCAGCCGACGACGCCCGCGGGCGTTTCGCCGGCCTACGCTACGCTGCTCAAAACCCTCTACAAAGGCTCCGTACCGACGCTGTCGGCCGAGGAGCTGGCGCGCCTGCGCCGGCAGCGGCCCGCCCTGACGGTGCTCGACACCCGTACCCCGGCCGAGTACAACGTGAGCCACCTGGCCGGGGCGCGCCTGGTGGACTACGACGCCTTTTCGGCCGCCGCCGTGCGCGACCTGCCCCGCGAGCAGCCCGTGGTGGTGTATTGCTCGGTGGGGGTGCGCTCCGAGCGCATCGGCGAGCAGCTCCGCGCCCTGGGCTTCCGCGACGTGCGCAACCTCTACGGCGGCCTTTTCCAGTGGGCCAACGAAGCCCGGCCGCTGGTCGACGCCCGCGGGGCCACCCAGCGCGTGCACCCGTACTCGGCGCTCTGGGGAGCCTGGCTTACCCGGGGCGAAAAAGCCTACCACTAACGGGCTGATTCGGAGCAGGAGCTCGTGCTGGCGTGCCAGTCCGTTGTGCCTCTTTACCGCCATCGGCTCATCAGCCTGCGCAACCAGATTACCCCGTTGAAACCAGACCACCTGCTCATCTTTGCCCGCTACCCCGAGCTGGGAAGAGTGAAAACGCGCCTGGCCGCCGAGCTGGGCCCCGATGCTGCCCTGGCCGCCTACCGGCAGCTGCTCTACCATACCCAAGCGGCGGTGCGGCCCCTCACGGCCGGTCGCACCCTCTGGCTGGCGGCCCCGCCTCCGCCCGCGGCCGGCCCGCTGTGGCCCGGCGTACCGCAGCGCGTGCAGCCCGCCGCGGCCGATTTGGGCCAGCGCATGGCTCACGCTTTCGAAGACGCTTTTGCGGGGGGCGCCCAGCGGGTGGTCATCATCGGCACCGATTGCCCAGGGCTGAGCACCGCGCTGCTGGAGCGGGCCTTTCAGGAACTGCACACCCACGACGTGGTGCTGGGGCCGGCCCACGACGGCGGCTACTACCTGCTGGGCCTGCGCGCCCCGCAGCCGGCCCTGTTCGCGGGCATTGCCTGGAGCACCGAGGCGGTGCTGCGCGACACCTTGGCCATTGCCGCCCGGCAACACCTGGCGGTAGCCCAGCTGCCCACCCTGCGCGACGTGGACACCGCCGCCGACTGGCGCGCCTGGCAGCAAAGCGCGGGGTAGGGGCCGCGGGCGCTACCTTTGGCCTTTCTGTTGCCCCAAGCTTCGTTTGTCTATGCTGCGTTCTGCCGCGCCGCGCCTGCTGGCCGCCTCGTCCGTGCTGTTCCTTGCTGCCTGCTCCCCGCCCTCGGCGCCCGAGCAGACCGGCGCGCCGATTTCGGCCCTGGCGGGTATCCAGCAGCACTTCGACGCCGGCTGGGCGCAGAGCAAGCTGTGGGATGATGGTCTGGCCGAAGTGGCTACCTACGCGGCCGAGCGGGTGGTGTACCAGCGGCCCCGCCCCTACGAGATGACCATCATCACGGTAAAGGAGGACTTCAACCAGGCTTACAACGTGAAGACCGACGACTACCAGCGCCCCGACCTGTTCGCGGTGATGAAGGTCAACGAGTTCTGCCAGATTCCGACCGACAACTACCCGTACCACTACCTCACGTCGCTGTTTTTCCGGCGCGAGCAGCCGCTGCAGGTGCACAAGATGACGACCTCTTCGCAGGAGTGGTGCGGCAATACCTTCAAGGCCCTGACCGAAGCCGGCGGCCTCTACAAGCTCAGCTACAACTCCTACTGGGACGGGCAGGGCGTGAATCAGGTGGACGTGCAGCGCGACATGCTGCTGGAAGATGCCCTGCCGTACACGCTGCGCAGCCTGCGCTTCAACGACGAGCCGCTGTTCGAGGCCAACGTCCTCGAAACCCAGCAAACCAGCAAAGCCGGTCAGCCCAAGCTCTACCGCGCCGAGTTCCGCGTGGCCCGCGCTGCCCTCGGCGAAGCCCCGCGCCCGGCCTGGCGCGTGACCGTGCGCCTGGAGCGCGGCAAGGACAATGTGTACTGGTTTGATCAGCACTACCCGCACTTGCTGCTGCGCCACACGGCTTGGGACGGCCGCAAGCTGCTGCTGAAAACGGAGCGCCGGTTCGCTTATTGGCAGCATTAAGGAGCGTTAGCTTAACGGCCTAAGTCATAGCCCAGCAATGGCCTGGTTCAAATGGCGGACGTGGCCATGCTGCCGCCGGGGTGATTATTAAGAACTGGCGGCTGCCGCTGGCTGATGCCCGGCCCGCCGCCAATCCCACGCCACCGCCGCGGCCACGCCCAAATACTCCAGCGCCACCAGCCGCAAATCCTCCTGGTAGGCGGCCGTGCGGTAAGCCGCGTACGACAACGGAGCCAGGGCCGCCCAGACGGCCGGGTAGCGCCAGCCCGTGCAGCAGCTCAGCGCCACCAGCGGCGCGAGGTACCAAGGGTGCACGGTGGTAGCCAGCAGGTAGTAGAGCGAAAAAGCCAGCAGCGCGGCGCGCGGCAGCGCCGCGGGCGTCGGTTGTTTTTCCAGGGCGGCCAAGGTCAGAATGCCCACCGCTGCGCCCATGGCCAGGAAGGTGCCCAGGCGGGCAATTTCGTTGTAGCCACTCAGCCAGTACCCGGCGGCGCGCAGCAGGTAGTACACGCTGGCGTTGAACTCGAAGGAGTGAAAGTACAGGTCGAGGCTGCGGCCGATGTTGGTTAGCAGCGCGGCCGAGGCAAAAGGCGCGAAGCTCAGCCCAAGCAACAGCAGCACGGCCGCGCCCACAGCTACGGCGCGCCACCAGCCCAGGCGCCGCAGCAGCAACGGCAGCAGCAGCAGGGGCGTGAGCTTGGTGGCCACGGCCAGGGCCAGCGGGGCGGCCGCGCTCAGCGCTCGGCCGCGCACCAGCAGCCAGCAGGCGGCCAGCATGCCGCTAATCACCAGGGCTTCGAAGTGCAGGTTGCCGACCAGCTCAGCCACCACCAGCGGGTGCAGCAGGTATACCAGAGCGCGTTCCGGGGGGAGGCCGAACCGGCGAAGCAATAGCACGAGCAGCAGCGCCGTCGTCGCTTCGGCCAGCAGCAGGGCCAGGCGCAACGCGACAATCTGCCCCTGCTCGGAGCCCGGGAAATGCCCCGCGGCCAACCCAAACAGGGCCTGGCACACTGGCGGGTACACCGAATAGTAGTGGGGCGAATTCAGCCGCTGGTAGAGCTGCGGCGTGAGGGCCGGGGGGCCGGGCAGCGCGCCGCCCCCCGCCCGGTACTCATCGGGGCGGTGCAGAAACGGGTTTTCGCCGGCGGCGACCAGCGCCCCGTCCCAGCGGAAGCGGTGGTAGTCGTCGGAGAGGGGCGGGGTGGCCGGCAGCCAGAGCAGCCGTAGCAGCAGGGCCAGGCCCAGGCCGACGCGCCAGGGCAGGCGCAGGCGCAGCAATAGGGCGTAGGCCAATGCCCCCACTCCAAACAGCGTCAGCAGCTGCGCCGTGGCGGTGCGCGGAGTGCTGTAGGCCAGGGCAAACTGCGTAGCGGCCAGCAGCAGAGCCGCCGCGCCCAGCAGCCACCGGTGGCGCGGCGTGCTCATGCCTGCCGGGCGTGGCGCACGCTGTAATACACCACCGCCGCGTAGCCGGCGGCGAGCAGCACGTGGAAGGGCAGCAGCCCGTAATTGTCGTAGCGAAACGCCAGCCCGATGCCCGCGGCGAAGTACAGCGCCAGCAGCGCCTCCAGCACCGTTTGGCCGCTAACCGAGCCCGTGCGGTAGCGCCGCCAGCGCGACCCGGCGGCCGCGCCGCGGCGCACCAGCCCCGACTTGGGCGTGCGCACGAAGGGCGTAAGCTGCCCGGCCAGGCCGGTGAGCACCGCCCAGGCGTTGTGCAGCGAGAGGCCCATCGACATGGACAGGAACAGGAGCATTTTCGGGGCGAAGCGCAGGCCCGCGCCGCGCCCGCCGCTCCGGCGCCAGGCGGCGTGGTAGTACGCCACCAGCGGCGCGAGGCTGAGCACGGAAAGGCCCGCCAGCCGAAACACCCAGCGCAGCTCCGGCGTGCGCGTTTGCACCACCAGCAGCGGCACGCTGAGCAGGCCCATGAGCAGCACGGCTACGAACACGGTGCTGTTGAGCAGGTGAAAAGTGGCGTAGAGCTTGGAGGCGAAGCCCAGCGTGGGGGAGGCCCACACCCGGCGCAGGTGCTTGCGGGCCGTTTCGGCGCCGCCCTTGTTCCAGCGGTGCTGCTGCGAGCGGAGCGCGTCCATCTGGGCGGGCAGCTCGGCCGGGGCCACCACGTGGGGCAGGTAGCGGAAGTGCCAGCCGGCCAGCTGGGCGCGGTAGCTCAGGTCCAGGTCTTCGGTGAGCGTGTCGGCCTGCCAGCCGCCCGCGTCGTCGATGCAGCGGCGCCGCCACACGCCGCCGGTGCCGTTGAAGTTGATGAAGTGGTGGCCGGCGTTGCGCCCGACCTGCTCCACCAGGAAGTGCGCGTTCAGCCCGAAGGCCTGCAGTTCGGTCAGCAGGGAGTATTCTTCGT
Organism: Hymenobacter coalescens; assembly: GCF_054783195.1. NCBI lineage: Bacteria > Pseudomonadati > Bacteroidota > Cytophagia > Cytophagales > Hymenobacteraceae > Hymenobacter > Hymenobacter coalescens. The sequence continues at coordinate 142,188 of NZ_BAAGRA010000026.1, read as the reverse complement.
TCAAGTGGCCCCAGCGCGTCTGCACCACGCCCAGGCGCTCATCGGGCAGGAAATACGGTACGGTGCGGCGCAGAAAATCGGGCGCGGGCACAAAGTCCGCATCGAAGATGGCCACCAGCTCCCCGGTCGCCGAGGCCAGGCCGTGGGCCAGCGCGCCGGCCTTGTACCCCTGGCGGTCGGGGCGGCGCACGTGCTCGATGTCGAGCCCGCGGGCGCGGTGGTAAGCCACGCGGGCGGCGGCCAGGGCCACGCTTTCGTCGGTGGAGTCGTCGAGTACCTGGATCTGCAGGCGGCCGGCCGGGTAGTCCAGCGCCGCCGCCGCGTCGATGATGCGCTCCACCACGTTCAGCTCGTTATAAACGGGCAGCTGCACGGTCACGCGCGGCCAGGCCGCGTCGGCCGGCGGAGGGGCTGGCGCCGGCGCTTCGGCAGCGCGGAAGGCGCGGCGGGCCAGGCGGGTGAGGCGCCACTGCGTGAGGCTGAAGGCCAGCACGAACAGCAGGCACAGCCCGTAGAGGACCAGAAGCAGCATTTCTAGCCCTAGCATGTGCAGGCAGCCGGTGAAGATGGGGTCGTCAAGAATGCAAAAGTAAGCACCGCCGGGTGGCCGCGGCTAGCGCCGGGCGTAGCGGAAAATCGTCCACAGAATCTTGTAGCCGGCCCCCAGCGTGCCCTTCACCGTGCCCGAAATCTTCGAGAAGCCGATGCGGCGGCGGTAGCGCACCGGCACTTCGGTGCTGCGCAGGCCGAGCCGGGCTGCCTTGAGCTGCATCTCCACCGTCCAGCCGTAGGTCTGGTCCTGCATGTCGAGGCGGCGCAGGGCTTCGGCCCGGATGGCGCGGAAGGGCCCCAGGTCGGTGAAGCGGGCGCCGTACAGCTGGCGCAGCAGTGTCGTGGCCAGCCAGTTGCCAAAAATCTGCTGGGGCAGCATCGCGCCCGGCTCGCGCTGGCCCAGGGCGCGCGAGCCGATAACCAGCTCCACGCCGTCGTTCAGGATGGGGCGCACCAGCTCGGGCAGCTGCTCGGGGTAATCGGAGTAGTCGCCATCGAGAAAGACGATGATGGCGGGCTGCTCCGTGGCGGGCCGGGCGTAGCAGTGGGCCATGCCGCGCAGGCAGGCGTAGCCGTAGCCGGGGCGGTCTTCGCGCAGCACCGTGGCGCCGCCGGCCCGGGCCGCCGCCGCCGTGTCGTCGGTGGAGGCGTTGTCGACCACGATGACTTCGCGCACCCACGCCCAAGGAATGTCGGCCAGCACCGGCCCGATGCTGCGGCCTTCGTTGTGGGCCGGGATGATGACGTCGATGAAGGGAAGCGAAGCAGGTGGGGTGGAAAGGGGCATGCGGCGCGAATCAGGGCGCAAAGGTGAGCATTCAAGGTCGAACCGGCGGCGCTCAGGCGTCGCGGCGGCGCTGCAGCACGCGGCGGTGCCAGCGGCCGGTGCGGTTGCTGGCCTGCAGCTCGGCTTCTTCGTCGAGGATCAGGTACAGGCTGTAGCCGAACACGAAGGCCGTGGCCGCGCTCAGCAGCCAGCCCCAGCCCCGGGTAAAGGCCATGTAGAAGTCGTAGCTCATGACCAGGGCCGGCACGGCGGCGGCCAGCACGGCCATGCGGCGCGAGGGACGGGGCTGCTCGAAGAGCAGCGTGGCCAAAAACGCCGTGAGCAGCACCGTCTGGTGAATGGCCTCGCCCATCCAGGCGGGCAGCAGGTTGTTCAGCCCGATAAAGCGCGACAGCGCGCGCAGCACGTAAGCCAGGGCAGCCGCCTCCACGATGGCCAGCAGCAGGGGCAGGTAGGGACGCAGTACAGGTCGGGCCATAGGCACGGGCTAGAAGTGAGAAGCGCCGGGCGACCCGGTCAGCAACGGCGGTGGGCGCGGCGGCGCGGCCACATACGCGGGTACTAGCCCCGGCGGTTTTGCGGCCCGCGTGCCGGCTCAGGGGCCCGCTTTCCAATATAGCGTTTTCTCTCGGCCACGGCCGGCCCGCACCTGTACCGGCCTGGCGCCTTGGTCCGGTTGGGTTACCTTTGCCAATTCAGGCCAGGGCTGGTCTACCGGCTACGAAACACAAAAGGGCATCCGGTTGTTTATTTTGTCCCGCACCTGCTTTCATGCCGCCCTATATTCAACCCCATTCGCTGATTCCGGAAGACGAGCTGGCCCGCCTGCGCACCCTGCGTCAGTACCAGATTCTGAACACCACCCCGGAAACGATTTTCGACGATTACGTGGCCTTGGCCGCGCAACTGTTCAACCTGCCCATCTCGCTGATTTCGCTGGTGGATGCGGAGGAAGTGTTTTTCAAGGCCAACACCGGGCTGCCCGGCCTGGAGCGCGTCGCCCGCGCCGACAGCCTGTGCTCGGCGGCGGTGCTGGAAGAAACCGTGCTGGTGTTTCCCGATCTGGCCCAGGAACGCTGCAGTTTGGTCAATCCCGCCGTGGCCGAATCGGCCGGGTTGCGCTTTTACGCAGGCGCCGTGCTGCGCATGCCCGACGGGCACAACATCGGCAGCCTCTGCGTGATTGACCGCGAAGCCCGCGCTTTCTCCGAGGACGAGCAGACCCTGCTGGTACGCCTGGCTGCCTTGGTAAGCCTCACCATCGAGCTGCGCATCGCGCTGCTGGAAGGGGGGCTGCCGGAGCAGTGGCCGGGCGCACAGGCCGAGTTGCAGGCCCGCCTGCATGAAAGCTCGACGCTGGCCCGCTACCTGGCGGCCCGCACCGGCGGCGCCGCTTTCTTCAACGACGACGTGCAGCAAGCCGTGGCCGGGCGCCTGGCCCGCATCGAGCAGGCCCTGCACGAGCATTTGGCGGCGGCAAAATCGCAGCCGCCTCGCTAGATTGCGCCTTGAATTGGCAAGCCAACGGCGCTGCGGCCGGCGGCCTTACGTGCCCTTGGTACCTGGAATGGGAGCTTTACTGACTGATTTGCTGCAGCGCGCCCAGCGCAGCCGCCGCGTGGTGGCCTTGCAGGCCGCCGGCGAAATGTACCTGGGCTACGTGCTCAGCCACAACCCCGACGTGGTGCTGCTGCGCAGCATTACCCGACAGGGCACGCTCACCGGGGTGCGCAGCCTGAGCCTGCACGAAGTCACGCAGGTGCACTTCGACGATAAGTACGTGCGTCTGATTGAGTTTAAGGAGCACAACCCCGAAGCCGTGTTTGGTGTGGCCCCGGCCCCCGACGGCCTGGAACAGCAGTACCTCTCCGTGCCCGCGCTGCTGCAGCGCGCCCAAGAAGTGCACCAGCTCGTGCAGCTCATCACCACCAACTCTAACAACGACCCCTACGGCTACGTGGTGCGCCTCACCGACGACGAGCTGCTGCTAGAGGTGTACACGGCCTTCGGGGAGCCCGACGGCCACACCGTGCTGCAGGTGGAAGACGTGCGCAGCGTGGTGTGGAGCGACGAGGACACGCGCACCATCGAGCTGCTGCTCAAGCAGCGCCGGGCCGAAGAAAAGTAAGGCGGCAGCGCCGGCGCTGTGCGTTGTCGGGCTCGCACGGGTAGGGCAGCGGCCGATTGCGTAGGCAGCCGCAGGGCCGTGTGCAGCCGTCGGCCCGTATTCTGCGTAACTCGGGGCGCACCAAGCTTCGTTCGAATGCCCCGTTTGCTCTACCTGCTGCTCTGCCTGCTGCTGACCAGTTCGCTTTCGGCCGCCGCCCAGTCGGCCGTGCCCAATGCCCTCAACGCCACCCTCGACGGCTACGACTACCCGTTTGCCGTCAGCTACCTGCCCCTGCGGCTGGAAGGCCGGGCCGTGCGCATGGCCTATATGGACGTGCCCGCCGCCGCCAAGGCCAACGGCCGGACTGTGGTGCTGCTGCACGGCAAAAACTTCTTCGGGGCCTACTGGCGCGGCACGGTGGAGGCCCTGACCAAGGCCGGCTTCCGCGTGGTGGTGCCCGACCAGATCGGTTTCGGCAAGTCCGATAAGCCCAACATCCACTACTCCTTTCACCAGCTGGCCCGGAATACGAAGCAGCTGCTCGACAGCCTGGGCGTGCGCCGCGCCGTGGTTGTCGGCCACAGCATGGGCGGCATGCTGGCCACGCGCTTTGCCATCGAATACCCGGCCCAGACCGAGCAGCTGGTGCTCGAAAACCCCATCGGGCTGGAAGACTACCGGCGCGGCGTGCCCTTTCAGAGCGTGCTGGAGGCCACTTCCACCGAGCTGAAGGCCACCGAGGAGGGTATCCGCAAGTACCACGCGACCTACTACCCCGGCCCGTACCCGCAGGTACACGACCAGTGGCTGCTGCCGCTGGCCGCCCAGACGCGCCACCCCGACTTCCCGGACGTGGCCGTGGCCAGCGCCCTCACCTACGAGATGATTTACCAGCAGCCCGTCTGCTACGAATTCGACCGGGTGCAGGCGCCCACGCTGCTCGTCATCGGGCAGCAGGACCGCACGGTGGTGGGTAAGGGGCTGATCAAAGACCCGAAAGTGGCGGAGCGCATGGGCCAGTACCCGGCGCTGGGCCAGCGCACGGCCAAGGCCATCAAGGGCAGCAAGCTGGTAGCGCTAGCCGGCGTCGGCCATATTCCGCACCTGCAGGCCGCCCCGGCTTTTCACGCCGCGCTGCTGGATTTTCTGCGCTAGCTGCCGCTCTTCGGGACATTATTCTGCCCTGACCTGCTGTTGATGCGCCTTCCGTACTGCTTATTGCCCGCCACGGCCTTGCTGGGCGCTGCCTGCTGGCTGACCAGCTGCCAACCCGATTCGGCCCGCTCCGAGCAGGCGGCCGCCGCGGCCCCGGCTGCTCAGGTGGCCGACACTGCCGCGGCGCCGCTCACGGCACCTGCCCCGGCTCCGGCGGCGGCGGATGCGGCGCCGGTGAAAATTGTGGCGGTCAGCGCCGCCGGGGGCACGGAGGCCGAGGGCCGCTTCGTGCTGCCCGAGGTGCAGCTGCCCGATGCGGCCGTGGCCCGCCGCCTCAACCAAGCCATCGTGGCCGCCAGTTTCGACGACGAGGAGCTGCAGCGGCTGCCCGCCCGGCAGTGGAGCGCAGCCGGCGCGAGTTCGTGACCAACGACGGGCGGGGCCTGACCAGCCTCCGCTACGAGGTGGAGCTCAACCAGGCCGGCTTGCTCACCCTGCTGCTGGTCAACGAAACTCTCGGCGCTTACCCCTCCATCAATACGCGCCGCGTGGTCTTTGATACCCGCACCGGCCGGCGCCTGCGCGTGGCCGACCTGATCCGCCCGGCCGACACCACGGCCCTGCGCCAGCGCTGGCGCAGGGCCATCAGCCGGGTCGTGGCCGAGCGCATCCGCGCGTTTGCGCAGGACTTCCCCGAGGAGCAGGCCGCGCTGCCCGACTTGCAGGAGCACCTGCGCTGGGACGCGGCCACCCGGCAGGTGGCTTTCGAGCCCCACGAGCCGCGCTTCGACGACTTTGCCGTGACCCGGCAGGGCCTCACGCTTTACCATTCCTTCGGCCTGCCGCACGTGATTCAGACCGCCGAGCCCGAGGGCACGTTTACGCTTTCGTACGCCGAGTTGAAGCCTATGCTGCCACCCGACGGGCCACTGGCCCGGTTGGTGCCCTCGCCACCGGGGTGACGCCGGTAGTGTCGGCGAGGTGTCGGGTTTGTTAGTCCAGGATGCGCAGGCTTTCGGCGTGGATGAAGGCCGAGGGCTCGTAGCGCCCCTCGCGCGGGCCGTTTTCCAGGTTCAGCACCCCGCGCGGGCAGGCCGTGCTGCACAGGCCGCAGCCCACGCAGGCCGCCCGGATGATGGGTTCGCCGCGCTGAGCGTACTGCTTCACGTCGATGCCCATTTCGCACACGTTGGAGCAGTTGCCGCACGAAATGCACTGCCCGCCGTTGGTAGTGATGCGGAAGCGGGAGAAGTGCTTCTGCAACAGGCCCAGGTAGGCCGCCATCGGGCAGCCGTAGCGGCACCACACCCGCGAGCCAAGGATGGGGTAGAAGCCCACGCCCACCACGCCCGAGAAGACGGCGCCGATGACGAAGCCGTAGGTGCGCGAAAACTCATCGGACAGCCGGCCCAGCAGCGCGCCGCCGGCGGCACTGTTCAGCCACAGCAGCGCCGTGGTGACGATGATAAAGCCGAGCACCGTGTACACGATGCTTACCTCGTAGCGCCAGGCTTCGCGGCGTTTGTCGGCGAGGTGGCGGTACGGGTCGCCGGCGGTTTCGGCCAGGCCGCCGCAGCCGCACACCCACGAGCAGTACCACCGCTTGCCGTAGAAGTAGGTGAGAACGGGCGTGGCCACGAACGACATCACCGCTCCCCAGAACACCATGAACACGCCTAGGTGGCCGTTTTGCAACAGCGCGCCCACGCCGCCGGGAAACAGGTAGTCGTACTTGAGCGGCCAGAAGTAGGTGAAGTAAAACTCGGGCTGCTGCAGTGCCAGCAGTACGCCCGGCAGCAGCCACGCAAAACCCAGCTGAAAGAACATCACCGAAGCTGTGCGCACCCGCTGGTAGGGCGAATGCCGGTATTTGAGCAGGGCCCGCGCGCCCATCAGCAGCATGGCCAGGGTGTAAAAGGTGCCGTAGAGAAACCACTGATCGGCCGCCCGCCCGCGCAGCAGCTGGCTCAGCCCGTCGAGCGGACGGATAAGGTTTTCCAGGTACTCCGGCCACCAGTACAGCACCACGTAGAAGCCCGTCAGCGCGATGCCTGTAACCCAGGCCACCGCCCCGCGCGAGGTGCTGGCCCGGGCCCAGAGGAAGTCGTGGCGTACGCCGGCCGGGCCGCGCCCAAACACGAGCCAGCTCCAGCCCAGCGCCCCGGCGCTCAGCAGCGCCAGCCCTAGCCAGAAGGCCAGCTCACGCAGGCCGGCCGGCGCGGCAGCGGCTACAGCCAGGGCCAGCAGCCCCAGGGCCACAGGCGTGAGCCAGAGGCGCTCGGAAACGGAGGTGGCTACCGTCGGGTGCGCCAGCGGCTGGTCAGAATACGTTGCGAATGAAGCCATGGAAGGGGGAGGGCCGGCCGCCAAAGCCGGCCGCGGCAGCAAGGGAAGCCAACGTACGCACCGGCGGAGCGCCTGGCTTTGCGACGGGCGCAAACTCACCGCCTGAGCTGCCGACGATGCGGCCGGCGGCTTAGTGGTGGTGATGGTGGTCGTGCTCGTCGGGCTTGCCGTAGAGGTTGCTCAGCGAGCCGAGCACGAAAACGGCGGCCCAGCACACGTACAGCCAGTGAAAACCTGCGGGCTTGGGCTGGCCGACGACGGCCAGAATCAGCTGGGCCCCCAAGGTCATGATGACGCCGGTGAAGGCGATGTACTGCCAGGCATTGAAGGCGGCCGGGTGGTAAAGCTTGCGGTAGTCGGGTTTTTCGGGCATGAGGAGTTATACGGAAAGCAGGCGCGCCAGCAGGCCTTTGCGCCGGCGCAGCGTGAGCGGCTGCTCAGGGAAACGTGCGTTGTAAGCCGCCACGATGGCCGGCTCGTGCTGGGGAAAGAATTCGGGGTCGAAGTTAGCCGCCCCGAACTGCTCCAGCACCTGGGGCAGCGGCGTGCCCGCGCGCAGCCACCCGTCGCATACGTCGTGGCGCAGGCGCAGGCCCAGCGCGTTCAGGCCCAGCAGCGCCTGGGTGGCATCGGCGCGGTACTGCAGGCGCAGGCCGCAGCGGCCCTGCGGGTGCTGCCACCAGAAGCTGGCCTGGCCCTCGACGGGGCGGGGCGGCACCTGCCCGTAGGTCTGGTATTCGAGGTCGAAGAACTTGGCGGAGTTAAACCACGGCCCACGCCGGTAGGGCGTGGGCTGCCCCGCAATGGTGTGCGCCACCGTTTCGCCCTGCATGCGGCCGGTGTACCACAGCGGCTCGATGGCGGCCTCGCCGGGCGGCGGACTGCGGCGCTGCGCGCAGTCGCCGGCCGCGTAAACGCCGGGCACCGAGGTTTGCAGCAGCTCATCAACGAGGATGCCGTGGTCGGTTTCGATGGCCGTGCCGGCGGTCAGCGTCAGGTTGGGCGTGACGCCGGTGGCAATGCCCAGCCACTGGCAGGGCAGCTCCTCGCCGGCGGCGGTGCGCACGGCCCGCACCCGGCCGGTTTCGTCGCCCAGCGCCGCGGCCAGCTCGGTGCGGTAGCGCACCTGCACGCCGTGGCGCCGCAGCTCCGCGTCCACCAGGGCCGCTTCCTCTGCCGGGAGCACCGAGCCCCAGTAGTGGGCGTCGCGCACGAGCATGGTGACGGGAATGCGCCGCGCGTGAAGCATCTCGGCCAGCTCCACGCCGATCAGGCCGCCGCCCACCACCACCGCCTGCCGCACGCCCCGGGTATTCTGGCTCATCAGCTCCACATCGGCCAAGGACACCAGCCCCTGCACGCCAGCCAGGTGCTGGCCGGGCCAGTCGTAGTAGCGCGTGGTGGCGCCGGTGGCCAGCAGCAGCGCGTCGTAGGAGAGGGGGCCGCCGGCGGCCAAGTGCACCTGCCGGCGGGCTACGTCGAGGCGGGTGACGCGGTCGTGCACCAGGTCCAGGCGGTTTTCGCGCCAGTACCAGTCTTCGTAGGGCTTCACATCGGGCCAGCGCAGGTGCCCCATGTAGAGGTACATGAGCGCGGGCCGGGAAAAGTGGTGCGCACTTTCGGCCGAAACAAGGGTGATGCGCGCCTCGGGGCGCAGGCGGCGCAGCGTTTGGGCGCAGCTCACGCCCGTGATGCCGTTGCCGATGATGACTAAGTGCATAGGACCGGGAAACAGGGCGTAAACAGCGGCCGGCGGCCGAAGTTGCCCCGCCAGGCCAAACCTACTGTTTTCCGGCCGGGCTGGTTTGGGCCAGCCGAACGCGGACCGCCCGGCTTGCGTACGCACTGGTACCAACCATTTACGCCCAACCCATCATGGCTACTCCTCTCAACCTCAATAGCGAAGGCACCCACAACGACGAAAACGAGCAAATCAAGCGCGACAAACCGGCTACCCGCCGCGATGCGCAGCAGGAGGGCGAGCGGGACTTCGAGCAGATCATCAACAACAACACCGACGTCGACAAGGACCCGACGGCCTACCGCAGCGCCGGCGCCCGCGGCTACTCCAAGCGCACCGATCAGAAGGGGCCGCTGGAAAACCTGCACATCGGCGGCAGCGAAACCGAGCCCCAAGGCGGCAACGACCACAGCTCCGACACGAGCAAGCAGCAGGGCCCGGGCCACGAGGTGGAGGGCAGCTACGAACTGGACCACGAGCAGAACCTGCGCACCCGCGAGCAGCCCTTCGGCGCTAAAAGTCCGCAGGGCCCCTCCAACCCCGTGCAGGAGTAGCCTGCTGGCATGGAACCGCTCCACCGCCCCGCCACCCCTCCGGTGGCGGGGCGGATTCATTATTACGGAATTGTAACGCGGATATGACGATATGATAATGCCAAGGTTATATATTTAGGGACGAACTGAGCGAAGTGCGGAACGCCCGGCTCCGACGCCCATCTGACTTCCTCTCTTTCCCGACCATTTCATTTTCCTTAAGTACCCTACCGTACTCCTTCCCACCTATGAGTGACAACTACGAAACCGTTACGACCGACGAGCCCACCGAAACCGACGCGGATTCGCTTGATTCGGGCAACCGCAAGCTGGGCCTGATTGCCGGCGGCGTGCTGCTGCTGCTGGGCGTTGCTATGGCCTTCGGGCCCGAAGCCAACCGCCAGCGCATTGCCAACGGCCAGATGCCGAGCTTCGAACTGGCCGGGGCCAGCGTGGTCGGCGAGCGGGCCACCGAAGAAGCGGCCGCACCCGTGGCCACCCCGGCAACGGAAGAAGCCAGCGTGGACAAAGACGCTGCGAAAGCAACGAAAGCTACCCCCCGTACCACGACGACTGCCACTGCCTCGACGGCAACCAACAACGCTGCGGTAGCCGCGGCGCCCGTGGCCGAAGAAACCGCGGCGCCCGAGCCGGCCACCCCCGCGGCCGCGCCGGCCGTGGAAGAAGCCCCCCGCACCGTGGTGTTCAGCGGCCGCGTGCTCGACGAGAACGGCCAGCCGCTGGCCGGCGCTACCGTGTTCGTGAAGGGCACGCGCAAGTTTGCCAGCACCGACCAGAACGGGAACTACTCCGTGGAAGCCCCGGCCGGCGACAACAGCCTGGTGTACGGTTACGGCGGCTACCAGGACCAGGAGATGCGCGCCAGCGGCGGCCAGAAAAACAACGTGACGCTGATTCCGAGCGAAACCAGCAAGCGCAAGCGCCGCTAGCCTTTTTGCTTCTCCCGCAACGAACAAGGGCCGCTTTCCACTGGGGAAGGCGGCCCTTGCTGCGTGCGGCCAAGGCCGGCGGTGTGGTTATGACTTCGGCGGCGAAGGCGGCGGCACGGACCCGGCAAAGCGGGTGCGGAACAGCAGGTACACCGGCACGCCCAGGGCCACCAGCAGCAGGCCGTACTGCGCTTGCGGGCCCTTGTCGGCGTCGAACAGCAGAATCAGGCAAAAGGCCGAGGCCAGCACCACGTACAGCAGCGGCACCAGCGGGTACCCCCAGGCGCGGTAGGGGCGCGGGGCCTCGGGGCGGGTGCGGCGCAGCACGAAGATGCCAACGATGGTGATGACGTAAAACAGAATTACCGAGAACATCACGTAGTCGAGCAGCTGGCCGTAGGAGCCGGAGAGGCACAGCAGGCAGGCCCAGGCGCACTGCGCCCACAGCGCCACGCCCGGCACGCCGGCCCGGTTCAGGCGGGCCAGACCGGGGAAGAACAGCCCGTCCTTAGCCATGGCGTAGTAGGCGCGGGCGCCGCTGAGAATGATGGAATTGTTGGCCCCGAAGGTGCTGATCATGATGAGCACGGCCATGAGGGCGGCGCCGGCGTTGCCCAGGATGCTCTGGGCCACAGCGGTGCCCACCCGGTCGTTGGCGGCGTACATGATGCCGCGGCCGAGCACGTCGGTTTCGGCGGCGTTGGGGTTGCCGTGCAGCGGCAGCACCAGCAGGTACACCAGGTTGATGAGCAGGTACAGCGCCGTGACGATGCCCGTACCGATGGCCATGCTGAGCACGATGGTGCGCTCGGGCCGCACGATTTCGTCGCCGGAAAAGCCGATGTTGTTCCAGGCGTCGGAGCTGAACAGGGAACCGGTCATGCCCAGCCCGATGGCGGCCACCAGGCCCCACACCGTCAGCGGCACGGCCTGGCCCTGCGCGTCGTAGCGGGCAGCCTGCCACATGTCGCTGAAGTTCTGGCTCACGGCCGTTTCGTTGACGCCGATGAAGAGGCCCACCAGGATGAGCAGGGCCAGGGCCACCAGCTTCGTGGAGCCGAAGATGTTGGAAATCAGCTTGCCGCCGCGCACCCCGCGGGAGTTAATCCACGTCAGGCCCACCAGCATGATGATGGCCAGCAGCATGACGGTGGTGAAGCGCACCGGCCCGGCCTCGAACAGCACGTGCTTCTCGCTGAACCACGGCACCAGCACGCCCACGAAGCGGGCAAAGGCCACCGCCACGGCGGCGATGACGCCGGTTTGAATGACCAGGAAGAGGGACCAACCGTAGAGGAAGGCCACCAGCTTGTTGTAGGCCTCGCGCAGGTACACGTACTGCCCGCCCACCTTCGGGAACATGGAAGCCAGCTCGCCGTAGCTCACGGCCCCGGCCAGGGTGATGACGCCGGTCAGCAGCCACACCACCAGCAGCCAACCGGTGGAGCCGACGAGCCGGGCAATGTCGGAGGAAACGATAAAAATACCGGAGCCGATCATGCTGCCGGTGACAATCATGACGGCATCGAACAGCCCGATGGCACGCTGAAAATGACCCTGTGGTTCGCTCATGCGAGAGGTGGAAGTTGAAATGGGGGCCGGAAGATAGAGGATTGAAGTAGATTCAGAAGAGGGCACTGCGGGAGCAGTGGCCCAAGGGCTGGAGCTGCTGAATGAGTAGGAAGTCCGGGTTTGGTTAAGGGCAGTGCTTCTGCCGCTCGGCAGTGGCTTTAACGTTGCCCAACTCCTCGGCACGCTGGAAATCCGGGCAGGCCTGGTCAGTCAAGCCGAAGTGGAGGTGCCATAGACCCCGCTCAAGGTATACTGTGCCCGCGTCGAAGCCCCGGGCTGGAAGGGTGTCGAGGTATGCCAGGGCCTCACTGAGCCGGCCCGAAAAGCCGTACACCTCCGCTTTGCCCAGGTGGTAGTCCAACTCCTCCGGTTGCAGGCGCAAGGCCTGATCCACATCCTGCATGGCCGGGGGATACTCCCGAAGTTTGAGGTAGATCTGCGAGCGGTTATAATAGCCTAAAGCGTCATCAGGATGCTGTGCCACGTGCACGGCGATGTCCTGCAAGGCCTTGCGCAGTTGGCCAAACCGGTAGTAGGCCGTCGAGCGGTTCAGGTACGCATCCGCTGTGAGTGGGGCCAGGTCCACGGCCTGGTCCAGATCGGCTAGGCTGCCGCGCTTGTCTTGGCGCAACGCTTTCACGATGCCGCGGTCGATGAGGGCCTGGTAGTCGGTGGGAGCCAGGCGAAGGGCCTGGTCGAGGTCCGCCAGGGCCAGCCCAAGGTCGGGTCCGGCCGAGCGCGCCTTGCCCCGCCCGGCCCAGGCACGGACGTTGTCGGGATGCAGGCGTAGCACGCGGGAGTAATCAGCAATGGCACCGGTCCAATCGCCTTGCAGCCGCCGCGCGCGAGCCCGGCCCAGGTTCCAGTCAACGTTCAGAGAATCCTGCGCGAGCAGGGCTGAAAAAGAGGCAATAGCAGCTGGGTAGTTCTTGGCCTGCAACTGTTGTTCGGCCACGGCGGCCGGGCTCTGGGCCGCGGCGGGTGTTGGTTCGATGACAACTAGCAGGCACGCGGCTACAAGCCAACCTAAAGTGGGCGGGCGCAACGGATGAATCACAGGGTAAAGTTAAAACTCGCTGCGGTCCGACCAGCTGCGCATGCGCCAGGGCTCCGTGCGGTTTTTGCGCACCAGCACCAGCCGGGCGGTGCCCGTGCCGTCGTAGCGCTGGTTGTCGCGCTGCTCGATGCTCAGGGAAAAGGCCCGTTCCACGTACACCAGCGTATCGGAGTACATCGTGTCGGTGGTGGGCATGTACTGCGTCCACTGCAGATTGGCCGAACGGGCCGCCCGGAACAGCTTGTAGGTGGCCGTCACGTCCACGTCGCGGTTCCAGGAGCGGTCGGCGTTGGCGGCGAAGTCGCGGTACGTGAAGGTGAACTTGCGGTTGAGCAGCTGCCCGTACAGCGTGGAGTCGCGCAGCTGGTAGGAGGCCCGGAACCGGTCGAAGAAGCCGCGCACCGTCACGGGGTTGCCCAGCAGCTGATCGGGGTTGATGGCTTCATCGTCGAGGCCGGGGGCGAAGGGGTTGCAGGCCGTGGCCACCATCGTGGCGCCCAGCACCCACCAGCGCCGCGGGCGGGCCGGGCAAGGACGACGAGCGGTGCGCAACAGAGGCAAACGGTTCATGGTGAGCGGGGTGCCAGCGGGTGCAAGCTAAACCGTTACCCGCTATGGTGCAACTGCCGCCCGCTATATTCCCTAGCCAAACGCGGACCCCAGCCTTTTGTTTGAGCCTTGGGGCGTTAGCGCCGCACAAAATATTTCTTGGCGTCGGTCCACACCGGGCGGCTCGAGGTGCCCAGGTCGCGCCAGGCCGCTATCTGCCACTCGTTGTTGCGGCGGCGCAGCAGCAGGCGGATGTTGCCCTCCATCGTGCGGATGCGAAACGCGGTGTCCGTCTGCGCCAAGGTGAGTTGGTACTGCGCCGAGACTTCGGCCGAATCGGGGCCGTAAAGCTGGTCGCGGCGGGCCGAGAGCTGCAGTTGGTTCTGGGCCGTCGCGGGGGTGCGCTGGCGCAGGCGGTTGAAGTAGTCCAGCTCTTCGCGGATGCCCCAGTTGGCAAACAGCGCCGCGTTGGTGGAGCCGGCCGAGGTCGGGTCCGGGAAAAAGCGGTAGCGAGTAGGCACGAAGCACCGCTCGTAGTTGGCCGCGTTCAGCCGCTGCACCGCCGTGGTGAAGTTGGTGAGCAGCACGTCGATGCTGGTCGGCGACACCCACTCGCTGGACGCCGTGGCAGGCTCCGGCTCGCGCAGCTCAAAGCAGGCGGGCAGCGCCGCGAGCAGCAGGCAGGCGGCGGGCAGGAGCAGGCGGGCGGGGCGCAGCATAGTGACCCCAAGGTACGGATTCAGCAGGAGGGACGCTACGAAACCACCAGGCCTGGCTGACGGGGAGGAGTGGGTCGCGCCGGATGCGGTTTTCAGGGAGGTTTGGCAGATGAGGCATCCGGAGCGCCATTTGCCACGCTGTAAGCCGATAAGCCGAAACATCTTTGCCGGTTGCCCTCGGTACACGGGGCGGGTAAGCCGTTCAGATAAAGCGCGGTAAGTCACGGGTGTGGGCTGCTCGGCTCGCCTGTTGGCTGGCTACCCGCCGCCCGGCTGGTAACCTCTTCCGCCGCCCGCCCGAATAGCTACCTTTGCCGCCCACCCACCTCCGCCTCGCTGCCGCTGCATGTCAAACCGCTTACTGGTCTTGCTTTCGGGTTTGCTGCTGCTCTCGGCGCTGGCGTCGTACGTGTACTACCGCCGCGTGGTGGCCCGTACCCCCGTCGACCCCTGGGCCCTGGTGCCCGACGACGCGGCGCTGGTGGTGGCCACCCGCGACCACCCGACGCTGGTGCGCCGCCTGAAGGAAACCCAGCTCTGGGACAACCTGGCCACGCTGCGCTACTTCCAGCAGGTGGAGGAGCAGGTGGCGCTGGCCGACAGCCTGGGCACCACCCGCAACTCGGTGCTCAGCTTTCTGGGGCGCAAAACCGTGCTGACGTCGGTGCACGTCACCGGGCCGCGCAGCTTCGACGTGCTGTTTCAGGTGCCCGTGAGCAGCGTGCGGCAGCACCGCCAGATCCGCACCCTGGCCGAAGCCCTGGGCCGCGACGCGCGCTACGAGGTGAGCACCCGCGACTACCGCGGCGAGCAGCTCATCACCATCACGCAGCGGCGCACCCGCACCGGTCTGACGTACTTCAACTACCGCAATACGCTGGTGATGAGTGCCAATGCGGCCTTGGTGGAAGCCGTGGTGCGGCGCACCGAGCACCCGGGCCTGCCTTCCATCGCGGCCGAGTTCGGCAATACCGACTACCTGAAGCTCCAGGACGTGGACGCGGCGCTGCTGATCAACTACCGCCAGCTGCCGCCCTTCCTGGGCGTCTTTTTCCGCCCCGAGCTGCGCCCGGACTTCGAGTACCTGGCCAGCCTCGGCGATAAAAGCTTGCTGGGCATGAAGCTGACCGGCAACCGCGTGCTCTTCAACGGCTTTACCAACCCCGAGCGCGCGGCCGGCTCCTTGCACCAGCGGCTGCGCGGGCAGCGGGCCGGCCGTCTGCGCATGGGCGAGGCGCTCAGCACCCGCACCGCCGTGCTGGTACACCTGAACGCCGCTCCGGCCGCGCTGCGCACCCCACTTGCCGCGGCCGATACCGCGGCCCGAGTCCTGGTCGACAGCCTAGCAGCTACGCTCGATACCGAAGCGGCGCTGTGCTACCTGTCGGCCCCCTCGCCGCGGGCGGTACCCGGCCGGCTGGCCCTCGTGCGCACCCGCAACGCGACCCAGGCGGCCCGCTGGCTGGGCCAACTGCGGCGGGCCACGGGTACCAGCCCCAGCTTCGAGCGGTTCGGCAGCTACCAGCTGTACCAGAGCGGCTTGTCCGGGCTGGCGCAGCGCCTGCTCGGGCCGCTGTTTGCGCCCGTCGCCGCGGGCACGGCCGGGGCCACGGCCCAGGTGGGCGACTACCTCGTGCTGGCCGAAGACGCCTCCGCGCTGCGCACCTACCTCACGGATATGGCGGCTGGGCAAAGCTGGAGCCGCTCGCCGGCCCAGATGGCGCTGCTGGAGGAAGCCACCCCGGTAGCGCAGCTCAGTGTGGTGCTCGACACGCGCAACAGCTGGAACGTGCTGCTGCGGGCCCTGGTGGAGGAGCGCCGCGCCGGCCTGCTGCGCAACGAAGCCCTGCTGCAGCGCTTTCCGCAGGTGGCACTGCAGTACGCGCTGGCCGACAGCGGGCAGTATTACACCCAGCTCGTGCTGCGCCACCCGCCCATCGGGCCGGCCGTGGCGGGCGGGCAAACGGCCGGGGGCGCGGGCAGCAGCCTGAACTTTCAGGCGGGCCTCGCTGCGGTAGGGCCCCAGGTGCTGCCGGCCGCCGCGGGCCGCCTGGCGCCCGTGCTGGTGCAGGACCGGCGCCACGCCGTGCACTACATCACTGTCGACAACACCGTGGGCTGGTCCGACTCGCTGGGCGGGCCGCTGCTGATGCCGCCGGCGCTGCTGGATAACGCGTTTGGCAGCCGGCCGGGCATCCTGATGCTCACGCCCGGCCGCGTGCACCTGCTAAGTGAGCGGGGCCGCCCGGCGCGCAACTTCCCCCTTAACCTGCCCGATACGGTGCAGGCCGCTTCGCTGAGCAGCGCTCCGCCCGCCGACGGGCAGCCCGCCCGCCTGCTGGTGGCCGACCGCTACGCCAACGTGTTCCTGTTTGATGCGCTGGGCGGCGCGCCGCCCGCCTGGCAACCCAAGCGGCTGGACTTCGCGCTGGCCGCGCCGCCGCAGCTGCTGCGCGTGGGCGGGCGCGACGTGGTGCTGTGCCTGCTCGAAAACGGCTACATCTACGCCTACGACGCGCTCGGGGGCACCTTGCCGGGCTTTCCCATCAGCCTCGGCGCCCGCCTGCACGCGGCCGCCTTCGTGGAGCCGGGCCCCACGCTGCGCCGCACCCGCCTGACGGTGATTAATCAGCACGCCGAGCTGGTGTCCTTTACGCTCGGCGGCGACGTGGTGCAGCGCCGCCGCCTGACCACCTGGAGCCGCGGCAGCACCTTCCGCCTCGTAACCGACCAGGCCGGGCGCGGCTACGTGGTGGTGCGCGACGACGGCGCCGGCCGCCTGACCGTGTTCGACGCGGCCGGCCGCACCCTGGTGGAGCGGCGCTTCCTCACGTCGGCCGAGAAGCCCGCGCAGCTCTTTGACTTTGGCAACGGCCGCCGCGTGCTGGTGCTCACCGAGACGGGCCCCGGCAAGGCTTACCTCTACGACTCGCGCTACCGCCTCGTCGGCGGGCAGCCTTTCGACAGCAACGCGCCCACCGTGGGCCTGACCTTCGATGCCACCGCCGACAGCTACCAGCTATACCGCGTGGTGGGCACCGAGCTGCGCCGCCTCACCCTGAAAATGGACTGAGCCCGCGCGGTTGCGCGGCCCCGCATTTGCGCCGCCACGTTGCTGGTCAGCCCGACCATCCTCGGTCCTTCATTCCTCGGTAGCCGGAGCCGAAAACCGGGCTTCGTTCCGCGCCCTTTCACTTTCCTTCCGCACAGCGCATGGCAGCAGCTCCCAGCTCCGACGTCTTTGCCACCGGCCTGGTGGTCGGCAAGTTTGCCCCGCTGCACCTGGGCCACCAGCGGCTCATTGAAGCGGCCGCCGCGGGGGTAGGGGAGTTGCACGTGTGGGTGTACTCCGAGCCCGACCTGCCCCGCCTGCCGGCCCCCGTGCGCGCCGGCTGGCTGCGACGTATCTACGGCGGCCGCATCGGCCGCACGCGGCTGCACGTGCGGGCCCTGACCAAGGCGGAGTACCCGCAGCTGCCGCCCAACGACGCACCGGACTACGCGCACCGGGAATTTGTGCGTCAACTGCTGCTGGAGCTGAACCTGTGCATCGACGTAGTATTCAGCAGCGAATCGTACGGGCCAGGCTTTGCCGCGCACCTCGGCGCCAAGCACGTGATGGTGGACGCGGCACGTAGCGTTCTGCCGATTTCCGGCACCCAGCTGCGGGCCGATGTGTACGGGCAGGCCCGGTGGCTGCCGCCGCAGGTGCAGGCGCATTTCCGCTCCGCCGAGTACCTGCAGCGCGTGGTGCTGCTCGGGGCCGAAAGCACCGGCAAGTCGACGCTGGCCGAGGCCCTGGCCCAGGCGCTGCACACCGCCTGGGCGCCGGAGTACGGCCGCACGCGCTGGGAGGAAAAGGCTGGCCGGCTCGACTTCGACGACCTGCTGCTGATTGCCCGCCGCCACCGCGCCCTGGAGGACGCGGCCCTCGCGCAGGCCCGGCACTGGCTCATCTGCGACACCAACGCCGTGACGACGCTGTGGTACAGCTACGCCGGCTTCGGGCGCGCCGCGCCGGAGCTGCTGGCCCTGGCCGCCGACTGCCGCCGGCGCTACGCGCACACCTTTGTGTGCGCCCCGGACTTCCCGTTTGTGCAGGACGGCACCCGCGCCGACGCCGCGCAGCAGGCCCTGCAGCAAGGCATGATCCTGATGCAGCTGGACCTGCTCGGCATTCCGTACCAGCTGCTCACCGGCCCGGTATCGGCCCGGGTGGCGCAGGTGGTGGAAGCTTTGGGCGAGGCCCTGCCGGTGAAGCTATAGGTTGTTGAAGGCTAGTTTTTAAACCAGCCTTTCTTGTAGAAGTAGATGAGCATGCCGCCGGCAATGAGGGCCATGATGATGAGCACCGTGGGGTAGCCCCACGGGTCGTATAGCTCGGGCATGTTCAGGTAGTTGGTGCCGCCGCCGGGCCGCTCGCGCGAGAAGTTCATGCCGTACACGCCGGCCACGAAGCTGAGCGGAATGAACACGGCGCTGATCATCGTGAGCACCTTCATCACCTCGTTCATGCGGTTGCTCTGCTCCGACATGTACAGCTCGATCAGGCTCGACACCGATTCGCGGTAGCTTTCCGTCAGGTCCATGGCCTGCACGGCGTGGTCGTAGCAGTCGCGGAAGAAGAGCTTCATGTCTTCGGGCACCACGTCGTCGTGCAGGCGCAGCAGTTCCATGATCTTGTCGCGCTCGGGGTACACCAGGCGCCGGAAGCGCACGATGTCCTTCTTGATCTGCAGGATGCGCGCCAGCAGCCGTTTGGTGGGCCGGTCGCGGATGATGACGTCTTCCAGCTCCTCGATGTAGTCGCCGATGGCGGCCATGGTGGGGTAGTAGTGGTCGAGCACCACGTCGGTGAGGGCGTAGGCCAGGTACAGGGGCGGGCGCTGCTTGATCTGGCTGAAGCCGGAGCGGATGCGCTGCCGCACGGTGTCGAGGCAGTCGTCGTAGTCGTCCTGAAAGGAGAGGACGTAGTTCGGGCCGGTAAACAGGCTGAGCTGGTCGTCGTCGATTTCGAGCTGGCGGGTAAACTCGGTCATGCGCGAGACCAGAAACAGGCGGTTGTCGCCGAAGACCTCCACTTTGGCGCGCTGGTAGTCGCCCAGCACGTCCTCCATCTGCAGCGGGTGCAGGTCGAAATCCTGGATGAAGCGCTGCATCATCTCCACGTCGCCGTAGCCGCGCACGTCGATCCAGTGGCGGCGCTCGGGCTGGCTGCGAAAGGCGTTGAGCATGTCGTCGTAGCGCTCAAACTCCCACTCGTCGTAACCGCGTGTATCGTAGCTCATCAGAAACAGGCGGGGCTTCAGCGAGTTGGGCGAAGGGCTGAGCGTGCCGGGGCGGGCGCCCACGCCCTGCAGCCGGGCCTGCCGGGTAGCGTCGTGGTCGGCCACGGTGGGCGGGGCGGCGGCTTCGGCCAAGGTGGCAGCCGAAGCATCGGCGGGGTCGGCCGTCAAGGAGCTGCTTTCCGGGGTAGTATCGGGCATGGGTAACGAAACATAGAAGGGCCCGGGGCCCACTGCGGCGTAATGCTACGCAGATGCGGCCAGAAAGTACAGCCGCCGGGGCGGCCGGCCCGGATCGGCAGCGGTGGCCCCCGGCTGATTTTGCCGTACTTTCGCCGCTTCGCAGTTTTTCCCGTGCCCGGTTTTTCTTTTTCCGCCCTTCCCTCCGCTGCTTTGCCGCCGCAAGATCTGCCGGCCGGCCACGGGCGTTACCGGCTGCGCTGGCTGACGCCGGGCGCGGAGCTGCCGCTGGCCGACGAGCTGTACCTCTACCAGCGGCCCGCGCAACTGCAAGCCGCTTCGGAGCTCACGCTGGCCGTGCTGGAAGATGTGGCCACGAGACAACTGGTAGCCTGGTGGCCCATCGCGCACCACCCGGACGGCACGGCGGGCAGTCCCCGCACCGCGCCTTTCGGCGGCCCGCAGCTGCTCACGGCCGCGCTGCCCGCCGCCGTACTCCACGACTGGCTCGGCGCCGTGCACCGGGCCTTGGCCGCCGGCGGGGCCGAGCGGTTGCGCCTGCGGCTGCCGCCCTTTGCCTACGAGCCGGTCACGAGCGGGCCGCTGGTGGCGGCGCTGCAGCGCCAGGGCTACCGCGTGGAGCTGGCCGAAATCGACGCGTACCTGCCGCTGGACCGCAGCTACGAGGCCGGGCTGCATCCCTCGGAGCGGCGCCGCCTGCACAAGTGCGAGCGGCACGGCCTGCGCTTCGAGCAGGAGCCGCCCCTGCTGCTGCCACTGGCCTACGACTTTCTGCGCCGCTGCCGCGAAGAGAAGGGGCAGACGCTGTCGCTGAGCGAGGCGCAGCTCACCGCCCTGTTTCGCGACTTTCCCCGCGACTACCTGCTGTTTTCGGTGCGCGACGCGGCCGGCGACTGGGCTGCCCTGACCGTGGCCGTGCTGGCCGGGCGCGGCGTGCTCTACAACTTTTACCCGGCCAGCCCGCTGCGCTACAACGCGTTCAGCCCGGTGGTGCTGCTCAACGCCGGGCTGCACGCGTTCGGCCGGGCCAGCGGCCTGCGCCTGCTCGATCTGGGCACGAGCACCCTGCCCACCGGCCCGAACGAGTCGTTGCTGCGCTTCAAGCGCCACCTCGGCGGCGTGCCCAGCCTCAAGCTGACGCTCACGCGCGGGCTGTAACGCCCCGCATTCTGCCGACGCCCGTGCGGCGGCGCGTAACTTGCGCGGCCCTAGCTGCCTTGCATGAGCCTGCCCGCTGCCGAAGACGATGCCACCGTTACGCTGCCCGCGCCCCCAAGCGGGCTGGCGCGCTTCGTGCGCGGCTCCCTGGGTTCGGGCGCCTCGGTGCTGGCCCGGGCCGGCGGGGCCCTGGCGCTCAATAAGTTGCTGGCCGTGTATGGCGGCCCCGGCGGCCTGACGCTGCTGGCGCACTTTCAGAACCTGATGGCCTTGCTCACGACCCTGCCCAACGACGGGGTACACGTGGGCATCGTGAAGTACCTGGCGCCCCGGCGGCCGGGCTCGGCGGGCTGGCGGCTGTGGTTTGGCACGGGGGCGCTGCTGAACGCGGCGGTGCTGCTGCTGGGCTTTCTGGCGCTGCCGGCCCTGCGCGGTCCTCTGCTGGCGGCGTTTGAGCCCACGCCGGGCTGGGTGGCCGGGGTGGTGGCGGGCATCACCCTGCTCACGGCGTACACGTACCTGGCCGCCGTGCTGCTGGCCGCCCAACGCCTGCGGGCCTACGTGCTCCTCACGGTGCTGCTGAGCGTGCTCGGGCCCCTGGCCGTAGCCGCCGCGCTGCGGCTTGGCTGGCCGGTGCCGCGGGTGCTGCTGGCCTACCTGCTGGCCCAGGGCTTGACGGTGGTGCCGGCGGCCTGGGTGTGCGCCCGGGCGGGGCTGCTGGCCCCGGTGCGCGGGCGCCTCAGCCACCCGGCCGTGCTCGGGCTCGGGCGCTTTCTGCTGATGGCGCTGAGCGTATTGCTGTGCAGCAAGGCCGTCGACTTTGCCGTGCGCGACCTGCTCATTGCGCGCTTCAGCCTCGCCCAAACCGGCCTGTGGCAGGCCGTAGCCAAGCTGGCCGACAACTACACAATGGTTTTCTCGGCCGTGATGGGCGCCGTGTTCTACCCCCGGCTGGCGGCGCTGGCGGGCCAGCCGGCGGCCCGGCGCCGCTTCGTGCGGGCGGTGTTCGGGCTGCTGGCCGGGGTGCTGGCCCTGGGCCTCGGGGCGCTCTGGCTGCTGCGCGACGTGCTGCTGCCGCTACTCTTCGACGCGCGCTTTGCCGCGGCCCGCGACCTGCTCGGGCCCCAGCTGCTCGGCGACTGGGCCAAGTTCCTGAGCTGGACGCTGTTGTACCTGCTCATGGCGGAGGCCCGGGTAGGGCGCTACGTGCTGGTGCAGGTGGCCTCGGCCGCGGTGTACGCGGGGCTGCTGGTGCTGCTGCTGCCGCGCTACGGGCTGTACGGCGCCACGCTGGCCCACGCGCTGCGCTTTGGGGTGCTGCTACTGGCCTGCGCGCTGTACTTTCGGGCCTACTTCCGCCGCTGAGCCCCGCCCGGGGCCGTGGTTGGCGGAATAGCGGGCAGAAGCTGCCGGGCCGGAAATGGCCAGCCCAGCCCGCCCGCCGCCTTCCGCCCCGTTTCACCCCGCCCGTGTTGCCGACATCTTCCGCATCCGATCTGCCGCTCGTGACCATCGTGGCGCTGTGCCACAACCACGCCCGCTTCCTGGAGGCCGCCCTCGACTCAGTAGCTGCCCAGACGTACCCGAACCTGGAGGTATGGCTGGTCGACGACGCCAGCGCGGACGACAGCCCGGCGCGGCTGCGCGCGTACGCCGCCCGCTACCCCGCCTGGCACCTGCTGCTGCTGCCGGCCAACGTGGGCAACTGCCGCGCCTTCAACGAGGCGCTGCGCCGCAGCCGCGGGGAGTTCGTCATCGACTTCGCCACCGACGACGTGCTGCGGCCCGAGCGCGTGGCCCGGCAGGTGGCCTTCATGCAGGCCGAGGGGCCGCGCTGCGGCGTGGCTTACCACGACTGCGACCTGATCGACGAGCAGGGCGGGCACGTGCGCTTCCACTTCCGCCGCGACGCCGCCGGCCGCCCCGCGCACCCGCGCCCCGCCGCCGGCAACGTGTTTGCCGACGTGCTCAGTCGCTACTTTATCAGCACGCCGACCATGATGTTTCGGCGCACGATGCTGGACGAGCTGGGCGGTTACGACGAGACGCTGGCCTACGAGGACTTCGACCTGTGGGTGCGCGCCGCCCGGACCTGGGACTTCGGCTTTCAGGACGAAGTGCTGACCCAAAAGCGCCTGCATCCGCAGTCCATGTCGCGCAAGGCTTACCGCCCCGGCGACCCGTACGTGGCCTCCACCATCCGCATCTGTGAAAAGGCCCTGGTCCTGTGCCGCACCCCGGCCGAGCGGGCCGCGCTGGCCACCCGGCTGCGCTGGGAACTGCGCCAGGCCGTGCGCTTCCGCCGGGGCCCCGAAGCCCGGCAGCTGTACGCGCTGCTCCGCCAAACGGACCAGCTGAAGCCCCTGGACTACGCGATGGGACTGGGAGCGAGGTTGCTGAAATGATGCTTGATGTGGTGTGTGGTAATAATTGTGAATATCAGCAAATTAAATAGTATGCATACTAATGAAAATAGGTCATGGCTTTAGGTCAGCGCCGGGCACTTAGCACGCTCTGGATCAACGAGCGTAGCCCAGCTAGGGCTCCTTAGTTCGAAGGCAATTGGTACAGTTCCACCGGGCCGTCTTTGGCCAGCAGGCGCCGCCGTGGGAACCAGCGCAGCACACTGTCGGCGGAGTAGCGGAGCAGCTGGCGGGTCAGCTCCGGGTTGCTCAGCGTCGCGCGGTTGAGCAGCAGCCACGCCCCTTCGCCGGGCGCGAGCTGCACCGAGTCGCGGGCCCAGTAGCGGCGGAAGCGCAGGCGCGGCGGCACCCGGAAGCCGTAGTAGAAATCGTAGTTGCCGATCAAGTAATCATCGACGAACACCACACCCGGCCGGGGGCCTTGCAGGTGCTGGTTGATGAGGCGCGCCTGCGGAAAATGGGCCGACACGCTGGGCTTGCGCACGAAGTGCAAAGGCCGCACGGCCAGCACCGCCGCCAGGCCCAGCAGCCCCGCGCCGGCGTAGCGGCCGCTGCCCGGCGGCAGCCACCGCTGGGTAAGCGGCAGGCCAAGCCCGGCCAGCACCAGCGCGCCGCCGGCGTACAGCACGGCGGCGCTGCCGCGGTCAAGGGCAGCCAGCACCAGCAGGGCGGCTGCATACAGCCAAAGCCGGCGGCCGGATTGCAGCGCGTCGGCCAGCCCGAAGCCGGCGGCCAGGCACAGCGGCGGCAGCAGCGGCGTGAGCATGCGCGGCACCAGGCTGATGGGGTTGTACTGCGTGAGTGAGGTGCTGCCGAGCCAGTAGAACGCCAGTGTGCTGAAAGCCAGCCCCAGCCAGAACGGCCGGTCGGCGACCTCAGCTGCTGGGGCTGGCGGCCAAGCGCTGCCCACCGCCAGTAGCACCGCCAGCCCCAGGCCCGTGCGCAGCAGAAACTGCGCCGGGCCCAGGGTGAGCCGGTGCAGCAGGGCTGCCCGGCTGCCCAGCAGGTAGTTGCCGTCCTGCAGCACCGCGTTGGTGTGCTCAATTAGGTGCAGGCGGTAGAGCGCGTCGCCGGTCTGCCAGTGGTAGAAGGCCAGGTACACCGTCAGCAGCCCGGCGCCTACGCCCGCGGCCGTCAGCCAGAACCGGCCGTGGCGGCGGTGGCGCGTATCCAGCACCAGCAGGCCCAGGTAAAAGGGCGCGTAGTACACCACCGTTTCCTTGCAAAGCAGGGCCGCGAAGTTCAGCCCGGCAAACGCTGCGCCCCAAGCCAGCGGCCGGGCGCCCGCCTGCCGCCCCCGCCACAGCGCCAGTGCCGCTGCGAAGCAGGCCAGCATGTTCACGTTGTCGGGGTAGAGGTAGGCGGTCAGGTTCAGGCTGAAGTAGTGCAGCCCCAGCAGTGCAAGGGCCCCGCTGGCTGCCACAGGCTGGCGCCGGCCGTACGCGGCCCACAGCAGGAGTAGGCAGCCGAGGGTGGCCAGCAGGGGCCAGAGCGTGGTGCTCCAGATATTGATGCCGAGCAGCGCGTAGAGGCCCGCGACCGGCCCGAAGATCAGCCACCGCTCGTGCAACGGGTCGTGGAGCAGGCGTTGCGGATCGGGCCCGAGGTGAAAGGTGCCCGCGAGCAGCTGCTGGGCGTAGCGGGCGTAGTAGTAATCATCCAGCGCATACAGGCCCTCGTGCGCGCCGACGAAGTACGTCACGGTGATGAGCGTTACCAGCCCCAGCGTGAGGGTGGGCAGCAGACGGAGCAGGCGCGCGGAGGAATTCACAGCGGCGAAATTGGGAAAGAATCCGGCAGCGGCGCGCTGCGGCCGATTGGCTTACTTTGCGGGCTATGAAGCAGGCCCGGCTTGGCTATTGGTTGCGCGTGGTGGGCTTGCCCGTGGGGCTGGTGCTGCTGACGGCCTGGCTGCTCGGCTGCCACTACGAGACCAACGACGATTTCAGCATCACCCTGCTGCTGCGCGGGCGCACGGCGGCCGCGCCGGTCACCAACCTACACCTCTATTTCCACGGCTGGGCCTGGCTGCTGGCGCAACTCTACCAATACTGGCCCGCGGTGCCTTGGTACGGCTTGTTGCTCTACGGCCTGCTCGGGCTGGCGCTGGTGCTGCTCACGGCCGTGCTGGAGGAGCTGCTGCGGCCGCGCACCACCCCGCCGCTGCGGGCGCTGCTGCTGGCCGGCTTTCTGCTGCTGGCCGGGCTGGAGCACGTGCAGTGGTTCAACTACGTGCGGGTGCCGCTGCTGCTGGGCGGGGCTACGGTGCTTTGGATGGCCCAACGCGTCGGAGGGCGTGCGGCCCGCTGGGTGCTGCCGCTGGGCTTGCTACTGTTTGCGGCTGGCTGGGCCATTCGGCCGAGCGCCGCGTGGTTGGGGCTGGTGGCCGTGGCGCCGGCCGCGTGGTGGCTGGGCGGCCGCGGGGCCGGGCGGGTCGTGGCCGGCGCCGCGGCCGTGGCCCTGCTGCTGGGCTTGGCCGTGCAGCTGACCCGCTCGCCCGAAGCCACGCGCTACCGCCGCCTCGACGTTCGCAAGTCAGAAGTGCTGGACTACCGCTGGCAGCTGGCCGCTCCGCGCACCCCGGCCGACAGCCTGGGCGTTTGGCTGGTGGGCGAGTGGATGCTTGGCGACTCCACGGTGGTCAACGAGGCGTTCTTCACTCGCGCCTACCGGTTCAGGCCGCTGCTGGACGTCACGCGGGCGACGGAGACGCTGCGCGGGGTGAGGCAGCTGGCGCGCGACTATTTTGCCCTGCTGCTCATCAACGCGCTGCTGCTCGCCTTAGGCCGGGAACTGCCCACCCCGGCCCGGCGGCAGCAGGGGCTGTACCTGTGGGGCGTTGGCCTGCTGCTGCTGGGGCTGATGGTGGGCCTGAAGCTGCCGCCGCGGCTGGCCGGGCCGCTGCTGACCCTGCTCACCGTGGCCCACGCGGCTGCGCTGTGGCGCCAGCCGCTGCCCCTGCCTGTGCGAGGCCGCACCCTGCACTTGCTGCTGGTCGGGGCTATGGTGGTGCTCTACGCTTTCAAGGTTGGGCACCGGCACCAGCGGCTGGCGGCCGAGGAGCGGTGGCAGCGCGCCGCGCTGGCCGAACTATCGTCCCACCGGACTGGCCCGCTGGTGGGCATCGGGGTGGAAGAACGGTTTAAGTCGTTGTCCCCCTTTCGGCAGTACGTGCCCGCAGCCGGCCCGCCCTGGCTGCTCCTGACCGGCTGGCCCACGCTCGACCCCTCCCAGGCCCGGCTGCGGCAGCAGCTTACCGGCACCCGCGGCCAGGCCGAGGCCCTGCGCCGCCTGCACGGCCGGCCCGGGGTACGCTGGGAAAACGTCTACCTGACGCCCAGCAAGCACGCCCCGCCCGCCGACGCCGACTGGTTCTGGAAGCGTTTGCAGGCGTGGTAATTCTAACGGCGCCGCTGGCTGCGCCGCCGCCCGGTCCGAATAGTTATAATATTCGCTTGGCTGCCGAGCTTTTCATCGGTGAATTCCGTATGAAGAAGTACCGGACCCCTGCCGTAAGCATTCCACCCGGCAATTGCCTACTTTTGGCCTTTCCTCGACTGCTCCGTTCTTCCTCCATCACCATTTTCCTTCAGCCCGCATGATTGCTACGATGACTTCCCGCGGGGAAGTACTACAGCACCTTGAAGTCTTTTTGCGCGAGAACATGGGTTCTTTTCTCAAAAAGGTCGACGAGAGCTGGCAGCCCTCAGACTTCCTGCCCGATTCGCGCCTCGATAACTTCTTCGACGAAGTGAAGGCCCTGCGCGAGCGGGCCAAAGAGCTGAGCTACGACCTGCTGGCCGTGCTCATTGGCGACACCATCACGGAGGAAGCCCTGCCGAACTACGAAGCCTGGTTTCACCAACTTGATAACCTGAACCGCGACCCGGACAACGGCTGGGCCCAGTGGATCCGGGGGTGGACGGCCGAGGAGAACCGCCACGGCGACCTGCTCAACCGGTACCTCTACCTCTGCGGCCGCGTGAACATGCGCGAGTTTGAGGTCAGCACCCAGTACCTCATTGCCGACGGCTTTGATCTGGGCACTGCCCACGACCCGTACCGCGCGTTTGTGTACACTTCGTACCAGGAAGCGGCCACCAACCTCTCGCACCGCCGCGTGGGCACGCTGGCCCGCAAAGCCGGCGACGGCGCCCTCTCCAAGCTCTGCGGCATGATTGCCGGCGACGAAGCCCGTCATGCCCGCGTGTACCAGACCTTCGTGGAGAAAATCTTCGAAGTCGACCCGTCGGAAATGATGCTGGCCTTCGAGGACATGATGCGCAAGAAAATCGTGATGCCCGCGCACTACATGCGCGAGCTGGGCGTGGAGATGGGCAAGACCTTCGGCCACTTCACCGATGCGGCGCAGCGCCTGGGCGTGTACACCAGCCAGGACTACACCGACATCCTGGAAAGCCTCATCAACACCTGGAAAATCGACCAGATTACCGGCCTCAACGGCCAGGCCGAGAAAGCCCGGGAGTACATCATGGCCCTGCCCAACCGCCTGCGCCGCGTAGCCGACCGCATGCCGGTGCCCAAGCTGGAGTACAAGTTCAAGTGGATTGACTAAGCGCTGAACGGCTGCTTTGAACGGCCACACCTCACCGCGCCAACACACAACGGCCGAGCCCCGCCAGGGCTCGGCCGTTGTGTTTGAAAGATAGCGGCGGCGGGCCTGACAGCACCTGGCCCCCGCCGGTGGGGCCGGTTAGGAGGCGTCGCGGTGGCCCACCACGGTCAGCAGGCCCTCTTTCTTGGGCATTTCGTACTCCACGGTACGGGTCCCACCCGAGGGCGAACTATTGGGGTCATCGGGGCGGTAGATGGGGAAGGTGCGGATGATGCGGCGCCCATCGACGCGGAAAGAGTCGTGGCCGAGGTAACCCTCAGCGGCGGCTCCTTCCAGGGCCGGCAAGGCCAGGGGGCGACGGCCGCGGCTCAAGAACTCGTAGCCCAGCAGGCGGCCGTAGGAGCCGCTGCCGGCATCGGCCACAAACACGAGCAACTCGGGGTATTCGTCGTTGTTCAGGTTGGTGACCACCGCGTCGAGCACCGTGCCGTCGAGGTTGTCGGTCATCGAGGCCAGTTCCCGCCCCAGGCGCTCGGCCCGCCAAATCAGCTGGCGCTGGCTGCCGGTGCCTACGGTTTGCACGGCGAAGCTGTAGTCGCCGCGCTGCAGGTCTTTCTGGTAGCTCACCGTATTAGCGGGGTTGGTGGCCGTCGACACGGGAGCTGCGCTTTCGGTGGCGCTCCGCTGCGAGTCACAGCCGGCCAGCAGCACGGCGGCTAAGTAGAGGTAAAAACGTGTTGTGGTCATGGGCAGTAGCAAGAAACCCGGGGGCAACGCAACCCGGCCGGGGGGGACAACCAGGAGCTTTCACAAACGACCCGGAAACAGCCAGGTTGCGCAGCAACGTCATGGGCCAGGCCGGGTGGCAACAACAAAGCCCGCCGGGGGAGGCAGGCTTTGTAAGCAAATCAGGCAGTAGGTCGTTGGCTTAGGGCTTGGGCGGTGTGCCGGAGGCCGGCGTCGTGCTGCTGGCCGGCTGGGTCATCGGCATCAGCATACCGTCCGAGTTCAGCGTGTATTCCACCGAGCGCGACTGGCCGGTAGCCGTGGCGCTGGCATCGGTGCCGCTGTACACGGGGAAAGTGCGCACAAGGCGGTTGCCGCGCACTTCGTACTTGTCTTCGCCCTTGTAGCCGGCAGCCAGGTCGTTGCTCAGCTTGGGTACGGCCTGAATCGGGCGGAAAGATTTGTCGACGAATTCGTAGGCTTCGACGCCGCCCATGCCCATGGAGCCGCCGCTGGTAAACACGTACAGCTCGGGGCTGCCGTTGCCGTTCAGATCGCCCATCACGGCATCGGTCACGTTGCCCTTCACGTTCAAGCGTACCGGATCAGTAACCAGTGCATCGCCGCGGCGGGTTTTGATGGTCAGCTGCTGGCCGTTTTCGAGTGTGTTCGATTGAATCTGGAAGCGGTACTCGCCTTGGGTCAAGTCACGGGAAAAGGCTACGTCGCCGGGGGTGGTAACGGTGGTTTCTACCGTGGCCGTGCCCGAAGAGGTGTCAGTGGCGGTGCGGGCCGAGTCGCAGCTGGCGAGCAGCAGGAGCGAAGCGGCTCCCAGTTGCCATACCGAGGTGAAAGGTTTCATGGGGGTATGAAAAGGAAGTGGAGAGAAGGTCAGTATTACCGATTCCCTATACTAACGCCTTCCGTACCCCTGGGGTTACACATTGCTACGGAACCACCTGCACGCCTTTCCAGAAAGCCACCCGCCCGCGGATGGTTTCGGCCGCCGGTTTCGGCTCGGGGTAATACCACGCGGCATCCTTGTTGAGCTGGCCGTTCACGCGCACTGAATAGTAGCTGGCACGGCCCTTCCACGGGCAGGTGGTGCCCGCAATGCTGTCCTCGAAGTATTCCCGTCGCAGCGAATCGGCCGGGAAATAGTGGTTGTTCTCGACGACCACCGTGTCGTTGCTTTCCGCCAGCACGGCGTTGTTCCAGATGGCTTTCATGGGCAGAAGTTTCTGATGGCTTATTTCTGGTTGCTGGAAGTAAGCCGCAAAACCCTTTTTTGATGTAGCTGCGCCAGCAATGAACCAGTAACGAGAAACCAGAAACCGGCAACTCCTGTTTTAGGGGTCCATTCCTCCTGATCTATGGCTGTTGGCTTCCGCTTCCGCGATTACGTGCCCGAAGAGTCTCCTGAGAAAGGCTTCGACACGCTTTTTAAACTATTCATGCAGCTGGTCACCATCACGTCGGGCGACGTGGCGGAGGCCCTGTCCTGGCTCAACGAGCTGGACAAGCAGTACGGCCTGACCGACGACGAGTACGGCATGGGCGACTTCATCGAGGACCTGAAGAAAAAGGGCTACATCGACGAAAACGAGCAGCAACTCGGCGAACTGAAGATTACGGCCAAGTCGGAGCAACTGATCCGCAAATCGGCGCTGGAAGAAATCTTCGGCAAGCTCAAGCGCGGCACCCAGGGCAACCACCGCACCCCGCACGCCGGGCAAGGCGACGAGCTGACCACCGACCTGCGCGACTACCAGTTCGGCGACACCATCGAGCAGATCGAAATGACCGAGAGCCTGCGCAACGCTCAACTCAACCACGGTCTCGACGGCAACTACCTGCTCACCGAGGGCGACCTGGAAGTGCGCGACACCGAGCATAAGACGCAGACCTCGACGGTGCTGATGATTGACATTTCGCACTCCATGATTCTCTACGGCGAGGACCGCATCACGCCGGCCAAGAAAGTGGCCATGGCCCTGGCCGAGCTGGTGAAGCAGAAGTACCCCAAAGACTTTCTCGACATCATCGTGTTCGGCAACGACGCCTGGCAGATCGAGGTGAAGGATTTGCCCTACCTGCAAGTGGGGCCCTACCACACCAACACGGTAGCTGGGCTGGAGCTGGCCATGGATCTGCTACGCAAGCGCAAGACGGCCAACAAGCAGATCTTCATGATTACCGACGGCAAGCCGACCTGCCTCAAGGAGCCTGGCGGCTACTACAAAAACTCGTTCGGCCTCGACCGCAAAGTGGTCAACAAGACCCTGAACCTCGCCGCCGCCGCCCGCCGCCTGAAAATTCCCATCACCACCTTTATGATTGCCTCCGACCCGTACCTGCAGCAGTTCGTGCGCGAGTTCACCGAAACGAACCAGGGCAAGGCCTACTACAGCTCCCTGAAGGGCCTGGGCGGGCTGATTTTTGAGGATTACAAGCGCAACCGCCGCAAGTCGCTCTAGCACTGTGCAGCGCGGACCGAATCGAAGGAAAGCTTAGATAAGTCATTGTTTACCAGTATGTAGCACAAAAAAACGGCCGCCCCCGACTGGGGCGGCCGTTTTTCATTGCCGGGCCTCTGGTTTTTCCCTAACGCGTAGCCACGGCGGCGGCGCCGTCTTCGGGCGTCGCATGCTTTAATACGGGAACGGTGCGCAGGTAGGCGTAAATGGCCTTGGCTTCGCTCTCCTCCATGAGGGTAAATTTGGGCATGGGCAGGCTCAGCGGCCCGTGGGGCGACTGGCCGAAGCGCACTGCCTGCACGAACTGGGCTTCCGTCCAGTCGCCGATGCCGGTTTCGGGGTCGGGCGTCAGGTTGCGGCTCACGATGGCCTTGCCGTTCGGGGTCATAAACGTGTTGCCGCCGCCCATGTACCCGCCGGATTTTTCCGGCTCTTGGGCGTTGTTGGTTTTGAAGTCCTTGCTGTGGCAGTCGTAGCACATGTAGCGGCCCACCACCAGGTAGCGGCCGTAGGCCACGGCATCGGTTTGGGCGGGCGCCACCACCGCTTTGGTGGGCATGGGCTGGGGTTTCATCACGGTGTTGGCCAGTGTCTTGGCCAAGAACGACGGCTCCTGCGTGTGGGAGGGAGTCGGGTTGGGCTGCACCTGCGCGTCGTTGGAGTGCAGGTAAGCAATGACGCTGTGCACGTCTTCGTCGGACATGTGCACGAAGTTGGGCATCACGATGCGGTAGCGCCCGTCGCGCCCGATGCCGGTGCGCAGCAGGCCCACCAATTCCTCGTCGGTCCAGGTGCCGATGCCGTGCTGCTTGTCCTGCGTGATGTTGGCCGAGTACAGTTTGCCGAACTCGGGGGGCAATTCGTCCATACGCTTGCCCGTCAGCGCGCCGGTGCTGCGGTCCAGGTGGCAATCGGCGCACATGGCATTGACGATGCGCTGCCCGTGGGCAATGCGCGCCGGCGTGGCCACGATCTTTTGCGTGGCCACCTGCGGCTTGTCGTAGCTGGGAATGCCGCGGACCTGGATGGCGGTAGCGGCCACGACTCCCAGGAAGATTATCCCGGCCACGAGCAGGCCCAGGATGCGAAATACTTTTTTCATAGCGTCAGGAAGGCAATAGGGAGGCGGAAGAGAGTGGGACAAAAGTATGGTAAACTTGTACCCAAGTCACTCGCATGATCATGTGAGGACCTCAACCGTGCCCCTGGCAGCTAGCGCGCCGCCACGGCCGCCGGCCCGTCCTCGGGAGTGGCTTTGCGGATAATGGGCACCGTGCGCAGGTAGGCGTAGATGGCGCGGGCCTCCTCGTCGGTCACCAGCGAATACTTAGGCATGGGGTAGCGCAGGGGCCCATTGGGGGAGCGGCCGTACTTCATGGCCTGGGTAAACTGGTCGGGCGTCCAGTCGCCGATGCCGGTTTCGGGGTCGGGCGTCAGATTGCGGCTCACGATGTCGTGGCCGGCCGCGTCCTGGAGCACCGAGCCCCCGCCCAGGTAGCCGGAGGAGTGCTCGGGGGTTTGATCGTCGGTTTTCAGGATGTCGCCGGAGTGGCAGTCGTAGCACTTGTAGCGGGAGGTGACGAGGTAACGGCCGAAGGCGACGGCGTCGGTGGGGCTCGGCTGCAGAATGGGGCGGGCGGGCAAGGCCGCGGGCTTGATGATGGTATTGGCCAGCACCTTCCCGAAAAAGCTGGGCTCCTGCGCGTGCGAGGCCACGGCCGCCGGCTGCACCACCGCGTCGGCGGAGCGCAGGAAGGCCACAATGCTCAGCACGTCCTCGTCGGAGAGGCGGGCGAAGTTGGGCATCACCGAGCGAATGCGCCCGTCGGGGCCCAGCCCGGTGCGGATCAGGGCCACCAGCTGGGCGTCGGTCCAGGCGCCTATGCCGTGCTGCCTATCCTGGGTGATGTTGGCCGAGTAAAACTTCCCGAACTGGGCCGGGATATCCTTCAGCAGCTGCCCGCTCAACCGGCCGGTCTGCTTGTCGAGGTGGCAGGAGGCACAGACGCTCATGGCCAGGCGCCGGCCGTGTTCCAGGCGGGCCGGGGTGTAGGCGACAGGGGCTAACCGGAGCTGGGGTGGGTCGTAGCTGGGAATGCCGCGCACCTGCACAAACGTGGCCGCGCAGGCGACAAGGAAAATGACGCCGGCCACCGCGAAGCCGACGATTCGGAGGATTTTTTTCATAGCTGAAAAGGGGATGGTTGGAAGCGGAGCGAGCCGCAAAAGTATCCGCCGCAGCTACGCCTGTCAGTCGCATAATCATGTGTAAGCCAGGGCCGATGAGGCAAGTAATTCGGCCGTGTCGTCCTGAGTCCCGGCTCACCACCTGTCATCCTGCAGCTGCCGTACGCGCAGCGAAGGACCTTCTCCGGTTTGATGGTAATCTATCCAGCGTGATAAGGTCCTGCGCTTTGCTCAGGATGACAGCTCCCTCCCGTGACGGCCCTCCTCCATAACCACTCCCTTTTCGGAAGCCGGTTTCTCAAACCGCGCCGGTCCGCGCCACCGGCCCCGACGAACCTCCGCCCCGGTTTCGCTGTTTAACGGGCCGGGACCTGTCTCCCGCTCCCTATCTGCCCCTGATGAACCACCAGCAAATCACCACCCTCGGCCAGCTCAAGGCCGCGGGCTACCGGTCGCGCTCCGTGAAGGAAGAGCTGCGCGACAACCTTATCCAGAAATTACAACGCCGCGAAAACGCCTTTCCCGGCATCCACGGCTACGACGAGACGGTGATTCCCGACCTGCAGCGGGCCATCCTCTCCATGCACCACATCAACCTGCTGGGTTTGCGCGGGCAGGCCAAGACGCGCATTGCCCGCCAGCTGGTGGGCCTGCTCGACGAGTACATTCCCGTGGTGCAGGGCTCCGAGCTGAACGACGACCCCCTGCTGCCGCTCTCGCGCTACGCCGTAGACCTGCTGGCCGACAAGGGCGACGATACGCCCATCAGCTGGCTGCACCGCGACGAGCGCTACACCGAGAAGCTGGCCACCCCCGACGTATCGGTGGCCGACCTGATCGGCGACGCCGACCCCATCAAGGCGGCCACCTTGAAGCTGCCGTACTCCGATGAGCGCGTGATTCACTTCGGCCTGATTCCGCGCGCCCACCGCGGCATCTTCGTTATCAACGAATTGCCCGACTTGCAGGCGCGCATTCAGGTGGCCCTCTTCAACATCCTGCAGGAAGGCGACATCCAGATCCGCGGCTTCAAGGTGCGCCTGCCGCTCGACATCCAGTTCGTCTTCACCGCCAACCCCGAGGACTACACCAACCGCGGCTCCATCGTGACGCCGCTCAAGGACCGCATCGACGCGCAGATCATCACGCACTACCCCAAGACGCTGGAAATCGGCAAACGCATCACCCGCCAGGAAGCCCGCCTGACGGAGCAGCAGCGCCAGCTGGTGACCGGCAACGAAGTCGTGCACGATTTGGTGGAGCAGGTGGCCATCGAGGCCCGCGGCTCGGAGTACGTCGACGCCAAATCGGGCGTGTCGGCCCGCCTCACCATCTCGGCCTACGAGCAAGTCATTGCCGCTGCCGAGCGCCGCGCCCTGATTAATGGCGAGACGAGCACCCGCGTGCGCGTGGCCGATTTCATGGCCGCCGTGCCCGCCATCACCGGCAAGGTGGAGCTGGTGTATGAGGGCGAGCAGGAGGGAGCCGGCATCGTGGCCGAGAAGCTCATGGGCAAGGCCCTGCGCACCCAGTTTCTGCAGTACTTCCCCGACCCCGAAAAGGCCAAGAAGCAGAAGGACAAGCCCAATCCCTACAAGCCCGTGCAGGATTGGTTCGGGAGCCACACCGTGGACGTGCTCCACGACGCCCCCGAAACCGACTACCGCGCCGCCCTGGAAGCCATTCCCGGCCTGCGCGACCTGGTGAAGGGCAGCGTGCCGGCCGAGATGTTCGTCGAAGACCCGCTGTTCTGGCAGGAGTTTGCCCTGCACGGCATGGCCGAGATGAGCCTGATTTCGCGCAACCGCCTCACCGGCGGCACCCAGTTCAAGGACCTGTTCTCCTCCATGTTTACCATGCCCAACTTCGGCGGCGACGACGACGACGACGAGGACGACGAGTACCTCTCGTCGAAGAAGCGCAAGCGACGTTAAGGCGCTGCCGCCCCGCTGCCTACCCAGCAAAAAGCCCCGCGTACCGGCCGGTACGCGGGGCTTTTTGCTGGGTAGGCCGGTACGCGCCACCTTAAAGGCGCTTGTCAACAATAAACGCTTGAATTTTTAATTGTTTACAACTGTTGTCTATAATTTCTCGTTAATTGAATAATTGTTGACACATCATCTGAACAGGTTTCGCAAGCATGGCCCGTCCTTCCCGTCGTTCCGATTCCTTTGTTGCGGCTGTACGCCGGTATTTTGGCCTCACCCTTGAAGAGCTTGGACACTACCTGGGCGTGGGCAAGTCGCTGCTTTCGCACCTGGAGGCGGGCCGCCGCCAGCCGTCCTCCACCGTGCTGCTGCGCCTGCTGCCGCTGCTGGAGCAGCTGCCGGCCGAAGCCCACGCTCCGGCCGCGTCGGCTCCGCCGGTAGCCCCGCCCGAGCCCCCGCCAGCCATTGCGCCCGAGGCGGGGCCGCTGCTCGCCCGCATCGACGAGTGTCGGCACAGCGCGGCCCAGGTGCGGCGCGAGCTGGGCGCCCTGCAGGATTCCTTGCGCGTGGCCCGGCGCTGGCAGCAGGCCTTGCCCGCCCTGTTGGCGGCCCCGCCCGCCCTGCCCACCGCCGAGGAAGCCGTGCACCACGCCCGCGCCCGGCGCTGGCTGGTGCGGCGTGCCGAGGATGCCACGCAGGTGCTCAGCGGCGCCCAGTACACGGTCCGCTACCACTTGCTCACGGCCCGCGCCGAAGCCCTGGAAGCTGAGGCTGCCGCGCTGGCCCGCTGGCTGCCCGCCGCTGACGAGCGGTAAACCGGCTGCGGAAATATTTACAGGCTACCGGAATTGCCTTATTGACAGGGATACTATAGTTCTCGCATCAGTTTTCCCACTTTTTAACCATTCTGTTACGCGTATGCCCATTGATGTAACCCTGCTCACCACCCGCGCCGAGTGCGAACAAGTGCTGGCCAACTAAGAAGCCGAGCTGGACGGCTACCAGAACCGTACTTCCAACCTGGAATTCGCCGACCGCGCCGGGACCGACAAGGCCGGCGCCTTGGCCGTGGTCAACGCCGAAATTGCGTCGCTGAACGCCTCGCTGGCGGTGGCCGACCTACCGGTTTCTTACCGCGACCGGCGAAAGAGCAAGCTGCGCCGCGCCACCAACCTTATTCCCTCGATCCGACACCCCCTATTGCAACGCCAAAGGCCGCTTTGCGCAAGCAGAGCGGCCTTTTTTACGTGGCGTCGGTAGCGCCGGCTGCGCGCCGTTAGCGCACGTGCTCCACGCGGAACAGGCCGGTGGCGTAGTTGTCAGCCAGCAGCTTGGCGTTGGGGCCGCCCATTACGTTGGAGAGCGTGCGGAAATCGACGGTGCGGGCCGCGGTCGGGCCGTTGAACATGCTGAGCACATCCACCTTCAGGTGCACTTGCGGGGCCCGGCCGGCCCGCACCGCCAGCACGGTGTTGGCGGGCAGGGCCGGGGCCACGGTACGGATGGTGTTGTTCGGCCACCGGAACCCGCCGACGTGGAACACCAAGCTGCCGTTGCCGGGAGCCTGCGGCGAGGTTCCCTCCAGCTTGGTGTACACGTAGCCCGTGTTCCAGGTCCAGAACATGTCATTGAGCGGATCCAGCGCCCCGGTCTGCGCGCCGGCCACGTTGCGGGCGCTGTCGACGCCGATGGTAAAGGTGAGCTTGCGGTAGTCGCCGGCTGGAATGCCGGTGAGCGTGAGTTTTTTCGAGGCCGGGGAGTTTTCCTTGATCAGGTGGTAGCTCTCCGGCTCGGCCCACTCCGTGCCGTCGGCTTGGGTGAGCCTGATGTTGGAAATGTAGTAGTTGAAGGTGGTGACCGTGAACGGGTTGCCGGCGCCGTTGGTGTACGTGTCGGTGTTCAGTACCAGCGGCCGGCTCCCGACGACATGGTCGAATTGCAGGGCCAGTTCGCCTTGGGCGGCGGGGTCTTTTTTCTTGGAGCCGCAGGCCGTAAACGTCAGCGACGAAGCCACAGCGGCGCCCAGCAACAGGGCAGAGGAAAGCAGGTTCATGGGATTCAGCGGCAGGGTAAACCGGACAGGCAGGGCTGAGCGCCGGCCCGGAGGCCGGCTCCGGTAGCCCCGGTCCCATCCGGAAAGTGACAACGCGGTGAGCCGGCCCAAGCGCGTAGCCAGCAGCTAAGTAAAGGTAGGCGCTGCCGGCAAATTGGAGGAGGCAACTAGGCAACCGAAAGGGAAAACGCCTTTTACCCAGCCCGCCGCGCCGTTGGCATAGCCGCGGCATCCTTTGGGCGAAACCTTGAGCCAACTAGGAACGCGCTGGCGCACCTTTGTCTTGTTCTCAGGGCGCAACGCCACCGGAACCACTTCTCTCAGCCTTTGTCAGCCCCGGTTATGCCCGCTTCGCTACTCGCCCGCTTCGCTTCCCTTCTTCTCGTTGTGGCCCTGCTGCTGCCCAGCCTGGGGGCGATGGCCACTGCCGATCCGGTGCGGCCGCGCTTCAACAAAAACGGGGTGAAGCGCCCGGTATACAAAACTTACAAGCCCGGCCACCGCTGGCTGTTTAGCCAGCGGTAGCCCCGAAATTCCAGTGTTAGCGGGCGTAAAGGTTGGAATGGTTGCGGTCCGCTATTAAGTCACTCTTTTGAGGCAACTGGTGAAAGAGCCCTCCGCGTCGTGCCGACGGGAGGGCCTTTTTGTTTTCCGGCCGGCGCGTTGGGCGGCCGCCACAAGCAAACGCCCGGGACCTGCGCAGGTCCCGGGCGTTTGCTTGTGGCGGCCGTAACCCGAGGGCTACGCTTCCTTCACCACGATTTTATCGATGGTGTCGTTGGCTTTGATCTGGTCAATCACGTCCAGGCCTTCCACCACTTTGCCAAACACGGTGTGGTTGCGGTCGAGGTGGGCGGTGTTGTCGCGCGAGTGGCAGATAAAGAACTGCGAACCGCCCGTGTTGCGGCCGGCGTGGGCCATCGAGAGCACGCCGCGGTCGTGGTACTGGTTGTCGCCGGTCAGCTCGCAGGGAATCTTGTAGCCGGGGCCGCCGGTGCCGGGCGTGCCCTTGGCACCGTCGCGCGAGTTCGGGCAGCCACCCTGGATGACGAAGTTCGGGATGACGCGGTGAAATTTCAGCCCGTCGTAAAAGCCCTGCTGGGCCAGGTCGGTGAAGTTCTTGACGGTGCCCGGAGCATCTTGCTCGAAGAACTCGACTTTCATCACGCCCTTGTTGGTGTGGATTTCGGCAGTTTTCATGGAAGGAGTACGAAACGGATGGGAAGGAAGGGGGAATGCCCCCAAAGCGGGTGCAAAAGTAGCTTATTACGGGAGCTTCGGAATCCGGGGTACAGTTGAGTTTCGTATGATCCTGCGGCTTTGCGACATACCGCCGCCGGCCACGCTCCACACCTTCCCTTTTCCAAACTCTTACGCACATGAAAAAGCAATTCACCGTCGGTGCCCTGGCTTTACTGGCCGTAGCGGCCACGCTCAGCAGC
The DNA here is from genome assembly GCF_054783195.1 of Hymenobacter coalescens. Taxonomy (NCBI): domain Bacteria; kingdom Pseudomonadati; phylum Bacteroidota; class Cytophagia; order Cytophagales; family Hymenobacteraceae; genus Hymenobacter; species Hymenobacter coalescens. The sequence goes on along the minus strand of NZ_BAAGRA010000026.1, from coordinate 103,661 downwards.
TGCGGCGACAACAAAGCCACGGAAACGACCGACGTGACGACCACCGAAACGACTACGGCCACGGCCGAGGCACCGATGGATTCGGCCGGTGCCGCAGCCGGCAATGGCGTGATGGTGGGCGGCGCCATGATGACGCCCGACAAGGATATCGTCGACAACGCCGTGAACTCCACGGACCACACCACGCTGGTGGCGGCCGTGAAAGCGGCTGGCCTGGTTGAGACGCTCAAGGGCACCGGTCCGTTCACCGTGTTTGCCCCGGCCAACGACGCTTTCACCGCCCTGCCGGCGGGCACCGTCGACGGTTTGCTCAAGCCCGAAAACAAAGCCAAGCTCACCAGCGTGCTGACCTACCACGTAGTGCCCGGCGCCCTCAAAGCCGCCGACCTGCAGGACGGGCAGGAGCTGACCACCGTGCAGGGGGAAAAGCTGAAAGTGTCCATGCAAGGCGGTAAGGTCATGGTGGGCGGCGCCACGGTGACCATTCCGGACGTGGTATCGAGCAACGGCGTGACCCACGTGGTCGACAAAGTGCTGCTGCCCGCCAAGATGTAAGCAGATTAGCCCCCCGCAGGGCTACTGCCGAGGCCCGGTCTGCCCGCAGACCGGGCTTTTTTGCGCGTCTTTCGCGGCGCCGATTCTGGGAGGCGCGGCCGAAAGCAGCGGCGGCCGCCCCAACCTTGCCCGCCGGGCTTGCGTCTGGTAGCTTTACTACCTAATCCGTACCCCATGCACTACCGTCTGAGGCCTTTGCTGGCCCTGCTGCCGCTGCTGGCCGCCTGCAACTCGCAGCCCGCCGAAACCGAAACCTCCGCCGAAGCCGGCGCTACCGTCGTCGACTCCGTGGCCTACGACCCGGACGCCAGCTCCGATTCCCTGCGCATGGGCAAGAGCGGCGGGGTGCAAGTGGGCAGCGCCACCCTGACGCCCGACCGCACGCTGGCCGACAACGTGGCCGCCGCGCCCGATCTGAGCCGGCTGCTGCAGGCCGCCCGGCAGACGGAGTTGGCCGGCAATCTGGGCGGGGAGGGGCCCTATACCATTTTCGCACCCTCCAACGCGGCCTTCAACAATCTGCCCTACGGAGCCATGGCCGGCTTGCTCAAGCCCGAAAGCAAGGACAAGCTCACCGGTCTGCTTGGCTACCACGTCATCCAGAGCCGCTTGCTGGCCCTGGACCTGCGCGACGGGCAGCAGCTGACCACCATGGAGGGGCACAAAGTCACCATCGGCGTGCAGGGCACACAAATCACGGTGAACGGCGCGAACGTGACGACCCCCGACGTGGTATCCAAAAACGGCGTGCTGCACGTTATCGACAAGGTACTGCTTCCCCCCAACGACTAGCCAAGCTCCGTAATCCGGTAGGTGGCGGAACCAACCAAACCCGCGCCAACGCTGACCATCGGTACTCCGCGCCGCCCTTGCACCCGTACGGGACAGGGGCGGCGCGGAGGCATTTCAGCGCAGCAGGTGGAGTGGGCCGTGTGGGCAGCTGATGGAGGCCTCAACGATGGGGCAGGCCGGCCCCTTCCGAGATGCGGCGGGCAAAGGACGTCCAGTCTTCGTCGACGCTGGCGTGACGCGCGACGGTGGCGGTCAGGTGGTCCAGGATGATGTGAGCCACCGGCATGGGCACCTCTTTGGCCCGGGCTTCCGACAGCGTGAGCAGCAGGTCTTTTTGCAGCAGGAAGGGGGTAGAGCCGGCGGGTTGGTAGTCCTGGTCGGCTATCATGCGGCCGTAAGTGCGGTAGGCCGGGCCGGTGAAGAGCGTGTGGGTCATGATGTCGTAGATCCGCTGCCGCGGCACACCGCTTTTCTCCGCCAGCGTAAAGGCTTCTGCCATGGCTTCGATGGCCGCCCCCAGCATAAAATTGCCGCACAGCTTCACCACGTTGGCCGCCCCTACTTCTTCGCCTACGTCGAACGACCCCTGGCTAAGGCTGGGCAGCAGGGGCAGCAGCAGGGCCTTAGCTGCGGCCGGACCCGAGAGGCACACCCACAGCTGCCCGTTGGCTGCCACGATGGGCCGGCCGAAAACCGGCGCCGCTACCAGGGCCGAACCGTGCTCCTCGTGGGCCCGCGCCAGCTCCGCATTGGTGCCCGGCGCCACGGTACTGCACGAAGCGTGCACGGCCCCCGGCGGCAGCGCCTCCAGAAACCCCTCCGGGCCGGTAGTCAGCTCCCGCAGCACCTCGTCGTCGGTGACCATGGTGAACACCACCTGGGCCTGGCGTACGGCGTCGGCGGGCGTATCGGCCACGCGGGCCCCATGGGCGTGCAGCCGCTCCGTCTTGCCCGGCGTGCGGTTGTACACGACGAGGGAATGGCCGGCCAGCTGCAGGTTGGTGGCCATGGCCTGGCCCATGTGGCCCAGGCCCAGGAAGGCGATGTTGTATTTCATGCGAACAACGGGGAACCGGGAGGAACTGGCGGCTCTGGTGTATTCGCAGGCTATGCGGCGCGGGTTGTGCCGGAAGGCGCTGGCGCGTCTGGTTCCGTTGCTCCGGCAAGGGTGGATGCCCCGCCAGCGTGTCGTTTGGCGCGCCGCCTTAGCGGCGGTTGTCTTCGTCGGCCAGCATGCTCAGGTAGCTGTCGTAGCGCGGCAGCGCAATTTTGCCCTTCTCCACCGCTTCCCGCACCGCGCAGCCGGGCTCTTCCAGGTGGCGGCAGTTGTGGTAGCGGCACTGGTTCAGGCGGGCGCGCATTTCGGGAAAGTAGTGGGCCAGCTCCCCCTTTTTCATGTCTACCAACCCCAACTCCTTGATGCCCGGCGTGTCGATGAGGTAGGTTCCGGGGCGCACCTCCAGCATTTCGGCGAAGGTAGTCGTGTGCTTGCCCTTATCGGAATACTCGCTGATTTCGGCTGTTTTCAACGCCAGGTCCGGCACCAGGGCATTGATGAGTGTGCTTTTACCCACGCCTGAGTGTCCCGAAAGCAAAGTAGTCTTGCCCTGCAGCAGCGCTTCGATGTCGGCCAGTCCCTCGCCGGTAGCCGCCGAGCTGCGCAGGGTGGGGTAGCCGGTGCGCTGGTACATGTTCTCAATCTGCCCGAGGTACTCCATCAGCTCTTCCTCGTACAGGTCAATTTTATTGAAGATCAGCGTCGCCGGAATGCTGTAGGCCTCCGCCGTCACCAGAAACCGGTCGATGAAGCCGAACGAGGTAGCGGGCGAGGCCAGCGTCACGATCAGCAGCGCCTGATCCAGGTTGGCCGCCACGATGTGGGCGTGCTCGGTCTTGTGCACCGAGCGGCGGATGATGTAGTTGCGCCGCGGCTCGATGTGGTCGATGACGCCGGTGCCGGCGTCGCCGTCGGGGTCGGTTGCAAACTCCACCACGTCGCCCACGGCCAGGGGGTTGCTCACCTTCAGCTCTTTGTGCTTGAAGCGTCCGCGCAGGCGGCAGCGGTGCAGCTGCAGGGTGGCGTGGTCGCGCACCACGTACCACGAGCCGGTGGATTTGACGACGGTTCCGGTCATGCGTTAATGTATGAGGGTGGAAGTTGAAGAGGTCAAGAGTTAGGAGGTTGTACTGGCAGGAAGGAAGCGGGTACTTGGCAGTTGTAAAGTCGCAAACAGTACCTTGGCAACCCCTAAATTCCTCCCCTCATATCCTCCTGAACTTCTCGCAGAATGCGCGCCGTGGCCCCGGCTTCCTGCTGTACGTAGGCGTAGGCCCGCTGGCCCAGCTCGTGGCGCAGGGCGGCCTCCGCGAGCAGCGGCTCCAGACGAGCCTGAACTTCGTCGGCCGAGGTTACCACGAACGCGCTGCCCAGGGCCACCAGGTCGCGGGCTTCGCGGAACTTCTCGTAGCGCGGGCCGAAGAGCAGCGGCAGGCCAAAGGCCGCGGCTTCCAGCGTGTTGTGCAGGCCCTTGCCAAAGGCGCCGCCGATGTAGCCCAGGTCGCCGGCGCGGTACAGCTCGCGCAGCAGGCCCACGTTGTCGATGAGCAGCACGCGGGCCCGGGCCACGGTGGTCGCGTCGGCCTGGGAGTAGCGCACCACCCGGCCCGGCAAGGTGGCTTCCACCTGCTGCAGGTGGGCCTCGTTGATTTCGTGCGGAGCTACAATGACGCGCAGCTCGTTGGCCCAGCGCTGCAGGCTGGGGGTAAGTACGTCCACGTCGGGCGGCCACACCGAGCCAGCCACCAGCACCGGGGCCGCATCGGCGGTGAAAGCGGCCACCACGGGTAAGTTCCGTGCCGGGGCGTTGGCCGTGGCCACTACGGTATCAAAGCGGGTATCGCCGGCCACCGTGGCCTGGGGGATGCCAATGCCGCGCAGCAGCTCCACGGACGACAGGTCCTGGGTGAAAATGTGCGTAAGCTGGCTTAGCACCCGCCGGAAAAAGCCGCCCCAGGGTTTGAAAAACACTTGGTCGGGCCGGAAAATGGCCGACACGCAGAGCGTGGGCACTTGCTGCCGCTTCAGTTCGGCCAGGTAGTGGTACCAGAATTCGTACTTCACGAAAATAGCCAGTTCGGGCCGCACCGTCGCCACAAAAGCCCGGGCGTTGGCGGCCGAGTCAAGCGGCAGGTACAGGATGTGGTCGGCGCCAGGCCAGTCCTTGCGCACCTCGAAGCCCGAGGGCGAAAAGAACGTCAGCACCAGCCGGTGCTGCGGGTAGCGCAGGCGCAGGGCTTCGAGCAGCGGGCGGCCCTGCTCAAACTCGCCGAGGGAGGCACAATGCACCCAGATGCGCGGAGCGGCCTCGGCGGATAGCCGGGCCTGCAAGCCCGGAAGCCACCGGCGGCGGCCATCCACCCATTGCCGGGCCTTCGGCACGAAAGGTGCCACGAGGCGCAGCAGAAGGCCGTAGAGGCGCAGGGCGAGGGAATAAAGGAAAACCAAAGGTGTGCGGAAGCTTGGGGCTGGTGCCGGAAGGGGGGCCAGCGCTAATCAGCCGGCGCAAGGGCTGGCTACTGGGAGAGTCGGCCGGCAAAAATACGTATTGGCGGGCGGCAAGACGAAAAAAGCTCCGGCCAGACGGCCGGAGCTTTGCGATTCGGAGCTACCCGAACATTTAGGCGTTGGTGGCGTGCTTGGCCAGGTAGCTCGACACGCCCTCGCGGGTGGCCGACATGGCTTCCTTGCCTTCCTCCCAGTTGGCCGGGCACACTTCGCCGTTCTTCTCGAAGTACTGCAGAGCATCCACGAGACGCATGGCTTCGTCGATGGAGCGGCCTAGCGGGCCGTCGTTCACCAGCTGGTGACGCACGATGCCGTCTTTGTCGATGAGAAACAGGCCGCGGTAGGCCACGGGCGAGCCTACGAAGGTCATTTCGCCGGCTTCGTTGTAGTCGTAATGGCCGCCGAGCACGTCGTAGTTGGCTGCGATGGTTTTGCTGGCGTCGGCTACGAGCGGGTAGGTAACGCCTTCGATGCCGCCCCGCTCGCGCGGGGTGTTCAGCCAGGCGAAGTGCGAGAAATGCGAATCGGTGGAGCAGCCCACAACGGCCACGCCTTTGGCCTCAAACTCGGCCAGCTGGTCCTGAAACGCAATGATTTCCGTGGGGCACACGAAAGTGAAGTCGGCCGGGTAGAAGTAGAAAATGACGTGCTTCTTGCCCAGGTAACGGTCGAGCGAGAAATCCTCTTCGAATTCGCCGTCAATTACGGCCGTAGCTTTAAACGAGGGGGCACGCTTGCCTACGAGAACTGCCATTGGAATGGGGTATGGGGTGAAGAAAAGACAATGAAAATGCGGCGGGTGGGAGGCAGTTTGGTTGGGTTGCTTGGGGTTGTATATGGCGCGGCAGCCGTGGCGGCGCAACGGACCGGGCACGGAAGCTTTTCAAAATCAGGAGGATTACTTGCGCACGCCCGTGATGTGCAAGGAGAAGGATCGGGGATGAAAGTGCTCAAAGCCCCGGCTGGCGAAGAAGTCCTGCAGCAACTGGTCCAACTTCGGGTCGCAGTAATCGATGATTTCCTGCGTGTCTTGGCAAACCAGGTGGTGGTGGTTGGTGCAGTCCGTGTCGTAGCGGCGGCGGGTGCCGTCGGCATCGGCCACGCGCTTCAGCAGCCCGGCCACCACGAAGGAATCCAAGGCCTTGTACACGGTGCCCAGCGACACGGTGGGGTTGGCGGGGCGCACGCGCCGAAACACCTGCTCGGCGGTGGGGTGGCCCGGCAAGGTCAGCAGGGCTTCCAGAATAACCATGCGCTGCTGTGTGGCTCGCAGCCCGGCCTGGGTCAGGCGCCGGTGCAGCTGGTCACGGTCGGGCAGGGGCAAGGTGGTGGGCGTACTCACAGATAGGAATGATTCTCCGCAGCAAAAGTACGTCTATAAGCGAAACGCCACCAAAAAGGTTTGCCGCGGACCCACCACGAACCAGGAAAAACGCTCGTTTGGACGCGCCGTAGGAGCCAAAGCGTGACGCAGCGAGCTAGGACGACTGGTTTGGGCACGAACAGCTTACAGCCTGCTGCCCCGAAATAACACCGCCCGCCACCGCGTCAGCGCGACACGGTGGCGGGCGGTGCTGGTGGCATCCTTCGCTGCCCTAGGGGGCTGATTACCTGCGGCCAAAGGACTGCTTGTCGGGCCGGGTGTCACCGCCCTTTAAACTGGGGCTTGCGCTTTTCTACGAAAGCCGCCATGCCCTCTTTCTGGTCGTCGGAGGCGAAGGTGAGGTAGAAGTTTTTGCGCTCGAAGTGCAGCCCCTCGTCGAGGTGGGTTTCGAAGGCCCGGTTCACCGATTCTTTCGCCAGGCGCGCTGCTACCGGCGACATTTCGGCAATGCTGGCCGCCAAGCGGAAGGCTTCTTCCAAGTACTGGCCCACCGGCACCACGCGGTTGACCAAGCCGGCCCGTTCGGCTTCCAGGGCCGAAATCGGCTTGCCCGTCAGCACCATTTCCATGGCGCGGGCCTTGCCCACGGCCCGCGTCAGGCGCTGGGTGCCGCCCGCGCCGGGCATCACCCCGATCTTGATTTCGGGCTGCCCAAACTGCGCCGTTTCCGAGGCCACGATCATGTCGCAGGTCATGGCCAGCTCGCAGCCGCCGCCCAATGCAAAGCCCGACACGGCGGCAATCAACGGCTTCTTGGTTTTGCGAATCTGGTCCCACACCGTAAACTGATCCACGATGAGCATGTCGATGGCCGTGCGTCCGGCCATCTGCTTGATGTCGGCCCCGGCCGCGAAAGCGCGCTCCGAGCCCGTAAGCACGATAACGCGTACCGCCTCGTTGTCGTCAAGCTCCTTGAGGGCGGCGGCTACTTCCTGCATCAGCTGCAGGTTCAGCGCATTCAGCTCTTTCGGGCGGTTCAGTTCAATCAGGGCCACCTGCGGCCGGGCGTTCGGGGTTACGCGGATAAATTCCATGCGGTAGGGAAGAGGGGGAGTGTTAAGAAAGGCGCTCAGGACGACACACCGCCAAGCTGCTCCACAGCCGCGCGCGACACGAACTGAAACGTCTGGCGGGTGCGCTGCTCCAGCAGCAGCTCGCGGCCGCTCGTGAGCCGGCCGATGGCTTCTTGCGTGTAGTTCTTGATGGTGTAAAGCTCCAGGCCGGTGTTGTAGTAAATGGTGAACTGCTCGCGCAACTGGTCCAGGAGCTTGCGCAGGCGGTACTCGTGCCAGTCCGTGCACACCGAAAACGAAATGGCCGAGTTCTGCATCAGGTTGATTTTGAGCCGTACCTGCGCCAGCGTGCCGAAAATGACCTCCAGATTTTCTTCGGAAATAAAGGTGAGGTCCTTCGATTCAAAGGAAATCAGGCACTGGTTGGTTTTGCGGATCAAGGCCGGGGCCAGCAGGCCGTGCTTGCAGTCGTGAATCTTGGTGCCTTCGGCCGCCGGGTCCACAAAGGACTTCACGAACAGCGGAATGCGCCGCACGGCCAGGGGCTTAATGGTTTTCGGGTGAATCACCGAAGCCCCGTAGTACGCCATTTCGATGGTTTCCTGGTAGCTGATTTCGGGGTAGCGTACCGTATCCGGAAAAATCTTCGGATCGGCATTCAGCAGCCCGGCCACGTCTTTCCAGATGGTCACCGACTCGGCGCCCAGGCAGTAAGCCAGGATGGCGGCGGTGTAGTCGGAGCCCTCACGGCCCAGCGTGGTAGTTTGCCCGCTGGCGGTGCCGCCCAAAAAGCCCTGCGTGAGCACCACCCCGTGCGCGAGCAGCGGCAGCACCCGGTCGCGCACGTTGCGTTCGGTGGTGGCCCAATCCACGCGGGCCTCGCGCCAGGCGTGGTCCGTGCGAATCAGCGGGCGCACATCGAGCCAATGGGCGCCGGTGGCCGCGGCCACGATGCAGCTGGCCAGCAGCTCCCCGTAGCTGACCACCTGGTCGTACTGCCGGTCGTAGTCGCCCTTGCTGAGCGTCGCCAGCCGGTCGCCCAGCTCCTGCAACAGGTGCGCCAGCGCCCCGCTGCCCTCGCCGCAGGCCGGTGTGCCGTCGGCCGCAAGGGGAGCCGCGGGCAACAGACCGGCGGCCACGTCCAGGTGAAAGCGCCGCAACGCGCTGAGCGGCTCGGAATATTGCTCGCCAGAGTGGGCCAGGTGAAAGATGTGTTCCAGGGCGTTGGTGGTTTTGCCCATGGCCGAAACCACCACCAAAAGCGGTTGATCAGCAGGCTGCTGCCGCAAAATATGTTGCAGATTTTTTATCGCAGCGGCGTCTTTGACGGAGGCGCCACCAAACTTGAACACGCGAAGCGAATGCGAAGAAGGCATGCGCCAAAAGTAGAAAGCGCCCGCCAACTACGGGCGAAAACGCGTAGTTTTGCTACCCCTCGTTCCCGCCTTTTTTCACTTTACCCGCTGCTATGGATCATAACCAGGACCGCCTCGCGCTGCCGGTCGGCACCACCCTCGACCGGTTTATCATGCGCAAGCAGGAGGACTTTCCCTTCGCTACCGGCGAGCTGTCCCAGCTGCTGCGCGACATCGCGCTGGCTGCTAAAATCGTTAACCGCGAAATCAACCGCTCGGGCCTGATCGATGTTACCGGCGCCTACGGCCAGCAAAACGTGCAGGGCGAGGAGCAGCAAAAGCTCGACGTTATTGCCAACATCCGCTTTATCCGCGCCCTGCGCAACGGCGGGGAAGTTTGCACGGTCATCTCCGAAGAGGAGGAGGACATGATCCAAACCGGCAAAAACCAAGGCAAGTACGTGGTGGCCATCGACCCGCTGGACGGTTCGTCCAACATCGACGTCAACGTCAGCATCGGCACCATTTTCTCGATTTACCGTCGCCAGTCGCCCATCGGGCAGGAGGGGACCCAGGAGGATTGCCTGCAGAAGGGCATTCACCAGGTAGCCGCCGGCTACGTGATTTACGGCTCGAGCACCATGCTGGTGTACACCACCGGGGCCGGCGTCAACGGTTTCACCTACGAAGCGTCGCTGGGCGAGTTTTTCCTCTCGCACCCCAACATCACCACGCCCAAAACCGGCAATATCTACTCCATCAACGAGGGCAGCGCCAACTCCTTCCCCGAAGGCGTGGCGAACTTCGTGCAATACTGCAAAGACCAGAACTTCTCGGCGCGCTACATCGGCTCGTTGGTAGCTGATTTTCACCGCAACCTGCTGAAAGGCGGCATCTACATCTACCCGCCGACGGCCAAGGCCCCCAACGGCAAGCTGCGCTTGATGTACGAATGCAATTCCCTGGCTTTCATTGTGGAACAGGCTGGCGGCAAAGCCAGCAATGGCCTCAAGCGCCTGATGGAAATCGAGCCCAGCTCCCTACACGAGCGGTGCCCGCTGTTCATTGGCTCTACGGAACTGGTGGAGAAGGCCGAGCAGTTTCTGACCAAGGAAGCCCCGGAGGTGACGGCTGCACAGGAAGCGTAACCGCAGTTATCCGGACAAAAAAAGGCCCCGCTGAGCATTCAGCGGGGCCTTTTTTTGTCCGGGTCTGCTCCGGCGAAAAAGAGGGCTTACTCGGCCTTTTTACGGGCGCGCTTCGGAGCCGCATCCGCAGCGGCTTCCGGATTGCCGGCTGCGTCGTCGTCGGCGCCGCGCTGCGACGGCACGGCCCCGGCCGTGCTCAGCGTGTCGGTGGTTGCGTCCGTGGCTTCTGCCTGCGCAGCGGCCTCGTCGCCGGTGGCCGCTTCGGCCGACTGGTAGGTCAGGCGGCTGCTCACGGCGCCGTACCACGATACCAGTTTCTTGATATCGGAGAGGTACACGCGCTGCCGGTCGTAATCCGGAATGATTTCGCCCAGAAAGGCGGTCAGCTCCTGCTCCGTCGATTTGTTGGTAACGGGCAGCTGCTGGCCGTGTTTCTGGTAGATGCGGTCAAACACCTCGGTGAGCGGCACCGTCTGGTCCGGATCTTCGGTGTAGATGCTGATTTCGTGCAGCAACGAGACTTTGTTGCGGGCCGAAGCTACCGAGCGGCGGGCCTGCGGGTCCAGGGTTTCCACCAGCACGCCATTGTTGGCGGGGCGCACCAAGCGGTACAGGCCGGGCATGCCGCTGATGGCGGCAATTTCCCTCAGGTCGTAGGGCATAGGAACGGGAAAAGGGTAAGGAAAAAGAAAAGCAGGTTTACTGGGCGGTGTTGGCACCGGCGGCCCCGAGCTTGAATACGATGGGCAGGCTGGTCAGGATGGCGTACTCCGGCTTTTTAAACTGCAGGAGCTTGGTAACGCGCAGGGCTTCCTCGCCGCAGCCACCGCCGATCTGCTTCACCAGCTTCACGCCGCTCATCGTGCCGTCGGGGTTTAGCGTAAAGCTCACCACGCAGGTACCCTGGATGCGGTTGCGCCGCGCCATCAGCGGGTACTTCAGTTCCTTGTAGATGAAGTCGTACATGGCCTCCTGTCCGCCCTCGTAGTATTCGGCGACCGGAATGCTCTTGGGGGCAGCTGTGGCAATCTTGGTGACCGGGTCCACGGCCGGCGCGTCGGGCGCTGGGGCCGCGTCGCCTTCGGTCTTGGTTTTCACTTTCACTTTCTGCTGGGCCATGGAAGGCACGGCGGCCAGCGCCAACAGGGCCAGGGCCAGCGTGAAGGTGGTCTTTTTCATGTCAAAAGGGGGAGAGGAAGAGAAAGAGATGAAAACGAATTCGCGGCGTTTGGGCCTGGCAATTACGCTGCCAATCTACGCATTCCCGGCCTCATTGCGCATCTGCTGGTTTACCTCCTCAATAAAGCCCAGCACCTCATCCCGGCCGTTGCGGGCCACGGCAGACGTCACGAAGTAGCGGGGCAATTCCTCCCAGGTTTCGCGCATCTTTTCCAGGAAGCCCTGCACATGCTGCTGGGTACGACTCGATGACTGCTTATCGGTTTTGGTAAACACGAGCACAAACGGCACACCCATTTCGCCCAGCATCGTAATGAACTCGAGGTCAACGGCCTGGGGTTCCAGCCGCGAATCGATAAGCACGAAAACACACGACAGATTTTCGCGCTTGGCCAAATAAGCCCGGATCATTTTTCCCCATTTGGCCCGCGACTCTTTGCTGACGCGGGCGTACCCGTAGCCCGGTAAATCCACCAAATACCATTCGTCATTAATAAGAAAATGGTTGATGAGCTGGGTTTTACCCGGCAGCGAAGACGTTTTGGCTAAAGCCGTGCGCCCGGTCAGCATATTGATCAACGAGGATTTTCCTACGTTGGAGCGCCCAATAAAAGCGTACTCCGGGAATGTGGCAGGCGGGCACTTCGCTACTTCGGTATTGCTTTGCAGAAAACGAGCGTCACGAATTAACATAATGGGGCGAAGTGGAAAAGTGAATTACTCCCGCAAAAGTAGCCGGATGAGCGTTAGGGTTTTGGAGTCCTATTTTTTCTGGGTTCGTATTAAATTTTTTTCGTTTCCTGTTGCTATTATTATTGCGCTTCTATATTTGTGCGGCTCATAGTGGGGAATTTCAACTTTTTGCAGCCGGCAAGATGGATGAAATGCTGACGTCCCCCGCGCTTACCGGATAGGATACGACGAAGGTCGTATTATAAAATTTTTATCTTTGCCCGCGGTGAGCCCGTTTTCTGGGGATTCTGCGCGGTGTAGCGCCGGTGCGAGTTCTTCGTCCGAAGAGCCCTTGCCCGTAAAATTACCTCGGCAGCAAACTAACCTTAAGTCGGGTTTTGAGTATATAGGGACGCTTTTGCTAACCCTAGCCCTCGTTTTCGAGGAGTTACGCAAAACACCACCAACCCTTCTCTGCAACTCCATATTCCAAACTCCCCTTCCAATGGACAACTTCGTCAGAAGGTTACTACAGGCCTCGGTTGCCATGGCACTGACCGCTGCGGTGGCTCAGCCTTCGATGGCCCAAAGCACCCGAAAGCAACTGAAAACCGCCAATAAGTTCTTCGACCAGGAGAACTACCGGGCTGCCATTCCGTTCTACGAGCAGGTGCTGGCCAAGGAGCCGAACAATGCCTTGGCGCTGTTCCGCGCCGGCATTTCGTACATGTCCTTTGACAAGGAAAAAGCCAGCGACTATATCTACAAAGCCCAGAAGCTCAAGCCGAAGGTGTCGAAAGACGTAGAGTACTGGCTAGGCCGTGTAGACCACCTGAACTACAATTTCGACGAGGCCATCACGCACTTCCAGGCGTACAACGCGACGCTGAAAAAGAAGGACACGCGCAAGGCCCAGCTGGCCCAGCTGATTCAGCACGCCAAAAACGCGAAGATTCAGTTTAACTCGCCCAAGGACATCTTCGTGAAGAACCTGGGGCCGACGATCAACTCGTCGTACTCGGAGCACAGCCCGGTTATCTCGGCCGACGACAAGCTGCTGCTCTTTACCTCGCGTTCGGAAAACGTGACCGGCTCGAACGCCGGCGACGACAAATCCGGCAAGGGCAAGGGTAACGTGGCCGCTGACGGCGAGTACTACGAAGACATCTTTGAGGCCAAGCGCATCGACGAAGACGAGTGGGAAAAGCCCCGCTCGCTGTCGGGCGCCCTCAACGGCAAGGGCCACGATGCATCCATTCAGGTGTTCGACAACGACACCAAGATGCTGATGTACCGCCAGGACGAAAACGGCGACATCTTCTATTCGGAGCGCAGCAACAACGAGTGGACGGCCCCCAAGAAGCTCAACGGGAACATCAACTCGAAAGCCTTCGAATCGGATGCGTTCATCACGCCCGATGGCCTGACGATTTACTTCTCCACGAGCAAGTTCTCGGAAGACAACACCCTCGACATCTACTTCGCCACCCGCCAGCCGGGCGGCGACTGGGGGCCGGCCAAGTCGCTCGGTAACCAGATCAACACCAAGTTCGACGACGACAGCCCGTACCTGAGCCGTGACGGCAAGACGCTGTACTTCGCCTCGCGTGGCCATAACACCATGGGCGGCTACGACATCTTCAAGTCGACCTGGGACGAGGCTGCCCGCGCCTGGGGCCGCCCCGAAAACATGGGCTACCCGGTAAATACGCCGGACGACGATACCTACTACCGTCTGTCGCCCGATGGCTCGTACGCCTACCTTTCTTCCTACCGCATCGGCGGCTACGGTGAGAAAGACATCTACACCATCAACTACATCAAGAACGTCAACATCAAGGGCAAGGTCTTCTCGGCCCGCGACTCTACGACGGTCATTCCGGGCGTAGAGCTGGTGTTCAACGGGCAGACGGCCGACAAAACGGCCATCAGTTTCCGCGACGTGACCAAGCCGGACTCGGGCAACTACCAGGTGAACGTGCTGTCGGGCCGTTCGTACCAAGTGGCCCTCTCGAAGGACGGGAAGAATATCTCGACCGAGGAGTTTGCCGTGCCGGTGGTAACCAATGATTCTACCACCATCACGAAAAACTTCTACATCAACTACATCGATACCACGAGCGTGGATGTAGCGGGTCTGAAGCCGATTTACTTCGATACGGACAAGTACAACCTGCGTCCCGAGTCGGTGCGCCAGCTGAACCAGGTGGCCACGGTGCTCAAGGCCAATCCTGGCCTGAACATCTCCATCGAGGGCCATTGCGACTCGCGCAACACCGACGAGTACAACATGGTGCTCGGCCAGAACCGTTCGAACTCGGCCTTCAACTACCTGAAGAAAAACGGCATCGGCGATACGCGCATGGTGACGGTGAGCTACGGCGAGCGTCGTCCGGCCGCCCCGAACGATTCGCCGGAGAACATGCAGCTGAACCGCCGCGTAGAGTTCCGCCCGATCCTGAAGGAAGGCCAGAGCCTACGTGACGTAATGAGCAATTCGGGCGGCGGGGCTACCGGCGCAACGGGTACCTCGGGCACGGGCACTTCGACGACCACCACTACTACCACCGGCACTTCGGGCCGCTCGACGGCTCCGCTGCAGCCGGGCAAAACCAAAGTGAAAACCGCCGACGGCACCAAGGTGAAAACCAAAGTGGACGAGGACAGCGACAAGGTGAAGGTGAAAACCGAAGCCGCTGACGGCTCCAAAACCAAGACCACCACGAAAGAGGGGGAACTGGATGGCAAAGCCAAGGACGCCGCTACCGGCGACAAGACCAAGGTGAAAACCAAAAACGAATAGTGCCCCACGGCACCCCGAAAAACGGGTCGGACCAGAGGTCCGACCCGTTTTTTTTTAACATTATGCGCGGTGGGCCGTTCTATTTGGGCAATTTGCGGCCCGTTCGGCCGTTTGTACCGCACACTTTCTCATGACCGTAGTACCCTACAAAGACGACCCCACCGGCAAAAAGTCGCAGGTAGCGCAGATGTTCAACAGCATCGCGGGGAAGTATGACTTTCTCAACCACTTCCTGAGCGCCGGCACTGATATCTACTGGCGCCGCAAAGCCGTCGGGGAGCTGCGCGCACTGCGCCCGGCCCGGATCCTGGACATTGCCACCGGCACCGGTGACTTTGCCTTCGAAACCCTCAAACTGGGCGAGGAGGTCAACGTGACCGGCGTGGACATTTCGGAAGGCATGCTCGACGTGGGCCGCCGCAAGGTGCGGGAACGGGGCCTGGGCCACCGCGTGGAGCTGCAACTGGGCGATTCGGAAAACCTGCCCTTCGAGGATAACAGCTTCGATGCCGTGACGGCTTCGTTCGGGGTGCGCAACTTTGAGAACCTGCGCCAGGGGCTTACCGAAATGCACCGGGTGCTACGGCCGGGCGGGAAAGTGGTGATTCTGGAGTTTTCCAAGCCCCGGGCCTTTCCGTTTAAGCAGGCCTACAATTTCTACTTCCGGCACATCCTACCGGTGTTCGGCAAACTGATTTCCAAGGACCGCGCGGCGTATACCTACCTGCCCGAATCGGTGCAGGCCTTTCCCGACGGTCCGGATTTTCTGACCATTCTTAAGCAGGTCGGATTTACTTCTCCGCAATGGCAACCGCTCACGTTCGGCATCAGCTCCATCTACACCGCCACCAAGTAAAGCTGCGCCTGCTCGCGCTGCTGCTCATCGCGCTGCCTACCGCCGCGCTAGCGCAGAAAAAAAGCTACACCAGCGCCAAGCGCGGTAAGAACGGTCAGGTAAAATCCGTGACGGTCAATAACCTGACTGGCTACGACGACCGGTGGTTTCACCCCGGCTTCTACATCGGCCTGAACGCTTCGCGCTACCGCCTCGAACACTCGCAAACGTATGTCAATAACCTGCAGAATGGGCAGGGCATAGCCGCCAACGCCATGGTCAGCCCCGGCTTCGCGGTGGGCTTCGTGGGGGACGTGCGCCTGACCGATTACCTGAGCCTGCGCTTCACGCCGGGCGTATCGTTTCTGACGCGGGAGGTAGAGTTCAAGAAAATCGGGGCGGTCGGCGATTCTATCCAGAACCAGCAGATTGGTTCGACGCAGCTGGACCTGCCCTTGCTGTTCAAGTTCAAATCGGAACGGCGGCGCAATACGCGGGTGTACATGGTGGGGGGCGTGCGCCCCAGCTTCAACGTGGGCAACCGCAAGAAAGACCCCGAGCGCAGCCAGCTGCAGGTGGGCGGTTCCGACTTTGCCATCGAATATGGCGTCGGGCTGGATTTGTTCTACCCGTTCTTCAAGTTTGCGCCGGAACTGCGCTTCTCGCACGGGCTGACGAACCTGTCGCAGTCGGCCAACGACGTGTACTCCCAGAGCTTCCAGCGCATCCGCAGCAACACGGTGACGCTGTACCTCACGTTTGAATAACATTGTCTGATGGCTGCCTGGTCAACCGGCGGGGTGTTCGGATAAACAGAACACCCCGCCGGTTGACCAGGCAGCCATCTAACCATTTCTATACATGAAAACGGCATTGATTACCGGCGCCTCGTCGGGCATCGGGCGCGCCACGGCCGTGGCCCTGGCACAGGCGGGCTTTCAGCTGATCATTACCGGCCGGCGCCGCGAGCGGCTGGAGCAACTGGCCGCGCAACTTGGCCCTACGCCCGTACACCTGCTCACTTTTGATGTGCGCGACCGGGCGGCGGTAAAGGCCGCCATCGGGAGCTTGCCCCCGGCATTTCAGGGCGTGGACGTGCTGGTAAACAACGCGGGCAATGCGCACGGCTTGGCACCCATTCAGCAGGGCGACCCGCGCGACTGGGACCTGATGCTGGACAGCAACGTGCGGGGCCTGCTGAACGTGACCCACGCGGTGTTGCCGCTGATGCAGGCGCGCCGCAGCGGCTTTATCGTCAACATCGGTTCCATCGCCGGGCACGAGGCGTACGCCAACGGCAACGTGTACTGCGCCTCCAAGGCGGCAGTGGCGTCGCTGAGCAAGGGCATGCGGCTGGACCTGATCGGATTGGGCATCCGCGTGGCGGAGGTCAACCCCGGCGCGGTGCAAACCGAATTTTCGGAGGTGCGCTTCAAAGGGGATAAAGAGCGCGCCGACAACGTGTACAAGGGCTTCGAGCCGCTGCGGCCCGAAGACGTGGCCGAAGTCATCCAGTTCATGGTCACGCGGCCGCCGCACGTCACCATCTCGGAAGTAACGATACTGGCGGGGGCGCAGGCCGCGGCCACCACCATCGTCAAACAGCCTGCTTAACGGGCTGGCTGGAACGGCTTATTCGCGCAGTGCGGCAGCTAAGCCGAGGGCAATCTGGCCCACTTCTTAACCGGGGCACGAAGCCCCGCTTCGCCCTGACAAGCAAACAGCCCGCCGATCGGCGGGCTGTTTGCTTGTCAGCCTTGCTGCGCGAGCCGGCGCATCAGCGGAGCTTTCAGCTCGTGGTTACCCTCAAACCAGACCATTTCCGGCTGCGCCCCGTGCCCGCGCAAGAGTGCCAACTGTTCGTTGACGCGGGCCTCGGGCAAGTAGTTGTCGGAGTCGCCGCAGACGAAGGTTAGGTGGGGAATGCGCGTGAGTAGGGCCGCGGCTGCGGTCGGTTCGACGTCGTCGGGAAAGGTGCCGGCCCAGAGCACGAGGCGGGCCGGCGTGAAGCCGCTGCGCAGCAGCCAGCGGCTGACGGTGGTGGCGCCCTGCGAAAAGCCCAGCACGCACACTTCCACATCCGCCGGCGCTGCCGCGAGCAGTTGCTGCAGCAGGGTGTCGAGGTAGGCGGAGAAGTCCTCGATTTCGCTGAGGCGGTCTTCGCGCGTCATCCAGGTGGCGCCGACGCGGCCGCCGTTGCCTTGCAGGTAAAACCGGGATAGGCCCTCCGGCGCAACGACCACCGTCCCGGGTACGTCCTCGACGGCCGGGCGGAAGTGGCGGATGAAATAGCTAGCCAGCTGCCCGTAGCCGTGGCACACCAGCCACAGCCGGCGAGCGGTGGCCAAGTCGCCAAGCTGGCAATAGCGGGCGGTGCGGGGCACCTGCAGGCGGTGTTCGTGAGCGTCCATAACGGGCAGGAGGGGCGGGCCAGCGGCGACGAACCGCAGCCCGCCGGGGGCTTAGCCGCGCGCCGGCAGGACGTCCGACATGAACTGGAAGGGGAGCAGATCGGCGAAGCGCCGGAAGCGCCAGATGGTGCCGTTCGGGCCGGGCACGAGCAGCGGAATGGCGTCGCCCTGCTGGTTTTCAAACTCGATCATGACCTGTCGGCAGGCCCCGCACGAGGTGACGGCCACGAACTCGCCGCCCTGCGGCCGGGCGGCTACCGCCATGATTTGGATGCGGCGCCGGGGCTGCCGGCCGTTCAAGCCGAACAGCAGGGTGCGCTCGGCGCACAAACCTGAAGGATAGGCGGCGTTTTCCTGGTTGGTGTTCCAGGCAATGCTGCCGTCGTCGAGCAGCAGGGCGGCCCCGACGTGGAAATGGGAATAGGGCGCGTAGGCGTGGGCGGTGGCCGCCTGGGCGGCTTCCCAGCAGCGGGCCTCGTCGGTGGTCAGTTCGGCCGGCGTGAGCACGTCGGCGGTGATGGTCAGGTTCAGGGTTTGGGCCATCAGTAGGCGCAAAAACGGCGGGAAAGTAGACGATAAGCAGCCACCTGACGGCGGCCCCGTTGGGCCACGGGGGACGAAAATAGTACATTTCGGGCAGGAATCAGCTGATTGTTGGTTGCTGGGTGTTGGACGTTCACGCGGGCCGAAACCAATCAACAGTCAACAATCAGCAACCAACAATCAACCACCACCCACCACCCCATGACCCGTATCCTGTTGCTCGGCGCCGGCCGTTCGGCTTCCTCCCTGATTCAGTACCTGCTGAGCCACCTCGCCGCCGAAGACTGGCAGCTTACTATCGCCGACGTGAATCCCGAGCCCTTGCAGGCCACCGTGGCGCCCTGGGCCGCGCGGGCGCGGGCCGTGGCCTTTGAAATCGGGCAGCAGGAGCGCTTGCACGAGCTGGTGGCCGCCCACGACCTGGTGGTGTCGATGCTGCCGGCGCTGTTTCACCCGCTGGTGGCCCAGGCCTGCCTGCACCACGGGCGGCACCTGGCCACGGCATCGTACGCCACCGAAGAAATCCGGGCTTTCGACGCCCCGGCGCGGGCGGCGGGGCTGACGTTCCTGATGGAATGCGGGCTGGACCCGGGCCTCGACCACATGTCGGCGCTGCCGGTGATTGAGGAAATCCGGGCGCAGGGTGGACGGCTGACCTCTTTCAAGTCGTACTGCGGCGGGCTGATGGCCCCTTACTCGGAGGGCGACAACCCCTGGCGCTACAAGTTCACCTGGAACCCGCGCAACGTGGTGGTGGCCGGGCAGGGCACGGCCCGCTACATCGAGCAGGGTCATCCGCGCTTCATTCCGTACCAGCACCTGTTTCGCCGCGTCGACCGGCTGACGGTGCCCGGTTACGGCGAGTTTGAGGGCTACGCCAACCGCGACTCGCTCGGCTACCGGCCGCTGTACGGCCTCGACGACATTCCCACGATGCTGCGCGGCACCCTGCGCCGCCCCGGCTACTGCGCCGCGTGGGCCGCGCTGGTGGCGCTGGGCCTCACCGACGATTCCTACCGCTTGGGCAACGCTGCTGAGCTGCCGTGGGCCGAATTGCTGGAATCGTTTCTGCCGCCGGCCCCGGCCGGCACAGTGCTGGCCGAACGCGTGGCGGCTTACCTGCACCTGGAGGCGACGGGCGAGGAACTGCAGCGGCTGGACTGGCTGGGGCTGTTTACCCAGCAGCCCGTGGGCCTGCCCGATGCCACGCCCGCGCAGCTGCTGGAGCGCCTGCTCACGGCCCGCTGGCAGCTGCAGCCCCAAGACCACGACATGATTGTGATGCAGCACCTGTTCGAGTACGAGCCGGCGGGTGGCGGAGCCATGCAGCAGCGCACCTCCTCGCTGGTGGTCATCGGCGACGACGCGGTGCATACGGCCATGGCCAAAACCGTGGGCCTGCCGCTGGGCATGCTCGTGCGCCGCTTGGCGCGGGGTGAGGTGGCGCACCGCGGTGTGGTGGTGCCGGTGCACCCCGACCTCTACGCGCCGGTGCTGCAGGAGCTGGAAGCCGACTATAACATTCGGTTTGTGGAAACGGAACACGCGCTGGCGTAAGCCTGCTTCGTTAACGGCCCGATGAAAAATTATCTGCTGCTGCGTCTGCGCACCCAGGCCCGCCAGTGGGCGGAGCTCGGCTGGTGGCGCGCCGCGTTGCTGCTAGCCATCGGCGCAGCGGCCGTTGGGCAGACGTTGCGCGGATTGGCCAGCTACCCAGCCGCGCAATGGGCGGTGCCGGGGCTGTTGCTCCTCGTTGTGGTCAGCGCCCACCGGCAGCGCTCCGATCTGACGTTTCTGCAGCTTACGGCTCCCCGGTGGTGCCGTTGGGTGATGGGCGAATACGCCCTGTACGGCGCGCTGGCCACGTGCTTGGTGTTGCCATTCGGGTACTGGCCGGCGGCGCTGCTGAGCGTGCTGCTGCCGCCTCTGGCCGCCTGGCTGCCGCCCGCAACGGAGCGCGCGGCGCGGCCGCGCCGCAGCCTCTTCCGCGCCGAAGTGTTCGAGTGGGTGAGCGGCATGCGCCGCCGGGGCGGGTGGCTGGTGTGGGCGGCGCTGCTGGCCGCAGCCGGGTGGCAGCAGCAACACCCCGTGGCGCCGGCACTGGGCCTGGCGGTTTGGCTGGTTACGTGCGCCAGCTTCTACGATACGCCCGAGCCCACAGCCATGCTGCTAGGCGCGGCGCGCAGCCCCGGCCACTGGCTGCGCGGGCGCCTGGGGTGGGCGGCGGTGTACTTGGGCCTGACGGCCGCTCCTTTTCTGACCTTGCTGGTCTTCAGCCCGGCCGGCTGGGGCGGCGCGGCCCTGCTGCTGCTCTGGGCGCTGACGGTACTGACGCTGGTGGTGCTGGCCAAGTACACATTTTACCCGCATACCACCATCATGCGCTACGCCCAGGGCGCTGTAATGGCGCTGGGTTTTCTGATTCTGGCAGACGAGGTGTACGTGGCCCTGCTGACCGCGGCCCTGGTGGGCCTGCTTTGGCGCAGCCGCTACCGCCTGCGCACTTACCGCTATGATTAGTATCCACGAGCTGCGCTACGCCTACGGCCCTCACGAAGTGCTGCGCGGCGTGAGCCTGCGGGTGCGTCCGGGCGCCATCCACGGCTTGGTGGGGGCCAACGGCGCCGGCAAAACCACCCTGCTCCACTGCCTCTATGGTCTGCTGGCTGATTACCAGGGGCAGATAGGGGAGAGCAGCGGGCTGCCCATCCGCGAATGCGCCGGGCTGCTGCCGTACGAACCATTTTTCTACCCGCGGCTGACCGGGCGGGAGTACGTGACGTTCTGCCTGCAGGCGCGCAGGCGGCCAGTCACCGGCCTCGATGCCTGGAACGAACTGCTGGAACTGCCCCTGGACGAGTACGCCGAAACCTACTCGGCCGGGATGAAAAAGAAGCTGGCGCTGCTGGCCTTGCTGGTGCAGCCCTTCCGCTACCTCATCCTCGATGAGCCCTTCAACGGCCTCGACCTGGGCGCCAACCTGCTGCTGCTGGAAATCCTGCGCCGCCTGCACCGGCAGGGCGTCGGGCTGCTGCTGACCTCGCACCTGCTGGCCTCGCTCACCGAAGTGTGCGACGAAGTAACCGTGCTGGCCGACGGGCAGGTGCAGCGGCACTACCAGGCCCACGAGTTCGGCGAGCTGGCCGGCAACCTGCTCAACGACCTGCACCAGATGAAGCTGCGCCAGCTGCAGCACCTGCTGCCCGGCCGCTAACGCCGGGAGCGGCGGTCAGAAAGCCAGGTAAAAGTCGCGCAGCAGGGTTCGGAACGCCTCGGAGTAGCTTTCGTCCTGGTCGTGGATAACCAGGGCGGTCGTGGTGAGCGGCTGCGGCTCGCAGCCAAAGGTGGTGATGTGGCGCAGGGGGCGGCTGCCGGGCCGGTGCTGCAGCACCAAGCCGCCGCCGGGGTAAAGGCCGCTGCGCCGGGCTTCCTGCTCAAACTCCCGCATTTCAGGCGGGGGCAGCAGCACGGTGAGGCGGCCGCCGGGACTGAGGTGGGCCGCTGCGAAAGCCGCCAGCTCGGCAAAGCTCAGCGTGTCCGGGGCCGCGTGGCGGGCGGTGGTGCGCGCCGCGTCGGGCGACCGGAGCGAGCGGCGGAAAAACGGCGGATTGCACAGGATGTGGTCGAAGGGCGCGGGCCGGGTGGCGGCGTACGCCTGCAGGCTCAGGGGGTGCACCCGCAAGCGGGCGCCCCAGGGGCTGGCCGCCGCATTGCGGGCCGCCTGCCCAGCCGCCGCCGCGTCGATTTCCACTGCTTCGATCTGCGCCAATGGATTGCGCTGCGCCGCCATCAGGGCCAGCAGCCCGGTGCCGGTGCCCACGTCCAGGATGCGGCGGGCCCCCGCGACGTCGGCCACGGCGCCCAGCACGCAGGCGTCGGTGCTCACTTTCATCGCGCACGCAGCCTGCTCGATGCGAAAGTGCTTGAACTGAAAATAGTCGTTGGGCATGGCAAATGGCGGAGCAGCGGCCGGGCTAGGCCCGCCGTGCTTCGATCAGCTCGTACCCCTCGTCGATCAGCAGCTGGCCCTGCGTAGCGCTGCGCACGGCCAGCTGGTCGCACCGCTCGTTTTCGGCGTGGCCGTTGTGGCCGCGCACCCACTTAAAGTGCACCTTGCGTTGCCGGTAAATTTTCAGGAAGCGGCGCCAGAGGTCCTCGTTGGCTTTTTTGCCGAAGTCGGGCTTCTTTTCCCAGCCAAACACCCAGCGCTTTTCCACCGCGTCGACCACGTACTTGGAGTCTGTCACGACGGTAATGGGCAGTTCGGGCCGAGTAATGGCTTCCAGGCCGATGATGACGGCCAGCAGCTCCATGCGGTTGTTGGTGGTGAGGCGGAAGCCCTGTGTAATTTCCTTTTCGTGGGGGCCGAAGCGCAGAATGGCGCCGTAGCCGCCCGGGCCGGGGTTGCCGCGGGAGGAGCCGTCGGTAAACAGGTGAATCAAGTGACTAGACGGAATGTGGGGAATGTGCAGAAGGTGAAAAAGGGGATGAATGCCTGTGCTCAGCCACTGGAACAGCATTGCCACGTTCATCCGCATTGCTCAGATGCCGCACAGTCAATCAGAAGTTTTGTTTGAACAGCTTGATGGCAATGGCCAGCAGAATCACGCCGAACACGCGGCGCAGAATGTCC
The DNA here is from genome assembly GCF_054783195.1 of Hymenobacter coalescens. Lineage (NCBI taxonomy): Bacteria > Pseudomonadati > Bacteroidota > Cytophagia > Cytophagales > Hymenobacteraceae > Hymenobacter > Hymenobacter coalescens. The sequence continues at coordinate 80,773 of NZ_BAAGRA010000026.1, read as the reverse complement.
TCGCCGGCCTTGCCCAGCTTCCGCTCGATCCAGGCGCTGCTTTTGAGCACCAGGTACACGAATACGAGGTTGACCACGATGCCAACCAGCACGTTGGGCAGCGAGTACAGGGCCCGCAGCGAGAGCAGCGTCGTCATGGTGCCGGCCCCGACGATGAGCGGAAACGCCAGGGGCACGATGGAGCCGGTGCCGCCGGCCAGGGTGTTGTGCTTGAAGATTTCCACGCCCAGGATCATTTCTAGCCCGATCAGGAAGATGATGATGGCGCCGGCCAGGGCGAAGGACTGCAGATCGACGCTGAAAAGGGCCAGGATGCTCTGGCCCAGAAACAGGAACACGACCATCAGCACGCCCGCCACGAGCGTGGCCACCTCCGATTTGATGCGGCCTTCGCGCTGGCGGATCTGGATGATAATCGGGATGGAGCCCAGAATATCGATGATGGCAAACAGCGTCAGCGTAACCGACGTGATTTCCTTCAGGGAAAACAGGGTGGCAAAATCAGGCATATAGGCAATGCAACAGCCCGTCCTGCCGGCCAGAAGCCCGGGGGCTTCGGCCGGACGGGCTGGTTCTGGTGGTCAGTCGTTATACGGCCGTCAGCAGCTGCTGGAGCTGCTCGAAGGCCACGTCGGGCAGGGCCGGAAAGTTGGCAATGCGGAAAGTGTTCTTGGCCCAGGACCCATAGCCGCTGCCCAGGGTGAGGCCGGCGGCGGCGGCGCGGCGCTTGGCCTCGTCGATGAGGGCCGGGGCGGCCTGCACGGCCACCACGGTGGTGGAGCGCGTCTCGGGGTTTTGCACCAGCGGCTGAAACTGCGGGCTTTCCTCGAAGAACTGGTAGAGGCGCTGCGCCCGCTCACGCAGGTGCTGGTCGATGGCCTTGATGGGGGCGCGGTCGAGCAGCACGCGGCAGAGCAGGTAGATGGCCAGCACGTTGGGCGTGTGCGTGGTCTGGTGGTTGAGCATCTTCTCGTACATGCTCACCAGGGAGTTGTAGTGGCCCTTTTCGCCAATTTCGCGGGCTTTGGCAATGGCGCGGGGCGAGCAGATGAGCAGGCCCAGCCCGGCGGGCATACCGAAGCACTTCTGCACCGAGGCAAACCACACGTCGGCCTTGATGTGCTTGAGCTGAATGCCGCCGAGCGAGGAGGTCACGTCGACGGCGAGCAGGGCGCCGGTGAGATGGCAGCGGTTGTAAAGGTTGAGCACGGCCCCGTCGCGCAGCTGGGTGGCGGTGCTCGTCTCGTTCTGGGTGATGCACACCAAATCCGCGTCCTCGGGAATGAGGGCCGGGTCGGGCACTTCCTCCAGGCCAAACTGGTGGCCCGAGCAGGCCGGGTGCACGGCCTTGGCGTAATCCAGCCACTTCTCGCCGAAGGAGCCGTTGTACAGGTGAAAGCTCCGGGTGCGGGTCAGGCTCTGGGCCAGGATTTCCCAGCACTCCGTGGCCGAGGAGGTGAAGAAGATCGTGTAGTCCTGGGGAATGTTGAGCTTGGTTTTCAGCTCGGCCACGGTCTGGCGCACCAGCGCCGTAAACCGCTCGCCGCGGTGCGGGGCCGACAGCCAGCCCTCGTCGAAGGCCGCGGCCAAGTACTGCCGCACGGCCGGGTACACCTGCGAGGGGCCGGGATTGAATGTATACATAGGTGAGAAGACGCTAGGAGAGGAGCCGCAAAGGTAGCCCGCAGATGGCAGGCATGCCGCTGAATTCAGCGGATTCCGGCGGATAACGTCACAACGCGGCGCGGCGTATGGCGCCGCCGGGCCCGGCCGTGCCGTTGGCTTAGACCTTGAAGCCCACCCGGCGCGGGCGCAGATTCTGGAAGTACTGCAGGGCCAGCCGGTAGCTTTCCAGCTTGAAGCCGCTGATGGCCCCCGCGCAGTGCCGCCCGATGAGGCTGCGCTGGCGAAAATCCTCCCGGACCGCCAGGTTCGAAAGGTGCACCTCCACCACGGGCGTGTGAATGGCCGCTACCGCGTCGGCCAGGGCCACGCTGGTGTGGGTGTAGCCGCCCGCGTTGAGCACGATGCCGTGGTAACTGAAGCCCACCTCGTGCAGCTTGTCGATGAGGGCGCCCTCGTGGTTGCTCTGAAAATGCTCCAGCGTAAAGTCGGGGAAGGCCTCCTGGAGCTCGGGCAGGAAGTCCTCGAAGGAGCGCGTGCCGTAGATGCCCGGCTCGCGGCGGCCGAGCAGGTTGAGGTTGGGGCCGTTGATGATCAGGATTTGCATGGGGCGAAGATGCACGGAACCACCCAAAGATGTGGCTTGCGGCGGGCCGCCGAGGCGCTAACTTGCACCTTCATGAACGTGTCGATGAAGCGTGCCATCCGCCAGCGTAGCCTCGTGCTGCCTTTGCTGGGACTATTGCTGCTCGGCAGCGGTTGCAAGAAAGTCGTGGAAGCCATCAAGCCCAAGCTGCCCGACGAAACCCAGGACGGCAAAAACACCTTCGGCTGTATGCTCGACGACAAGCTGTGGCTGCCGCATTCCGACCACACCCTGCTGCCGCCGCTCAACGCGGCCTACTCCGCGGGCAGCTTCACCCTGAAAGCCTCCGACGACCACGACGACCTGCCGGGCTGGGAGGAGTTCAACCTCACGGTAACGGCCCCGAGCCTGGTGCCCGGCACCTACACGCTCAGCTCCGGCCTGACGGCCCGCTACTGGTCGCGCGACAACGACCTGAGCAACATGCGCGACTACGTGGCCGGTGCGGGCAACCAAGCCACCCTGACCATCACCAAAGTGGAGCCGCGCACCAAAACCACGACGGTGCTCGGCAACACCGTCACCTCGACGTTCACCGTCGTGTCGGGCACCTTCACCTTCACGGCCAGCACCGCCGGCGGTCAGACGATAACCGTCAAAGACGGCCGTTTCGACGTGCAGGCGTTTTAGGGCGGCGCGCTTCGTTGCCGACTCCCGGCGTAGCTTTGCCGGACTATGGCGCTGAACTGGAACCTGGCATTAAAGCAGTTTGAAGGCTACCTGCGGCTGGAAAAGTCGTTGTCGGGCCACTCCATCGAAGCCTACGTGCGCGACGTGGACAAGCTGCGGCAGTACTTGGAAATCAACCAGCGGCCGGGCGGGCCCGCTCAGGTCACCACGGGCCTGGTCCGCGAATTTCTCGCCTGGCTGGCCGAGCTGGGCCTGACGGCCACCTCCCAGGCCCGCACGCTCTCGGGGCTGCGGGCGTTCTACAAGTTCCTGCTCATCGAGGACCTAGCCCAGCAGGATCCCACCGACACGGTGGAGTCGCCCAAGCTGGGGCGCAAGCTGCCCGACACGCTCAGCTACGCGGAAGTGGAGCAGATGCTCGCGGCCATCGACCTGAGCACCAACGAGGGTACCCGCAACCGGGCCATGCTGGAAGTGCTGTATTCCTCGGGCCTGCGCGTCTCGGAGCTGATCGGGCTGCGCCTTTCCAACCTATACGTCGACCAGGGCTTCGTGCGGGTGATGGGCAAGGGCTCCAAGGAGCGGCTGGTACCCATTGGCCGTGACGCGCTCAAGCACGTGGGCCTGTACCTGGAAGGCGTGCGCTGCCACTTGGACGTGCAGCGCGGCTCCGAGGACATCATATTTCTGAACCGGCGCGGCGGGGCGCTGTCGCGCGTGATGGTGTTCAACATCATTAAGGACACGGCCGCCAAAGCGGGCATCAGCAAGGTCATCAGCCCGCACACCTTTCGCCACTCCTTCGCCACGCACCTCATCGAAGGCGGGGCCGACCTGCGCGCCGTGCAGGAGATGCTCGGCCACGAAAGCATCACCACCACCGAAATCTACACCCACCTCGACCGCGACTACCTGCGGCAGGTCATCACGGCCTTCCACCCGCGCAGCTAACGTCTGCGGCGCCGGCCTAGCCAGTCGGTGATTTTTCCTCTGCCCGCTTCAGCGTGCGCAACTGCGCGCGCAGCCAGTCCTGGGCCGTGGCGAGGTCATCGAAAATCTGTAGTTCGAACTGCTCGCCGAAGGGCTGCCGGGCCGCTACGTCGGCGGTAGCAGCCAGCATGCCGGGCGCGGTGACGTGCGCGATGAAGCGCAGCCCCAGCGCGGCGGCGGCCGGGGCCCAGATTTGCTCCAGCCAATCAGTGGAGTCAAACCACGGCCCCGAAATCTGGCTGTTGTCGTTGAGCAGAGCCGGGGAATAAAAGTGGCGCAGCGTGGAAAGGTAAGCCTCGGCGCCGCGCTCCGCGTCGCTGGTGGGCACGGGGCCCGCCCAGGTCGCGTAGAGCCACTGGTTGACCGGGTCGAACTGGATCGAGCAGTACACCTGCTCCCGGGTGTTGTATAGATCCTGCAGGCGCATGCTAAGGGGATAGGGGCTGCTGATATGGCCTAAGTAAGGATTTATCCGGGCAGCTGCCAAAAGCTTGCGGCCGCCTGCGACCTTTGCGGCCCATGAATGCTCCACGTTTGCCCTTTGGCCGGCGGCCCCTGTTGTGGGCCCTGCTGGCGCTGCTGTTGCTGTGGCTGCCCTGCCTGCTGCGCGGCCCCGACAGTTACGTGCTGCTCGACGACAACCTGGACGCGGAGGTCAGCGTGCCGGTGCTGCTGCATCGCTTCGGCGTGGCGCTGGATTACCGGCCCGAGACGACCATTCCGGCCATCATGAACGGGCTGCCGCGCAGCGCGCAGCGGCCGGGGCTGAATGTGACGGTCGGACTGTTCGGCCTGCTGCCGCCCTTGGTGGCTTATTGGACTAACGAAGTGCTGGTGCGGCTGGTGGCCCTGCTGGGCATGTACCTGCTGCTGCGCCGCTACGGCCTCGGGCGGCCCGAAGAACGGCCATTGGCGGCCGCCGTGGCCCTGGCCTGGGCGGTGCTGCCGGCCCACAACATGTACGGGCTGTCGGCGCTGGGCACGCCCTGGCCCGCGCTGGCGCTGCTGAACCTGCGCGCCGGCCGCGGCCGCTGGCCCGATTGGCTGATTCTGCTGCTGTTCCCCCTCTGGTCGATGCTGGTGCTGGCCGGGTTTTTCGTGGTGGCGGCCTTTGGCCTGCTGCTGCTCACGGATGGCGTGCGCGCGCGCCGCTGGCCGCTGGGCGCCTGGGGTGGGGTAGTAGTGCTGGCCTTGGGCTACGCCGTGGTGGAGTGGCCCCTGATCAGCAGCACCGTGCTGCGGCCGCGGTTTGTGCCGCACCGGGTGGAGTTTCGCCTCGCCGAACTGACCCCGCAAGGCTTCGGCGCCGGCTTGCGCAGCGCTTGGCAGTATTTTATCTGGGGGCAGTACCACGCCAGCCGCTTTTTCCGCGGCGTTATCCTCCTCACGCTGGGGCTGGCGGCGCTGGGCTATTGGCGGCGGACGCCTGCAAGTGCCGTCTGGCGCCGATACGCACTGAGCGGGCTGGCCGGACTGGCGGCCCTGGCAGTGTTCTGCGGCTTCTACCCGCAGCTGATGGGGCCGGTGCAGCGCATAGCCCCGTCGCTGGGCGCTTTCAACCTCAGCCGCTTTCACTTCCTGACGCCGCTGCTCTGGTTTGGGCTGTGGGTGCTGGCGCTGCGGGCGTTGCCGGCCGGCCCGGTGCGCTCGGGGCTGGTGGTATCGCAGCTGCTGCTGGGGCTGGCCAACAACCCCGAGTGGACCCAGAACCTGCGCCGCTGGGCCGGCCGTCCCGCTGCGCACGAGCCTTCGTGGCAGCAGTACCTGGCGCCGGAGCTGCTGCGGGAGGTCCGCCTCAGCCTGGAGCGGCGCAGCGGGCAGCCCGCCGCGGCCTGGCGCGTCGCCTGCCTGGGCCTGCCGCCCGCCGTGGCCCAGCTCAGCGGCTTCCACACCCTCGACAGCTACCAGAGCACTTACCCCCTGGCCTACAAGCACCAATTTCGGCCCCTGATTGCCGCCGAGCTGGCCAAGAGCCCGGAGCTGCGGCGCTACTTCGACGACTGGGGCAGCCGCTGCTACCTGTTCTCGACCGAGCTGGGCCGCAACTTCCGCGTCGGGCGCCAGGATCGGGCTGTGGTCCGCGACTGGCGCTTCGATGCCCGGGCGTTTCGGCGGCTGGGGGGGCGCTACGTGTTGTCAGCAGCGCGGCTGGCCCGGCCGGCAGTGGCCGGGCTGCGCCCGGCGGGCCATTTTACCGCGCCCGGGGCGTACTGGGAGCTGTATATTTATGAAGTCGGAGCGGAGTAGGCGGGCACGGCACGTGGCCAGCCGCGCCGGAGCGTCCGTGCGGCCCGGGCAATGCGCACTGCTTTCCGGCGTTTTCTGGGCTTGCCGGCCCAAACTCCGCATTTCTTCCCGGCGGCATCTCGCCTTAAACCCGTAATTTCGGCCCTTTGGTGCGTCTAAATGGCAAAGAATACTTACAAACCCGCGAACGGCTCGGCCCCCCGCGCCACGAACGAACCCCGCCCGGCGCGCAATCAACCCAAGGTGGCTGCGCCCGAGCCTGCGCCGCGTGAGCGGGAACCGCGCCGGGCGGCCCCGGCCGCGCCCAAGGTACCGCGCAAGCCCCTGAAGCTCCCGGATTTGGGCGGCGCGCTGGGGTTTCTCTCGGACCGCCGCTTCCAGCTGTTTACCGGCTTCTTTTTCCTGCTGGCCTCGCTGTACCTAACCATTGCCTTCTTTTCCTACCTCTTCACCGGCCACGCCGACCAGAGCGTAGTAGAGGGCCTGGCCCAGACGCCGGTCAAGGAAGCCGGGCAGGAATCCGGTAACTGGCTGGGCCTGCTCGGGGCCTGGGCCGCGCACCTGCTTATCCTGCAGGGCTTCGGCATTGCCGCGTTTGCGCTGATTCCGGTGGCCTTCGCGGCCGGCTACAAGATTGTGTTTCGCCGTACCGAGGTGTCCATCAGCTTTGTGCTGGCCGTGTGCCTGTTTGCCATGCTCTGGCTGAGCATGCTGATGGGTTACCTCGTGCTCAGCATTCAGACGCCCGGCACCGATCCGCGCACCGCCCACAGCCTCGATTTTCTTTGCGGCCGCGTGGGCTACGAGGCCGCGCTGTGGCTCGACAGCCTGATTGGCTGGGGCACGGTGCTGCTGCTGGCTTTTCTGCTGATTTCCTTCGTGGTGGGCTTCTTCAACGTAACCACCCTGAACCTGCCCCGCCGCGCCCTGGGTGCGGAGGAAGATGACGCGGAGGATGCCCCGGCAGCCGCCCGAGGTGGTGAAACCGGTGGGAACCAGGCTGCCCGAAGTGCGGCGGTGAGCGACCCGGAAGAAGACGAAGCAGGGGAGGACCTGGGCTTCACGGTGCGCAACGTCGGGCCGGTGGCGGAGGTAGCTAAACCTGTGGCACCGGCGCCGAAACCGGCCGCCACGAAACCCGAGCCTGCCCCTGCCCGCCCGGAACTTACCCTGACCGTGGACGAAGACGAGGATGGCACGCCGCCCTGGGAAGTAACCCCCGCCGCGACGGTGGCCACTGGCGCCTCGTTGGCCCTGGGTGGCCTGAACGGAGCCACTGCCGCTTCTACTGCTGCCGCCGCTGCCGCCGCTGCCGTCAGCGCCGGTCCGAGCTTTTCCATCGAAGCCCCCGCGGCGGAACCCGCCGTGGCGGCGGCTTCCCGCGTGCCCACGCCGTTGTCGTTGGCCGACCTGGCCGATGACGACGCCCCGCTGCCGGCGCCGAGCGCACCGGCCGCCGTGCCCAGCAAGGGACCGTCGTTTGAAGTGGAAATGCCCGCCGAGCCCGAGCTGACCATCGAGCGGGACCGGGCTGAGCTGGACCCCGCCGCCGGGGCCGACATGGCCGTCATTGCCGAGGAAGACGAGGACGCCGACACCATGCCGGCCGTCAACTACGACCCCACGCTCGACCTCTCGCGCTACCAGTACCCGACGCTGGAGCTGCTCAACGACTACGGCCAGGCCAAGGCCCAGGTGAGCAAGGAGGAGCTGGAGGCCAACAAGGACCGCATCGTGGAGACGCTGGGCCACTACGGCATCAACATCGCCTCCATCAAGGCTACCATCGGCCCGACGGTGACGCTCTATGAAATCGTGCCCGACGCCGGGGTGCGCATTTCCAAGATCAAGAGCCTGGAAGACGACATTGCCCTGAGCCTGGCGGCCCTCGGCATCCGCATCATCGCGCCCATTCCGGGCAAGGGCACCATCGGCATCGAGGTGCCGAACACCAAGAAAGAGATGGTGTCGATCCGCTCGGTGTTCAGCACCGAGAAGTTTGCCCACACCGAAATGGATTTGCCGATTGCCTTCGGCCGCACCATTACCAACGAGGTGTTTGTGGTGGACCTGGCGAAGATGCCCCACCTGCTGATGGCCGGGGCCACGGGCCAGGGCAAGTCGGTGGGCCTGAACGTGATTCTGGCCTCGCTGCTCTACAAGCGCCACCCCGCCCAGCTCAAGTTCGTGCTCGTCGACCCGAAAAAGGTGGAACTGAGCATTTTCAACAAGATCGAGCGGCACTTCCTGGCCAAGCTGCCCGACACGGAGGAAGCCATCATCACCGACACCAAGAAGGTGGTGAACACGCTGAATTCCCTCTGCATGGAGATGGACCGGCGCTACGACCTGCTGAAGGACGCGGGCTGCCGCAACCTGAAGGAGTACAACCGCAAGTTCATGGAGCGCCGGCTGAACCCGAAGAAGGGCCACCGCTTCATGCCCTTCATCGTGCTCGTCATCGACGAGCTGGCCGACCTGATGATGACCGCCGGCAAGGAAGTCGAGACGCCCATTGCGCGCCTCGCGCAGCTGGCCCGCGCCATCGGCATTCACCTCATCGTGGCCACGCAGCGCCCGTCGGTAAACGTGATTACCGGCATCATCAAGGCCAACTTCCCGTGCCGGATTTCCTTTAAGGTGACGAGCAAAATCGACTCGCGCACCATCCTGGATGCGGGCGGTGCCGACCAACTCGTGGGCCAGGGCGACATGCTCATCTCGCAGGGCTCCGACATCATCCGGGTGCAGTGCGCCTTCATCGACACGCCCGAGGTAGACCGCCTCTGCGACTACATCGGCGAGCAGCAGGGCTACCCCGACGCGTACATGCTGCCGGAGGTGGTGGGCGAGAGCGGCGGCGGCAACGGCGGCGAGGACTTCGACCCCGCGGAGCGCGACTCCATGTTTGAGGAAGCCGCACGCGTCATCGTGCTGCACCAGCAGGGCAGCACCTCGCTTATCCAGCGCAAGCTTAAGCTGGGCTACAACCGCGCCGGCCGCCTGATCGATCAGCTGGAGCACGCGGGCATCGTCGGACCCTTCGAGGGCAGCAAGGCCCGGGAGGTACTTATCCCCGACGAATACGCTTTGGAACAGTTGTTGAATAGCCTGCCCAAGTAACCCCGCTGCGCCGCCGAAACGCGCAAAAGTCGGTTTGTCGGATTTCTTTTAAACAAACTGACGTTTTGTACGTCTCATAGTCGCAGTTCTCCTTCTGAACTCCCTACCTCTCCCATGAAAAAATTCGTTGCCCTGTTGGCCCTCGCCGCTGCGTTTATGCAATCGGCAGATGCGCAGCAGGACCCCAAGGCTGCCAAGATTCTGGACCAGATGAGCGCCAAGTACCAGGCCATGAAGTCGTTCAAGGCCTCTTTCACGCAGACCCTGGAAAACCAGACGGCCAAGGTGAAAGAAAACATGAACGGCGACATCATCGTGAGCGGCACCAAGTTTCGGCTGAAGCTCAACGGCCAGGAGGTCATCAACAACGGCCAGACGATGTGGACCTACATGAAGTCGGAAAACGAGGTGAACATCTCGGATTACGAAGCCGACGACCAGGAAATCTCGCCCTCGCAGATCTACACGCTCTACAAGAAGGGCTACAAGTACACCTACGCCGGCGAAACCAAGGAAGGCGGCGTGGCCTGCGACGTGATTGAGCTGTCGCCGGAAGACCACAACAATCAGGTGTACAAAGTGCGCCTGAACGTGAGTAAGGTCGACAAGTCGGTGAAGAGCTGGAAGATGTTCAAGAAGAACGGCAACCGCTATACCTTCGCCATCAAGAAATTCGAGCCCAACACGCCGGTGGACGCCACCACCTTCGCCTTCGACAAGGCCAAGTACAAAGGCGTGAAGGTGATTGATCTGCGCTAAGCTTCGGCTGGCCGACGCTACTTGCGGCCCGCTTCTGCCACTCCGGCGGAGGCGGGCCGCGGTGTTTAAAATACTTCGCCGCTGAGTTGCGCCAAGGCTAAGGCGGCTCCCTAATGGCCGTACCCAGCGGCGCGGCGAAAATAAGCAGCCGGATCCTGGCGGTGAACGGGCAACAGCTGCGGCTGTTGCTGGGCTACCTGGCCTAAGTAGAACAGGGCGGAAGGACGGACGGCCTGCCCGCCTTGCTCGACGGCCAGCGTAAGCCAGCGCGCCGCGTCAGCGTAGCTGGCCGGCGGCTGCAGGTAGTATTGCCCTAGTGCCACGGCCGCTTTGAATTTGCCGTGGGCTACGGCGCGTTCGAGCCAGTAAATTCCTCGTTTGGCGCGGCGGGGCCGCCCTGGCCTTGGCACAGGCAGCGGCCGTATTCCAGCATAGCCTTGGGGTTACCGAAACGGGCACCACGGCCAAACCATCGGCGGGCCAACACGTGGCTTTGCTCAACGCCGTGGCCGTGTAGGGCCATGTTGCCCACGTGGTGCATGGCAGCAGCGTTGCCATTCGCCGCCAATTGGCGGTACAGTTGCCAGGCACGGATGCGGTTGCGCTCCACGCCGTGGCCGTTATCGTAGCAGATGGCGAGGTTAAAAGTTGCCAGCGCGTGGCCCGAGTCAGCAGCGCGTTGTAACCAGAAAACGGCCTGTGCATAATCCTGCTCCACGCCCCAGGCGTCGCCGTAGGCCAGGCCCAGGAAGCCGGCGGCACTGACGTTGCCGGCCTCGGCACTCTGGTGCAATAATTCCAGGGCCCGCCGAACGTAGCGGGAAGAATAATTCAGGGTAAAGCGGGAGCGGTACATGACCACCAGGGCCCGGCGGGTACTTTCAGCCGCCACGCGGCTATCGAATTCGGCGCGCAATAAGAACACAATTGGGGCAGGTGGCACAAGTTACTCCTTGGCGTCTATATTTAGCTGTTCAACTATGCGTTAGCCGTCATCCTTACCCCGCGATGCAAGAAGATTTTCTCCACTACGTGTGGCAGCATCAGTATTTCGATAAGGCCAGCCTGCGCACCGAGCAGGGCGAGCCAATCATCGTGCTCAAGCCCGGTTTTCGCAACGCCGACGCCGGTCCCGATTTCCTTGGCGCCCGCCTGATGATCGGCGACGTGGAGTGGAACGGCGCGGTGGAAATTCACCTGCGCGCCTCCGACTGGCACCGCCACCAGCACCAAACGGACCGCAAGTACGACCAGGTCATTCTGCACGTGGTGCACGCCGCCGATCAGCCCGTGCGCCGCACCGACGGCAGCGAAGTGCCTGCCCTGGCCCTGCAGCCGCGGCTGCTGCCCAGCCTGCTCGGCGCCTACGAAGCCTTGATGGCCGCCGATGTGCCGGCAGCCCTGCCCTGCGCCGGGGCCGTGGCCACGGTACCCGAAGTGACGCGGCTCAGCATGGTGGAGCGGGTGCTGCTGGAGCGCGTGGAGCAGAAAGCCGATGCGGTGCAGCTGCTGCACGAGCGCCACGGCCAGGACTGGGAAACCACGGCCTGGCACGCGCTGGCGGCGGGCTTCGGCTTCAAGAAAAACACCGAGCCGCTGGCCCGTCTGGCGCAGACCCTCCCGCTGGCCGTGCTGCGCCGCCACCGCCACGATGCGCGCCTGACCGAGGCGCTGCTGCTGGGCCAAAGTGGTTTGCTGCCGCCAACGGCCGAAGCCCCGGATGACTATTGCCGGGCACTACGGGCGGAATACGACTTCCTGGCCCACAAATACGGGCTGCAGCCCGCCGCGCTGGCCGCGCACGAGTGGAATTTCCTGCGCCTGCGCCCGGCCAACTTTCCTACGGTGCGGCTGGCCCAGCTCGCCGCGCTGATTCACGCCCAGCCCCGGCTGTTTCAGCCCCTGCTCGATGCGCCCGACGTCTTGGCCCTGGAGCGGGTGCTGTTGGCGCCACTGGGCGCCTACTGGCAGCGCCATTACCGCCCGGGAGTACCCGCCGTGCGGGTGCCGGGCCTGGGCCGCAGCAGCGCGCACCTGCTCATTAGCAATGTGGTGGTACCGCTGCGGGTGGCCCACGCCCGCTCCGTAGGCAATCAGGAAGCGGTAGAAGCGGCCGTGGAGCTGCTGGCGCAGCTGCCACGCGAGCAGAACAGCGTGCTGGCGCCCTACGAGGCCCTGCAGTTTCGCCACCGCACCGCCGCCGACTCGCAGGGCCTACTAGCTTTGCAGCGCGGCTACTGCCAGCCGCGCCGCTGCCTGCATTGTGCCATCGGCAGCCGCATCCTTCAACGCAATGTGCCCCTGACCGCTTCGTGAAGCTGCTGCTCTTGGTGGCCGGCAACGCCGCCATTCTGTTTGGCCTAAGCCGCTGGCTGCTGGCGCAGCACCGGCTGCCCCGCTTGCGCCGCTACCTGCTGCCGGCGCTGGCCCTGCGCCTCATTGCCGGCGCCATCAGCACCATTCGTCCCAGCGACGACGCGTTGCACTTTCACATCTGGGCCGGGCGGTTCGCGGCGCAGCTCTGGGCCGAGCCCGCCGGGTGGCTGCACATGCTAGGCAGCGAGGAATTTCACTTCGGGGGCTACCACATGGTGTTCCACGGCTACTCCAACACGCTGTTTTTCATCAAGGTAGTTTCGGCGCTCAACGTGGTGACGGGCGGTTCGATGCTGGTCGAGGCGCTTTACCTGTCGGTGGCCAGCTTTGCGGCCTGTTGGATGTTGGTGCGAGTCCTCAGCCAGCTGTTTCCCGGTACGCGCGGGGCCGCCCTCGTTGGCTTGCTGCTCTGGCCTTCGGCTACGTACTGGTCCAGCGGCATCACCAAGGAAAGCTTGCTGCTGGCGGGCTGCGCCCTGCTGCTGGCTGCTGCGCTGAGGCTCCTTTACGAGCCGGCCCCGGCGGTGCGGCTGGGATGGGTACTGCTGGCGCTGCTGGGCGCCTGGCTGAGCTTCAAAATGCGGTTCTTCTTCGGCGGGGCCCTGCTGGCGGTGTTGCTGGCCCTGGCAGTGGTGCGGTCAGCAGAGCTGCTGGGCGGGCCGATGCGCCACCGCAGCGCGCAGGCTTTGCTTTTTGGCGTGCTGCTGGTGGCCGGCATCTGGCTGGCCGGACAAGTGAGCCCGGTGTTCCGGTTCAACAAGTTCGCCAGCCAACTGACGCGCACCTACGCGGCGCTGCTGCAAAAGTCGGCGGGGCGGCCGCACGTGGCACTGCCGGAGCTGGCGCCTACTCCCGAAAGCATTCTGCGCTACACGCCGAAAGCCGTGGCCAGTACGCTGTTTCGGCCCTTTGCCTGGGAGGGCGACACGGTGTTCTACGGTTTCGCCGCGCTCGAAAACCTGGCCCTGCTGATCCTGACGGCGGCAGCACTGTGGGACTGCTTCCAACAACGGTGGGCGCCACTGCCCTTTGCGCTGGCGCTGGCCCTGCTCACGTACTGCCTGCTGCTGGCGGCGCTGGTGGGACTGAGTACGCCCAACTTAGGGACGCTTAGCCGCTACCGCGCGCCGTGGCTGCCCTTGCTGGTGTACCTGCTGGTCAGCCAGCCCACGGCGGGTGGGTGGCTGCGACGGCTGCGGGCCTTGGGGCTGCATTGAGCCGCGCGTTGCCTGCTGCACAGCGACCTAGGCCATTCCACGCGCCAGCCGTATCTTTGCGGCTTAGTGCGCCCCAGCTGCGGGCGCCGTTCCCCGTAGAATCGCGCATGGAAAACCCCGTAATCATTCTTGGTGCCCAGACCGTCGGCACCGCTGCCCTCGACGCCTTTACCAGCAACGACGTGGTGGTGTACTGCCTGCTCGACGACAACCCCAAGCTGAAAGATACCGACCTGCACGAGGTGCCCATCATGGGCGCTACCGACGACGAGGAGATGCTCAAGCTTCTCGGCAAGAAGTGCGAAGTATTCGTGGCCACCGAGGACACGGCTTCGCGCAAGGCCCTCACCAACATGCTGCGCCAGGAATACGAGCAGGTGCCCGTCAACGCTATTCACCGCGCTGCCAGCGTGGCCGAGCACGCCTGGCTGGGCCACGGCAACCTCGTATCGGCCGGTGCGGTGCTGGCCTCCGACGTCAAGGTGGGCAACGGCTGCCTGATCGGCGTGCGGGCCGTGGTGGACGTGCGCGCCCAACTCGCCGACTACGTGCAGGTAGGGGCCGGAGCCGTCATCAATGCCGACGTGGAAATTGGGGAGCAGGCCTTCATCGGTTCGGGCGCCGTCGTCGTATCCGGCGTCAAAATCGGCGCCAAGGCCCGCGTGGGGGCCGGCGCCGTGGTGGTGGCCGACGTGCCCGCCAACCAGACCGTGTTCGGCAACCCCGCTACCAAGGTTTAATGGGGAAGGAGGAATGAAGAAGGAGAAATCGGTTGTTGCAACCAATACTCCGCATTCTTCCTTCCTCCTACTTCCTTCTTCATTCCCATCAAGATGGATTACCGCGTACTGCTTTATTACTGCTACACGCACATCGAAGACCCGGTGGCTTTCCGCGAGGAGCACCACCGGCTGTGTTTGCGCCTGAACCTGCGCGGCCGCATCATCGTGGCGGGCGAGGGGCTCAACGGTACCGTGTCGGGCACCGTGGCCGACTGCGAGGCGTACATGCAGGCGGTCAAGGCCGATGCACGCTTCGGCGCGCTGGAGTTCAAGGTAGAAGAAGCGCCGGAGCACACGTTCCAGAAGCTGCACGTGCGCATCAAGCCCGAAATCGTGCACGTGGGGCTGCCCGCCATCAAGCCCTACGAACGCACCGGCGTGCACCTCTCCCCGGAGGAGTTCAAGGCCATGAAGGACCGCGACGACGTGGTGATTCTGGACGTGCGCTCCGACTACGAGCACCACCTCGGCCGCTTCAAAAACGCGGTGACCCTCGACATCGGCAACTTCCGCGAGTTTCCGGAGAAAGTAGAGGAGCTGCGCCAGTACCAGGACAAGAAGATCCTAACCTACTGCACCGGCGGCATCAAGTGCGAAAAGGCGTCGGCCTTTCTGCTCGATCAAGGCTTCGAAAACGTCTACCAGCTGCACGGCGGCATCATCAAGTACGGCCTCGAAACCGGCGGCGAGGATTTCGAGGGCAAGTGTTACGTGTTCGACGGGCGCGTGGCCGTCGACGTGAACACGGTGAACCCTACGTTGGTGGCCCATTGCATCAGCTGCGGCCAGCCCGACGAGCGGATGGTCAACTGCGCCAACCCGCACTGCAACGCCCACGTGGTGCTCTGCGAGAGCTGCGCCGAGCAGCGCGAAGGCGCCTGCTCCGACGCCTGCCAGCAGCACCCTGACAAGCGCCCGTACGACGGTACCGGCACCTACCCCAAGCTCAGCAACCACTACAACCCCGAGCAGGGCCTCTCGTCGTACCGTCCGCCGGTGCTTTCATAAGCGGCTCTGCGTGACCTGCGTTACCGGAATGTTACCAAAAACCCTGGCTGCGGCCGGGGTTTTTTCGTTTTTTACCCGAGGTTTGCCGCCAATGGAAGCACCAGAAGCTTACGAGTTGGAAAAATGGCTCTGGACGGAGGCCGATTTCGACCGCATGGGTTGGCATGACGCTTCGGTGTATGCTTGGCGGCTGGCAGGAGAGGAACTGCTGCTGGATATCGACTACATCTTTCAGTGGAACCAGCCGGAGGTAGAAGGCGCCGGGTTTACTTTCTGGGTGGCACCGGCAACGCTGGTGTTTTGGGAAGTGCAGAACGTAGAATTCGATTTCGATTTTATCGGAGGACTTTCAAAAGAAAATGCACTTGAAATAGACGGGATAGAGAAGGAGCCCGATGGGGAATGGGTGATTCAATTTCATAATGGCTACCTAAGTTTCCGAGCGGCCGGGTTCACTCAATACATTCGGCGCACCCCTTCCTTCGAATTTGGTCAACAGGTTTCTTTTCCTTTTCGAGCCGGCAATTCCCTTGAAAAAATCACCGGTGAAGCGCAATCGGGCGCGTTCGACTTTGCCGAGTTTCGTACAACGAACACTTGGCGCCTGTACCAAGTAATGCTGGAGCAGATGAGCGTTCGGCACCGGCTCGATCAACTGCTGGATGCGCGCTCCGCCGGCCACCTCGACCTCAAAAGCTTCCTACTTCAAAAGCGCGACCTTCAGGACCGCCTTAATTACCTCGGTATCGAATTGCGGGGCACCCGCTTCGACCGCGGCTACACCGACCTTTCTTAATCTTCACTCTCACCCGAACCATCATGCCGATTCCTTCGTCGGAGCTCATCCTGAACCGCGACGGCAGCATCTACCACCTGAACCTGCTGCCCGACCACATTTCCGATACCATCATCACCGTCGGCGACCCCGACCGCGTGGCGCAGGTCAGCCAGCACTTCGACTCCATCGAGACGGAAGTGGCCAAGCGCGAATTCGTGACCCACGTGGGCTACTACCGCGGCAAGCGCCTCACGGTCGTGTCCACCGGCATCGGTACCGACAACATTGACATCGTGCTCAACGAGCTGGATGCCCTCGTCAACATCGACTTCGTGACGCGGCAGCCGCGCCCCATCGAGGAGCGCATTGCCCTGCGCATCATCCGCGTGGGCACGAGCGGCTCGCTGCAGGCCGACATTCCGGTGGGCTCGCACCTGGTGACCGAGCACGCGGTGGGCCTGGAGTCGCTGATGCAATTCTACCCGCTGGTGGAAACCGGCGCCGAGGTGGAATTCGCCACCGCCGTGCAGCAGGCCGTCGGCCTCGATTACCGTCCGTACTGCGTGCTGGGCTCCGATTTGCTGCGCGAGCAGATCGGAGCGGGCATGGTCAACGGCAACACGGTAACCTGCCCGGGCTTCTACGGGCCGCAGGGTCGCACCCTGCGCCTGGAGCCGCGCTACCCTGATCTGCTGGAGCGCCTGCGCACGGTGCAGTTCAGCAACCCAGAAGGCACCTTCCGCCTCACCAACTTCGAGATGGAAACCGCTGGCTACTACGCCCTGGGCCGCATGCTGGGCCACGAAATCGTGTCGCTGAACGCCATTGTGGCCAATCGGGCCACCGGCGAATTCGCCGAAAACAGCGACCAGATTGTCAACGACCTGATTGCTACGACCCTGGCGCGCGTATAGCCAACCCGGATGCGGCTTTCGAGGAGCCCCATCGAAGCAGGCAAACAAAAAGCCCGGCCAATTAAGGCCGGGCTTTTTGCTGGAAGTCAGATCTGCGCAAGACAGGAGCTGGGGCTGAATGCTCCCGAGCTTAGTAGAAATCGAAGCCGACGATGGCGTGCAGCGGCAGCGTAATGCCGGCTTTCAGGGTAAGGTAGGTTTCGTGCACGCCCCACACGGTGGTTTGCACGCGCTTCGTTTCGTCCTCGGCCGTCTTGAAGTAGATGTCAAGCTTGCCGTGGTAGTTGTTGCCGAGGGCGCAGGCGCGCTCAGCATCCAGGCGCCGCAGCCGACGCTCTTCGGGCGTGGCGAGGACGTCTTCGTGGGGGAAATGAAGGGTCGGAATCGTTTCCTTGGCAACGGTTTCGGCCGATTGGCTGACGACTAGCATAGGCGTACAAATCGGGTGAGTGCTGTAGCGGAAGAACAAACAACCGTGCCAAAAAGTGTACGGCCCGTGGAGGACGCATGAAACGGGGAAGAACAGGCGCGGCGGTTTTTCTACGTCAACGCCGTCAAAAAGGCCATGGTATCCACCCCGTCGGCGTAATCGCCCACGCCCGGCTGCTGCGCCAGCCCGGCCGGCACCGAATCCGGGTACCAGCCGTTGACCGACACGATGATCTGCGTCTTGTCGGCAATATCGGCCAGCTGCTGCCGCAGGTCGTCTTCGCCCTGGTACTCGCTGTAGTGCAGCACCGAAATGGGCGACACCAGCTGCATGCTCTCGGTGACGAGCATGAACCCGTTGTCGAGGTGTGGCACGCGGTTTACCAGCAGCAGGCTTTTTTGGTAGTCGTAGTTGTTGTGGTAGCGGTTGTGGTTGTCGACCTGCTCCCAGGGCTGCATGGCGTCCAGAAAGGGGGTGAAGTCGTAGCCGGCCGGCACGAGCAGCTTCGAGACGTTGCGGCAGCCCAGGCCGTAGTAGCGGAAGATGTCGGCGCCGAACTTGGCGAGTTCTTCGCGCGGCTCCAGTCCGGCAATGACGCCCACGCTGGAACGGTTGCGCCGAATCAGGTGGGGCTTTTTGCTGAAGTAGTATTCAAAGTAGCGGGCCGTATTGTCGGAGCCCGTGGCGATGAATGCGTCCGCGTCGCGCAGCATTTCCACAAACCGCAGCCGCTCGGCAAAGCGGGGCTCTAGCTCGAGCAGTTGCGCGCCCACCCAGCGGAGCAGGATGTTGTCGTCCTTGGAGAGCTTGGCCAGCAGCGTGTGGCCGCTCAGCAGCACGCACAGCAGGTCGTGAAACCCCACCAGCGGAATGTTGCCGGCCATGACCACGCCCACGCGGCGCGGCTCGCCCTGGGGCTCGGCCGGGTAACGGGCGGCCCAGGCCGTGAGCGGCTCGGCGTCGAGCAGGTGCGCCACGCCGGCTACCGCGTCGCGCACGTTGGGCTCGTCGAACCAGGGGTTGTGGTTGCGGGCGCGGAAAGCCAGCGAAAGCAGTTCGTCGTCGGAGAGGGTGCGCAGGCGCTGCCCCAGGCGGATAAAGGCAGCGAGTCGTTCGGCGTGGGTCATAGGAAAGGAAAAGCGGGAATCCGGGGCGAAAGTTCGCAAGAAACCCCGGGCGGTACTACTTTTGCCCGGCTGTGCGCGTTCCATTCCCGCGCCTGCCCGGCCCGGTCAGCAAACCTCCGGCCCCCGCGGCTGCGTATCAGCTATACTTCCAACTCTCAACCGACGACCTACGGCCATGGCCATCATGATTACCGACGAGTGCATCAACTGTGGTGCCTGCGAACCAGAATGCCCGAATAACGCCATCTACGAAGGCGGCGCGAACTGGCGCTGGGCCGACGGCACCACGCTGAAAGGCACCATTGAGGTGGATGGCGGCAAGCAGGTAGATGCCACCAGCCCCCAGACGCCCGTTTCCGACGAGTACTACTACATTGTCTCGGACAAGTGCACCGAGTGCGTGGGCTTCCACGAAGAGCCCCAGTGCGCCGCCGTGTGCCCCGTAGACTGCTGCGTGGACGACCCGGACTACCGCGAAACCCAGGAGCGCCTGCTGCAGAAGAAAGACTGGCTGCACATCGCCTAAAACGGACTTCCGACGAAGCCAACAAAAAACCCGCTCCGGACTCGGAGCGGGTTTTTTGTTGGGGCCGGAGTAAGCCTAGCCGCAGTTGAAGTACTTGTCGTAGGCCGACTCGGGGAGCAGGCGCAGCTTGCTGGCGAGCCAGATGGGGGCGCGCAGCAGGCGGATCAGGGCGTAGTTGTTGGGGTAGTCGCGGAAGCTCTTGACCGGGGCCTGCAGGATCTGCTCGAACTCGGGGCGGCTCAGGCCCAGGCGCTTGAGGCAGAGGCGGATGACCTGCTCGTCCTCGATGGGGTTGACGTGGCGGCACTTGGCCAGGGCCTCCTGGCGCGTCATCTGGCCCGAGCGCACCAGGGCCGAGTAGTTGAACAGGCGCCGGTCGATGTTGAACTTGACCCGGTTCAGGTAGTAAATCACGCTCTGGTAGAGGTCGTCGAAGTAGTGGGCGCCCGGGTTCTGCCAGTCCAGCTCGCGCTCGAGCAGCTGGTCCACGTCGCGGCGCACGTAGGGCACGTGGTAGAGCAGCGTGACGGTCTTGATGCCGCGCCAGACGGTGTAGTAGAACAGCTCTTTGACGTCCAGGTGGAAGCCCGGGTCGGTGGGCGTCCAGGGGCGCAGCGGCACCGAGCCGAAGCGCCGGTGCACGGCCTTCAGGTACTTGCCGTCGAGGTAGTTCCAGGCCAGCGGGCAGATGCCCTCGGTGCGGAAGGACTGGCCGATGACGATGCGCTTGACCCCTTCCTTGGCCGCCACCCCGTAGAGGGCCGTGGCGATGCCCACGTCCGTGCCCTCCTCGATGTCGGGGGTGGAGGCCTTCAGGAAGGCAATCTTCAAGTCCCGCGACTCGCGCCAGTCGGAGGTGATGGTGCGCAGCTCCACGCCCAGGCGGCGGCAGGCCTTGACCATGTTCTCGCCCGCCACGGGGTTGCCGAAGCCGTCGTTGAAGTGCACGGCCAGCGGGCGCAGGCCCAGCTGCACGACGCAGTACCAGAGCGTGAAGGAGCTGTCGCGCCCGCCGCTGACGCCCAGCACGCAGTCGTACTTGCCGCCGCGGCCCAGGCGCTTCATCTCCGCCGCCGCGCGCCGCACGTACGCCTCGCCGGCTGCCCCGAGCGGGTTTTCGCGCTCCATCTTGTCGTGCAGGGCGCAGAAGTTGCACTCGCCCGCCGGCCCGCCGAAGCGGATGCCCGGCACCGTCGTGTCCATGATGCACCGCGGGCACTGCTGGTAATCCGCGGGGGGGGTGGGCCGGTCAATGGGTGATTCGACGGCGTCCAATACGGGGGTGGAAGACATGGGGTAAACGTGTGACAATAGGCGGGGGAAAACGGTGGTGTGGAAAGCGGCGGTCAGGGGTGGGTGGGAAGTTCGTCGAAGCGAAAGCCGCGCTGCCGCAGCCGCTCCGTAATGGCGGTGCCGCGCTCGGGGCGCTGCGGACGCGGCAGGTCCGCAACGATCAGTTCACCGGCAAATTCATTGAACTTGCCCTGCGCCCGGATGCCGTCGGCCGCTACCGCCAGCGAGCAACCGATGCTTTTCTTGCCTTCGTACGGCCCGCCAACGATGTAGCCGACGGAGGTAGTTCCGACCACCACCACGTTGTAGTAGGAGGCCAGAATCTGGTAAGGCTTGATCCACTTCTCGTGGTAGGGGTCGTCTTCCTCGGTCAGAGAGTAGTCCACCGTCCACGACGACGGCGAAAGGATGATTTCAGCGCCCATGCGGGCCAGGGTGTGCCCGATGGGCAGCCCGTCGATGTAGTTATCGGCGCAGATGTTCAGGCCGAGCTTGCCCAGGGGCGTATCGATGACGTTGAGTGTCTGCCCGACTTCGTAGAACGGTTGCTCGACGGTCAGCAGGTTGATCTTGTGGTACTTCAGCAGAATCTCGCCCTGCGGGTTGATCAGCACGGCGGCGTTGTAGATGCGGCCGTCGGCGGCGCGCTCCGTCAGGCCCGCGCACACGTACACGCCGTGGCGCACGGCTTCCTGGCAAAGGCGGTCGGAATACGGGCCTGGAATAGGCTGGGCTTCCGTCAGGGCACTGGGGTGGGTCCAGGCGAAATCCAGGGTTTCGGGCAGCAAAATCAGGTCGCAGCCCCGCTGAGCGCCTTCCCCGATCATGCGAGCCGCCCGCTCCAGGTTGCGCAGCGGTTCGCCGCCCTCCACCAGCAACTGGCCCATCCCGATCCGGACCGAGCCTTGGCTAGGCAATTCTACAGGGCGGGGTTGGGCACTGGGCGCGGCGGCCGCAGGGGTGGGAGCTGGTTTTTTCCAGCGACTAAACAACGTCGTCATCCTGGTTAAAGTGATGCGTGGATGGAAAGCAAGGGTCTCCTAGCTAAATGTACGCTGCCTTTCGCAAATCTAGGCCAATACATTCTGTAGTGGCTACGCAAATCTACTATTCCTTTTTGAGTACAAGATTAAAACCTAATTAAGTCCAATGCCGTGACCGGGGTTGGCACCACTTCCGCCCCCGCGTTGAAATGCCTACTTTTGCCGATTCCGAACCGATTTTTCCCGATTATGTCCATCCCGAAGACTTACCAGCCTGCTGAGGTCGAAGCAAAATGGTACCAACGCTGGCAGGAGCAAGGCTTTTTCAACTCGAAGCCCAACCCGCGCAAACCGGCCTACTCGGTAGTGATTCCGCCCCCGAACGTGACCGGCGTGCTGCA
This sequence comes from Hymenobacter coalescens, assembly GCF_054783195.1. Classification (NCBI taxonomy): domain Bacteria; kingdom Pseudomonadati; phylum Bacteroidota; class Cytophagia; order Cytophagales; family Hymenobacteraceae; genus Hymenobacter; species Hymenobacter coalescens. The sequence continues at coordinate 58,920 of NZ_BAAGRA010000026.1, read as the reverse complement.
CATGGGCCACATGCTGAACAACACCATTCAGGATGTGCTCGTGCGCCGTGCGCGCATGCAGGGCAAGGAAGCCTGCTGGGTGCCCGGCACCGACCACGCCTCCATTGCTACCGAGGCCAAGGTGGTGCAGATGCTCAAGGAGCGCGGCATCGAAAAGAAAGACCTCAGCCGCGAGGAGTTCCTCAAGTACGCCTGGGAGTGGAAGGAAAAGTACGGCGGCATCATCCTGGAGCAGCTCAAGAAGCTGGGCGCCTCCTGCGACTGGTCGCGCACGCGCTTCACCATGGAGCCGGAACTGACCGAGGCCGTGCTGCGCGTGTTTGTGGATCTGTACCGCAAAGGGCTGATCTACCGCGGTATCCGCATGGTCAACTGGGACCCGCAGGGCCGGACGGCGTTGTCGGACGAGGAAGTGATTCCCAAGAACACCCAGGCCAAGATGTACCACCTGCGCTACCCGGTAGTGGGGCAGGAGGGCCAGTTCCTCACCGTGGCCACCTCGCGGCCCGAAACCATCATGGCCGACGTGGCCGTGGCCGTGAACCCCACCGACGAGCGGTACCGGCACCTGCACGGGGCCAAGGTGCGCATTCCGCTGCTGGGCCGCGAAATTCCGGTGATTCTGGATGAGTACGTGACCATTGAGTTCGGCACGGGCGCGCTGAAGGTGACCCCGGCGCACGACCTGAACGACTACGAACTGGGCCTGAAGCACAACCTGCCCGTCATCGACATACTGGACGACGGCGGCTTCCTGAACGAGAAGGCCGTGCTCTACGTAGGGCAGGACCGCTTCGCCGCGCGGCGCGCCATTGTGAAGGATCTGGAGGATGCCGGCCTGCTGGCCAAGGTGGAGGAGTACGCGAGCATTCTGCAGACCTCCGAGCGCACCGGGGCCGTCATCGAGCCGCGCCTCTCGCTGCAGTGGTTCCTGAAAATGGAGCACCTGGCCGGCCCCGCGCTGGCCGTGGTGGAGGACGACCGCGTGAAGCTGCACCCGCCCAAGTTCAAGAACATGTACCGCTCGTGGATGGAGAACGTGCACGACTGGTGCATCTCGCGGCAGCTGTGGTGGGGACAGCGCATCCCCGCCTATTACCTGCCCGATGGCACCTATGTGGTGGCGTTGACCGACGAGGAGGCGCTTCAACTGGCGCGTGAGCAGAGCGGTAACAACGATTTGCAGGGCAGTGACTTGCGGCAGGACGAAGACGTGCTCGACACCTGGTTCTCGGCTTGGCTGTGGCCCATTTCCGTATTCGACGGCTTCAAGGACCCGGACAACGCCGACGTCAACTATTACTACCCCACCGACGACCTGGTCACGGCCCCGGAAATCCTCTTTTTCTGGGTGGCGCGCATGATCATGGCCGGGCTGGAGTACCGCCAGGACGTGCCCTTCCGCAACGTGTACCTCACGGGCATTGTGCGCGACGACCAGGGCCGCAAGATGAGCAAGCAACTCGGCAACTCGCCCGACCCACTGGACCTCATTGCCAAATACGGCGCCGACGGCGTGCGCACCGGCATGCTGTTCTCCTCGCCGGCCGGCAACGACCTGCTCTTCGACATGAAGCTGGTGGAGCAGGGCCGCAACTTCACCAATAAGCTCTGGAACGCCTTCCGCCTCACCCAGGGCTGGGAGGTGGACGAAGCGCTGCCCTTCGCCAATGAGAAGGCTACGGAATGGTTTCAGGCCAAGCTGCAGGACGCCCTGCAGCAGCTCGACGAGCATTTCGACAAGTTCCGCATGTCGGACACGCTGATGACCGTCTACAAGCTGGTGTGGGACGACTTCTGCTCGGTGTACCTGGAAATGATCAAGCCGGCGTACCAGGCGCCCATTGACGCCGAAACGCTGCGCCGCACCACCGGCTTCTTCGAGCAGCTGCTCAAGCTGTTGCACCCGTTCATGCCCTTCATCACGGAGGAAATCTGGCATCACCTGGCCGAGCGTGGCCCCAAGGACTACGTTTGCGTGGCCGCCTGGCCCAAGCAGCACCCCGTGGCCGGCGGCGCCGAGCTGCTCAGCCGCATGGACAAGGCCCTGGACATCGTGGCGGGCGTGCGCAACATCCGCAACCAGAAGGGCCTTGGCCCCAACAAGCCCCTGACGCTGGCCGCCAAAACCGACGACGCGCAGCTGTTGCAGGAGTACGACGGCATCATCCGGAAGCTGGCTTCGCTGAGCGACATCCGCGTAGTGGAGGCCGCGCCGGCCGCGGCCGTGGGCTTCGTGTCGGGTGGCGTGGAGTTCTTCGTACCGCTGGAAGGACAGATTGACCTGGGGGCGGAAAAGGAGCGCCTCTCCAAAGAGCTGGAGTACGCCCAGGGCTTCCGCGACTCGGTGCTCAAGAAGCTGGCCAACGAGAAGTTCGTGCAGAATGCCAAGGCCGACTTGGTGGAACGGGAGCGGCAGAAGCTCGCCGACGCCGAAGCCAAGATTGCGGCGCTGGAACAAAGCATGGCCGCGCTGTAAACGCCTTTCGGCCGACAACAAACCGGCTGCCCTCCGCAAGGAAGGCAGCCGGTTTGTTTTTGGGCAGACTGGAAAATCGGGCCTCATCCTGAGCGCAACGCAGAATGACGGGCATTTCGGCTGGGCTAGTGCTGCTCCCCCGGAATCGGTTGGCCGGCCTGGGCCTCCTTGGCGCGGTTCAACTCGGTAAGTTGGTTTTGCAGCTGAAACGTTACCTGCTCGCAGTCGGCGGCCCGGCGGCGGACCAGGTCCAACTCCCGCTCGGCTGCGGTGAGGCGCATGTAGAGGTACACAATCAGGGCCAGCGAGATAATCAAGGCCCCGAGGGTTGCGAAGTTTTTCATAACCAAAAGAAAGTCAAAAAGAAAAGCCCGCCGGGATGACGGGCTTCTTTAAGTACGGGCATGCCGGCACTAGATGGCCGTGTTCGGGTCGAACTGCTCGAGGTAGTCGGCCACGCGGCGCACGAACATGCCCCCGAGCGAGCCGTCCACCACGCGGTGGTCGTAGCTGTGGGAGAGGAACATGAAGTGGCGCACCCCGATCAGGTCACCCTGCGGCGTCTCGATAACGGCCGGCTTCTTCTTGATGGCGCCCACGGCCATGATGGCCACTTGTGGCTGCATGATGATGGGCGTGCCCATCACGTTGCCGAAGGAGCCCACGTTCGAGAGCGTGTAGGTGCCGCCTTCCAGGTCCTCGGGCTTCAGCTTGTTGGCCCGGGCGCGGGTGGCCAGGTCGTTCACGCGCTTCGAGAGGCCGTTCAGGTTCAGCTGATCGGCGTTGTGAATCACCGGCACGATGAGGTTGCCCGAGGGCAGGGCCACGGCCACGCCGATGTTGATGTCGCGCTTCTTGATAATGTAGTCCCCGTCCACCGACACGTTGATGTTCGGGAAGTCCTGGATGGCGCGGGCCACGGCCTGGATGAAGATGGGCGTGAAGGTGAGGTTTTCGCCTTCGCGCTTTTTGTAGGCGTCCTTGTGCTTGTTGCGCCAATTCACGATGTCGGTCACGTCGGCTTCCACGAAGCTGGTCACGTGCGGCGAAATGCGCTTCGAGTCGACCATGCGTTGCGCAATCATCTTGCGCATGCGGTCCATCTCGATCAGCTCCTGGGTGCCGCTCACCGAGGGCGCCGGCTTGCTCGCGGCGGCAGCCTGCGGAACGGGCGCCGCGGCCGGGGCTGCTTGCGGAGCCGGCTGCACGGGCGCGGCCTGTGGGGCCGGGGCGGCAGCGGCTGCCGGGGCTGCCGCTTGCGGGGCCGGCTGCTGACTGCGGCCTGCCACGTAGTCCAGAATGTCTTTTTTGGTCACGCGGCCCTGCTGGCCGGTGCCCGGCAGACGCTCCAGGTCGCTCATCGAAATGCCTTCCTCGCGGGCGATGTTGAGCACCAACGGCGAGTAGAATCGGCCGGGCTGGGCCTCGCCGAGCTGCGCACCGCCGGCAGTGGCGGCGGCGGCGGCGGCATTCGGCACGAAGGGAACGGCTTCGGCAGCCTGCGCTTCCTGGGCAGCGGCCGGCGCAGCGGCGGCCGCCGGCGCCTGGCCGTTGGAGGCCGCCGCGGCATCGGTTTCGATGACGGCAATGGGGGCGCCCACGGCCACTACCTGGCCTTCCTCCACCAAGATCTGCTGCAACACGCCGGCGTGGATGGCGGGTACCTCGGTGTCCACTTTGTCGGTGGCCACTTCCAGCACCGATTCGTCCTGCTCAATGGTGTCGCCCACCTGCTTGAGCCATTTCAGGACGGTGCCTTCCATGATACTTTCGCCCATTTTGGGCATCACCATTTCCACTCGTGCCATGCGGAGGTTGCTTTGATAATTGGGGGTGGGAGGAGCTTGGTCTGTTCGGGGATGAAAGCGGCTGGGAAAGCCGAAATCGGGGCCAAAGGTAGCGGATTTGCCAATTGCCGCGTAATCCGACCCGAACACTTGTTAGGCAGCGCTGAAAAGGTGCTGCCTGTCAGCTGCCTACGTGCGCGAAGCCGCCGTTTGCTCCGCCGCCGGCAGGTGCTGGCGTACCAGATTCAGGGCCACGGTGCTGATGTATTCGATGTTGAGCTGCCGGCCGCGGTTGAAGCTGATCTTACGGGCTACGGTCTGGTGAGCGTCGGCGTAGGCCAGCCAGAATGTGCCCACGGGCTTCTCGGCGGAGCCGCCGCCCGGGCCGGCAACGCCGCTGGTGGCCACGGCCACGTCGACGCCCAGCTGGCGGCGCAGGCCTTCGGCCATTTCGCGCACCGTCGCCTCACTCACGGCGCCGTGGGCTTCGAGGGTGGCGGGCTGCACGCCGAGCTGCCGCACCTTCACGTCGTTGGCGTAGGCCACCACGGCGCCCTGGAAGTAGGCCGAGCTACCCGCCACGCTGGTCAGGCGCTGCGCGATAAAGCCGCCGGTGCAGCTTTCGGCCGTGCCGATGGTAAGGCCGCGCTCCTGCAGCTGCGCGCCCAGGGCGGCCTCCAGGCTCACTTCGCCCTCGGCGTAGAGGTAGGGGCCGAGCAGGGTGCGCACGGCGGGCAACTGGGCTTCCAGGCGGCCGCGCAGATCGGGCTGGCCGTCGTCGGTGGCGGTGAGTCGCAGGCGCACGCCGCCCAGGTAAGGCAGGTAGGCCAGCTTCATGTTCGGGGGCAGCTGCGCCTCCCAGCCGGCAATCTGCTCGGCCAGGAAAGATTCGCCTTGCCCGACGGTCTGCAGCACGGCGTGCTCAATGGGCGGCACCCGGAAGTGGGCCTGCAGCTTGGGCAGCACGTGCGTGGTCATCAGGTGCTTCATCTCGAAGGGCACCCCGGGCATGGACACGAACACCACGCCATCCTCGCCGTCGAACCACATGCCGGGCGCGGTGCCGACGGTGTTGCGCAGCGGCGTGCAGGCCGTGGGCAGAAACGCCTGTTGGCGGTTTACTTCCAGCATCGGGCGGTTGAAGCGGGCGAAGATGGCCTCCACGTCGCGCAGGGAGGGCTCGTACAGGGCCAGTTCCGAGCCGAAGTAGCGGGCCAGCACGTGCTTGGTCAGGTCATCCTTGGTCGGGCCCAGTCCGCCGGTCATGAGCACCACCTGCGCGCGTTGGCGAGCCTGGTCAAGGGCGCGCACGATTTCCTCGGCCTGATCGGAGACGGAGCTGATCTGGCGGATGCGCAAGCCGATGCGGCCCAGCTCCTGGCCCATCCAGGCCGAATTCGTGTCGATAACCTGGCCGTAAAGCAGTTCGTCGCCGATGGTGATGATTTCGACGGCTGGCGTATGGGGCATAGCGAAAGGGAATGGTAAGCAATTTCGGCGCAATTTGCGCACGGCGTTTGTAAGACCGCCGCCGGGCGGCGGCGGTCTTACAAACGCCGGCTCTTTTACGCCGCGTTTTTCCTTGATTTCTCTCAACTCCCACAGCATGAACTGCATTCGTTATTCGGCCTTCGTCCTGGCCCTGGGCCTGCTCACGGCCGCTCCCGACGCTTTGGCTCAAACCAAGTCGAAGACCACCGCCAAGACGACCACGACCAAAACCACCACCGCCAAGAAAACCACGACCAAGACGCCCGCCAAAACCACGGCCAAGGCACCGGCTAAAACGAGCGCCAAGCCGGCCGTTACCAAAGCCGCGCCGACGCCACCCCCGGCGCCCACCCCCGTACCGCTCACGGCCGAGGAGGCCAACGCCGGCGTGCGCGAAGCGCTGAACCTGAGCGTCACCCGCGCCCTGGAGGCCGGCGCCACGGCCGACGGCTTCAACGCCAACGCCGACATCCGACTAGCTTTTCCGCCGGAGGCCGAGCTGGTCAACACCACCCTGCGCGGCCTGCGCATGGGCGCGGTCATCGATAAGTTCGAGGTGCAGATGAACCGCAGCGCCGAGGCCGTGGCGGCCAACCCGCAAACGCAAACCATCCTGGCCAGCGCCGTGCAGCGCCTGGCCGTGGCCGATGCTCTGGCCCTGGTGAACACCCGCGAAAGCCGCGCCATGGCCAAGCTGCTGAAAGAGCAAACCCAGGCCCAGGTGCAGCAGGAGCTGCGCCCGCTAATGGACGCCGCGCTCGAGCAGACCGGCGCCAAGCAGGCGTACGGCGAGCTGATGCTGCGCTACAAGAAAGTGCCGCTGGTGACGCCCATCACCACGAACCTGACCGACTACGCTACCGGCAAGACCACCGAAGGCCTGTACACGCTCATCGCCGACGAGGAAAGCCGCATTCGGCTGAATTCCGCCGCCCGCACCACCAGCACGCTCAAGCGCGTGTTCAGCGGCGACTAAAACCGGAGCCAGCCCCTCGTTCCGCGTATTTGGTCCGGTTTCTGCCTTTCGGCGAACCGAAAGCCGCTTTACTGGATTTACTAGCTCATGAAGACCTTCCGCTCCGCCGCCCTGCTCACCGCCGCTGCCCTGGCCCTGGCCGGTGCTACCACCGTCCAGGCTCAGATTCGCCTGCCCAAAATCGGAACCATCAGCCTGCCCAAGCCCACGACCAAAACCACCACCGGCGGCAGCGTAACCCAGCAGGAAGCGGCCCTGGGCCTGAAGGAAGCCCTGACGCAGGGCATCAGCAAGGGAGCCGATCAGGCATCAAAGCAGGACGGCTTCTACCTGAACAGCCTCATCCGCATTCCGTTTCCGCCCGACGCGCAGCGCGTGGCCACCACGCTGCGCAGCCTCGGCCTGGGCGGCGAGGTTGATAAGTTTGAGCTGGCGCTGAACCGCGGGGCCGAGCAGGCCGCCATCAAGGCCAAGCCCATCTTCATTTCGGCCATCAAGAGCCTCACGTTTACGGATGTTTGGAACATCCTCACGGGCCAAAAGGACGCCGCGACGCAGTACCTGAAGCGCACGACGACCAGCCAGCTCGTGTCGGCCTTTTCCCCCATCATGCAGCAGGCCCTCGATCAGACGCAGGCCACCAAGTACTACTCCGGCCTGGTGTCGCGCTACAACAAGATTCCGCTGGTAAAGCCCGTGAATCCGAATTTGAACGAATACGCCACGGGGAAGGCAGTGGACGGGCTGTTCACCCTCATTGCGCAGGAGGAAGCCAACATCCGCGAAAACCCGGTTGCGCGCACCACGGAGCTGCTGCGCAAAGTGTTCGGCAGCAAAAAGAGCTAACCGGCTGCTACAGCCGCAATTTTTGGCGTCGGGCGCCCTTCAACAGCCCGAAAAAAAAAGCGGTGCCACGACCTTCGGGAGTCGTGGCACCGCTTCACGTTAGGGGCTAAGCCGGCCTAGTATTCGTCGTCGTCGTCGCGGCCACCGCGGCGGCTGCGGCGCTGCGCTTCGTAGCTGTCCTCGTCGTCGAGGCCCAGGTCGTCGTCCTCGTCGTCGAGCCCGCCGTAGCGGTTTGAGCCTTCCGGATCTTCCTGCGCTTCGGCCGCGGCAAATTCATCTTCGGTCAGGCTGGCCAGGTCCAGGGCCTCGTCGTGCGAGGAACCCGTGTCGCGCCACATCAGGTAGTCGGCGTACTTGGCCGACAGGGAGTCTTCGGCCGAAGCGCCTTTGCGGCCGCCGCGGGCCGGGCGCGCACCAGCCGGGGGAGTATCCAGCTCGTCGTCGTCATCGAACAGATCGTCGTCGAGGTCGTCGTAGCTTCTCATGAGGAGGTAAAGTAAGGAGGTTAAGCTGGAGGCAAAAATAGGGGACAGGCCCGAACCAAGCCCGAAAACGCAGGTGCCTCGGACGGGGTTACACGTATTTTCGTGCGTGCCGGAAAGGCACGAATGTTGAGCGGCCGCAACGCCAGGCAAGCCAGCTGGACCTTTGGCTGGGAACAGCTGAGGTGCTTAGACGGGAGAGAAAGGCCGGGCGGCTACGTACGGCGGGGCGCAAAATCCGTCACCATCAGCCGCTCTTGGCAGAAGGCGTATTCCTCCTCCACGTTGGAGCTGACGAGCACCAGCCGGCCCGGCGTCGTGGCGGCCACGTGCTCGTGGTACCAGGCCACGCCGGCGCGGTCCAGGTTGGTGGTGGGCTCGTCGAGCAGCAGCAGGGGGGCCTCGGCGTATAGGGCCAGGCCGAGTTTGACGCGCTGCTTCATGCCGGAGGAAAAGTCGCGCAGCAGCTTGTGGCGCGCGTGCGGCAGCTGCAGCCGGTCGATAAGCTGCGGGGCCGAAAGGCCCGCCTGCAAGGGGCGGAAACGGGTGTGGAAGTGCAGCAGTTCCGCCAGCGTAAGCTCCTCGATCAGTTCGAGGTACGGCGCGCAAAGGGCCAAGTGTCGGGCCACCTCATCGGGCCGCACCGCGCGGCCCTGCAGGGTGTAGCGCAGCTCCCCGGCCGTAGGCAGCGTGTAGGCGGCTAGTACCTGCAGCAGGGTGCTCTTACCTGAGCCGTTCGGGCCCAGCAAGGCCGTGGCCGAGCCCGGCCCGAACGTACGCGTCAGGTCCCGGAAAATCCAGTCGCGGCCGAAGCGCTTGCCCAGCCCGCGGGTCTCAATCTGCACCGTTGCCGTTGCGCGAATAGCCCTTGATGATGCCCCGGCTGGAGTTGCGCACGAAGTTGACCACCTCGTCGCGCTCGGGCGAAGGAGCCAGCTCCAGCTCGATCTTGTCGAGGGCGTCACTGGTGTTCAGCCCGCTCATGAACAGCAACCGGAAGCACTGCTGTATCTGCAGGATGGCGGCCTCGGAGAAGCCGCGGCGGCGCAGCCCCACCGAGTTGACGCCGGCGTAGGTCAGCGGCTCGCGGCCCACCTTGATGAACGGCGGCACGTCTTTGCGCACCAGGGAGCCGCCGCCGATGAAGGCGTGCTGGCCGATGTTGACGAACTGGTGCACGGCCGAGGTGCCGCCCAGAATGGCCCAGTCGCCGATGACGACGTGGCCCGCCAGCTGGGTAGCGTTGGACAGGATGCAGTAGTCGCCCACCACGCAGTCGTGGGCCACGTGCACGTAGGCCTGCAGCAGGCAGTTGGCGCCCACCACGGTTTTCATGCGGTCCACGGTGCCGCGGTTCACGGTCACGCACTCGCGCAGCACGGTGTTGTCGCCGATGTGCACGGTGGTTTTCTCGCCGGCAAACTTGAGGTCCTGCGGAATGCCGGCCACCACGGCGCCCGGGAAGATCTTCACGTTCTTGCCGATGCGCGCCCCCGCCATGATGGTCACGTTGGGGCCGATCCAGGTGCCTTCCCCGATTTCTACGTCCTGCGCGATGGTGGTGAATGGTTCGACCACCACGTTCTGGGCAATGCGGGCTTCGGGGTGAATGTAGGCGAGCGGCTGAGTCATTTCGGGGAAGTCAGATTCAGAGGTTCCGGCCGGGGCAAACGGAAGGGTGTGGGCGGAAGGCAAAAGGCTTGCCGAAAAGCGGTGATGAAAAACGAAACCGGGGCCAATCAGACGTCTTTGCGTACGATGCTGGCCGACATCTCAGCCTCCATCACCACCTTGCCGTTGACAAACGCCTGGCCGCGCATCTTGGCAATGCCGCGCTTGATGGGCGACACCAGCTGGCACTTGAAGATGATCGTGTCGCCGGGTATAACCTTGCGACGGAACCGGCAGTTTTCGATGCCCAGGAAATACGTCCAGTAATTTTCCGGGTCGGGCACCGTGTTCAGCACCAGGATGCCGCCCGTTTGGGCCATGGCCTCGATCTGCAGCACGCCCGGCATTACGGGGTTGCCGGGGAAGTGCCCGGTAAAGAACTGCTCGTTCATCGTCACGTTCTTCACGCCCGTCACCGTGGTGGCGTCGAGGTGAATGATCTTGTCGATGAGCAGGAAGGGGTAGCGATGGGGCAGGATCTGGGCAATCTGGTTGATGTCCATCACCGGCGGGCGCGACGGGTCGTACTGCGGCACCGGCGAGGAATCCACCTCCAGCATCTTCTTCTTGATTTTCTTGGCGAAGGCCACGTTGGCGGCGTGGCCGGGGCGGGCCGCCAGGATCTGGCCTTTCAAGGGGCGGCCTACCAGGGCCAGGTCGCCCACCACGTCGAGCAGCTTGTGGCGGGCGGGCTCGTTTTTGTGGCGCAGGTCCACGTTGTTGAGGATACCTTCCTTCTTGACGGCCACCTTGGGTTTGCCCAGCATGGTGGCCAGCTCACCGAGTTCTTCTTCGCTCACCACGCGGTCCACCACCACGATGGCGTTGGACAGGTCGCCGCCCTTAATCAGGTTCGACTTGTAGAGGGCCTCGAGCTCGTGCAGAAAGCAGAAGGTGCGCGAAGCGGCAATGTCGTCGGCAAACTGCGTGATGTTGGTCAGCGAGGCGTGCTGCGAGCCCAGGACCGGCGAATTGTAGTCCACCATCACCGTCACGCGGTAATCGTTCAGCGGCAGGGCGGCAATTTCCACGCCGCGGGCGTTGTCGATGAAGCGGATTTCGTCGGGAATCTCGAAGTAGTTGCGCAGCGCGTTCTGTTCCTCGAGGCCCACTTCCTGCAGCGCCTCCACGAAGGGCAGCGAGGAGCCGTCCATGATGGGGGGCTCGGGGCCGTCGAGCTGAATCAGCACGTTATCGATCTGCAGGCCCACCAGGGCGGCCAGCGTGTGCTCCACGGTGTTCACGCGGGCACCGTTCTGCTCGATGGTGGTGCCGCGGGAGAGGTCCACCACGTTGTCCACGTCGGCATCGACGGTGGGCTGCCCCTCCAGGTCCATGCGCCGGAACTTGAAGCCGTGGTTGACCGGGGCCGGGCAGAAAGTCATTGTGGCCTGAACGCCCGTGTGCAGCCCCACGCCGCTCACGGTTACCGGGGCCTTAATCGTATGCTGTTTGTCGAACATGATGTCAGTAGGGAGTTGACAGCGGCGGGTTGTCAGCTGGCAGCTCGTTCAAGGGCGGAACGCCCCTGAGAACTGACAACTTCCAACGGATAACTGCCAACATCGGCCCGCAAAGCTATGACTTTTCCGGCGCGTCTGACTTTCCCTGGGCCCGCTCCAGGTTCAGGAGGCGGCGTTCCAGCTCCGGCAAATGGCGGAATACGGCGTTGGCCCGCAGCGAGTCACGCAGATTGAACGCCGGCGCGCCCTGCAGAAACTGCCCTTCCTCCTTCACCGATTTGCCCACGCCCGACTGCGCCGTGACGGTGGTGCGGTCGGCCAGGGTAAGGTGCCCGGCCAGGCCGGTCTGGCCGGCCAGCACGCAGTAGTTGCCGACTTTGGTGGAGCCCGAAATGCCGGACTGCGAGGCCACGACCGTGTGCCGGCCGATTTCCACGTTGTGGGCAATCTGCACGAGGTTGTCAATCTTGGCGCCCTCCCGGATGATGGTGGAGCCCATCGTGGCGCAGTCGATGGTGGCGTTGGCGCCGATGCTCACGTTGTCTTCGAGCACCACGTTGCCGATCTGCGGGATGGGCCGGTAAGAACCGTCGGGCTGCGGGGCGAAGCCAAAGCCGTCGGAGCCGATAACGGCGCCCGCGTGGATGACGCAGCGCGCCCCGATGACGGTGTCGGCGTAGATCTTGGCCCCGGCGTAGATGATGGTGCCGTCGCCGATGCGGCACCGGTCGCCGATGGTGGCGTGCGGGAAAATGAGCACGCCACGGCCGATCTGGCAGCTTTCGCCGATGTACGAGAAAGCGCCGCGGTAGCCGTCGTCGCCGACTTCGGAGCCGGAGCCGAGGAAGCTGGGCTGCTCCACGCCGCGCTTGCCGGTGCGGGCAAACTGCTGGTAGAACTCGAGCAGGGTGGTAAAGCCCAGGTACGGATCATCGACGCGGATGAGGGCCGCCCGTACCGGCTGGCGGAGCACCAGGGCCTTGCTCACGATGACCGCCGTGGCCTCGGTGGAGTAGAGGTGGGGCTCGTACTTGGGGTTCGACAAAAACGCAACGGCGCCCGTGCGGGCTTCTTCGATTTTGGCGAGCCGGTCGACGCGCAGGGAGGAGTCGCCCTCCACCGTGCCGTTCAAAACGCCCGCAATCTGGCCTACCGTGAATTCCATAGGCGGCAAAAGTAAGCAGTTGGCAGTTGTCCGGAGCGGGTTGCCGGCCTCAGCTGCCCGAACCGCCGCCCAGTCCGTCTCGAACAACCGTCAACTCACTCCTGGGTTATTTCCTTGGGGTAGCAGACGTAGTACTTCTCCACGCGCTTGCTCAGGGAGGTAATATTCGGCAAGTCAGATGCTTGGGCGACGTCGATGACGTGGCCACGCTTGGTGAGCACGTTGATGGCGTCGTCGCCGGTGGCGTCGTAGGCATTGTTGCTGATGCGGCCGGCAATCATGAGCATGGCCGCTTCGGCCATGGGCAGACGGAAGTGGTCGGCAATCAGCTCGGTGATGCCCAGCTTGAAGTCCTCATCGAGGGGCTGGTTGTCGAGCGTGATTTTAAAAAGGCGACGCTCCAGCAGGCTGTGGGCCAGAAACGACAGCACGAAGTCGGGGTGCGCGGCCCAGCTTTTGATGGCCGACCAGATGTCCGTGTCGTCGAGGCGCACGAAGCGTTGCATGATGGCCGGGTCCTGTTCGAAATCCAGCATCCGCACCGGGTTCAGCAGGAAAAAGCCCAGCTCGGGCGAGGCCGGCACCAGCACGCCGGCGCGGGCCAGGTCGCGGGCCCGCTCCATGAGCCGAATGACCATCTGCTCGGCCGACGTAACGGCTTTGTGCATGTACACCTGCCAGTACATCACGCGGCGGCTCACCAGGAAGTTTTCGATGCTGTACACCGCTTTTTCCTCCAGCACCAGCCGCTCGTCGGGGCTCACGGTGAGCATCTTGATGAGGCGGTCGGCGCCGGGCTGGCCTTCCTTCACGCCGGAGTAAAACGAGTCGCGGTTGAGGTAGTCGAGCCGGTCCATGTCGAGCTGGGAGCTGACCAGCTGGTGGAAAAACGGCCGCGGGTAGGAGCCCTGGAAAATATCAATGGCCAGCTGCAGCCGGCCGTCGAATTCCTGGTTGAGCAGCTCCATCAGGTGCAGGGAAATCCGCTCGTGCGGCACGTCCTCGAAGAGGGAGTGCTCCAGGGCGTGGGAGAGGGGGCCGTGGCCGATGTCGTGGAGCAGGATGGCAATCTGGGCCGCCTGGCCTTCCTGGGCCGTTATGCGCACGCCTTTGTCCTTGAGCGTGCGCAGCGCCAGCGACATCAGGTGCATGGCACCCAGCGCGTGGTGAAAGCGCGTGTGCAGGGCGCCGGGATACACAAAATCCGTCAGGCCGAGCTGCTTGATGCGCCGCAGCCGCTGAAAGTAGCGGTGCTCGATGAGGTCGAAGATCAGCTCGGTCGGGACGCTGACGAACCCGTAGACCGGGTCGTTCAGGATTTTTTTCTTATTCAAGGGGCGCAGGGCGAGGGTTGGCGGCCGAAAAGTACCGCGAATGGATGGTACAGACATACGCGGCCGGCGGGCAAATGTAGCGCTGCGCGGTCCGGGGCCTCGTATGGCCGCTGCGGGGCGGGCGCAGGCCCCACGCGCCAGAATGCCGACAGTAGTGCGGGGCGCAATGCCTCGGATGAGGCCAATAAAAGTCGGTGGTCAAGCGCTGCTGCGGCTACATAGCGCGGCGCGAATGCAACCCTTGGCCCCGGTTTGGGGTTACCTTCTCTTGAAGCTGACCAAACCCACGTACACCGGGCTGTATCATAAATCAGCCCCGTTGCGTTAGGTTGCGCACCGCAAACGCTGCGGCGCGGCCGGCTTCGGCTGCCGCAAGGGGCTATGCAAGCCCCCATACTCTCAACCCGAATCCAACTGCATGCAACGGTACAACATCCTCTGGGCCGACGACGAAATAGACCTGCTCAAGCCGCACATCCTTTTTCTGAAGGAGCGCGGCTACGACGTGACCGGCGTCAACTCCGGCGCCGACGCCATTGAGGAAGTCCAGGAAAAAACCTTCGACCTGGTTTTCCTCGACGAAAACATGCCCGGCATCACCGGCCTGCAGGCCCTGGCCGAAATCAAGGCGGCCAAGCCCACGCTGCCGGTGATTATGATTACCAAGAGCGAGGAGGAGCACATCATGGAGGAGGCCATCGGCTCCAAGATTGCCGACTACCTCATCAAGCCGGTGAATCCCAACCAGATTCTGCTGTCGGTGAAGAAGGTGCTCGACAACAAGCGCCTGGTGTCCGAGAAAACCAACAGCTCCTACCAGCGCGACTTCCGCCAGCTGGGCATGCAGCTCTCCGACCGCCTCACGCCCACCGAATGGGCCGAAGTGTACAAGAAGCTCACGTACTGGGAGCTGGAAATCAACGAAACCGAGGGCAAGAGCATGGCCGAGGTCTTTAACATGCAGAAGGACGAGGCCAACACCTACTTCGGCCGCTTCATCACCGAGAACTACGAGGACTGGGTAAACGGCGACGACAAGGACGCCCCGCTCATGTCGCACCAGCTCTTCAAGGAGCGGGTGTTCCCCCTGATGAAGCAGACCGGCGAGCAGCCGGTGTACTTCGTGCTCATCGACAACCTGCGCTACGACCAGTGGAAGGTGCTCGAGCCCATCATCGCGGAGATGTTCACGGTGGATCAGGAGGAAATGTACTATTCCATCCTGCCCACCACCACCGCCTACGCCCGCAACGCCATCTTCTCGGGCATGATGCCCGGCGAAATCCAGAAGAAATACCCCAACCTGTGGGTGTGGGACGACGACGACGAGGGCAAAAACCTGCACGAGGCCGAGTTCATGGAAATCATGTTCCAGAAGGCCAACCAGAAGCAGAAGTACAGCTACAACAAGGTGACCAACCTGCAGGCGGGCAAGGACCTGCTGGGCAAAATGGCCAACCTGCACAACAACTACAAGCTGAACGTCATCGTCTACAACTTCGTGGACATGCTCTCGCACGCCCGCACCGACATGGCGATGATCCGCGAGCTGGCCGCCGACGAATCGGCGTACCGCAGCATCACCCGCTCGTGGTTCCTCCACTCGCCGTTGTACGAGATGCTGCAGCAGATTGCGGACCGCAAGGGTAAGCTCATCATCACCACCGACCACGGCACCATTCGTTGCAAGCGGCCCTACAAAATCGTGGGCGACCGGAACACCAACACCAACCTGCGCTACAAGCACGGCAAGAACCTCGGGTTCGACGAGACGCGCGACGTGTACGTGGTGCGCAAGCCGGAGCGCATTTTCCTGCCCCGCGAAAACGTGTCCACGGCCTACGTGTTCACCCTGGGCGACTACTTCTTCGCCTACCCGAACAACTACAACTACTACGTGAACTTCTACAAGGATACCTTCCAGCACGGCGGTATCTCGCTGGAGGAGTGCATCATCCCGTACATCACGCTCAGCCCCAAAGGCGCGTAAGCAGATCGGGCGAAGCCCCCACAAAAAAAGGAATGCCAGCCCGGCATTCCTTTTTTTGTGGGGGCTGCAGCCGCCGCGGGCTTACGGTTTCAGCTCGTAGAGGTCCACGGTGCTCCGGTTGCGCTGGAAGTGCCCCACTCGCTGGCCGAACCCGGAGAAGTGGTTGTGCAGCAGCTCCGGTGCCTTGAAACCGGGCCGGTGGTACCATTCCGGCAGGGTCACGTAGTCGCCGATGGCGGTCTGGCTGTCGTTGTCGTAGATAAACCAGAGTCGTTGGTGTCCTTTGAATTGGTCGAAATCGGGCTGGAGGTTGCGTAAATAGTCGGCCGGGCTGCGGGAAATATTTTTCACGAAGCTGCCTTCCACGGCGGTGTACTTCAGGGGGTACGTGAGCTTGTAGTACTGGTAGCCCTGTTTCATGTTCCAGAACACGTACACCGCGTCGCCTTCCCGGAAATGGTCGTTGACGTACAGCAGCACGTCCCGGTTGTATTCGGCGTGCATCATGCGGCGGTCGGCCACTTCCATGCCGGCCGTAACCACCGTGGGCGCAAAAAACAGCGTTACCAGAACCGCAAATACTCCTTTGTAGCGTGCCAGCAGCAGCTGCAGGTGCTCCAAACCCAGGCACACGACGATGATGAGCGCCGGCATCAGAAAGAGGGTAAACCGCTCGTGGAAAGGGTACACCCGCAGGGCCGAGGCGGCCAGGGCCAGCAGCAAGGGCAGCAGCAGCACGGCAAAATTCAGCCGGTCTTTGCGAAAGAAATACGCTAGGCCCACCACCAGGCACGCCGCGTGCAGCCAGCCCATTTTGATGAGGTGCCGGATGGGGTGGTGTTTTAGCGGTTCCATGCTGGCCTCGCCGTCCAGATCGAGCAGCAGGTTGAGCGGATACAGCAGGGTCAGGTACACCTTGTGCGCCAGCCACTTGGCCATGCCCAGGGCGGAAGCAGACAGCGGAATAAAGGCCTGGTCGATGCGGTCAAAGTAGTCGATTAGCCAGCCCGACTGGTGGTACTTGCTGGTAATCAGTACGTACTGAATGCCGAAGCTGAGCAGCCACAACGAGAACGGAACAGCGTACTGAAACATGCGCCGCCACTGCCGGCGCAGGACGGTATCAAGGCTAACGGCTATGCCGATGCTGGCCAGGATGAAGATCAGCGAAAACGAAAACCAGAGCAGCACGCTCCCGAGTACTCCCCAGGCCAACAACGAGCCCGCGTCGGTTTTGTCGCGGAAGCGGATGTATAGCCACAAGGATAGCACAGCCGCGAATAGCTCGGTGGAGTACTGCTTGGCTTCCACCGAGTGGAAAACGCACCCGGAGGAAAAGGCCATGATGGCCACGGCGGCTACCACCGTCCACGACTTCAAAAAGTAGCGGGCCACCGGCACTAGGACAAACAAGGAACCGATGCCGCTCAGCAAAGGGACCAGCCGCAGGGCTTTCTCGCCGTTGCCAAACAGTAGCGTCACCGCCTTCACCACCCACAGGTACCCGATGGGCGCTTTTTGCTCGTACTCAAAAGGCTCGGTCGCCAGGGCCCAAAAGCCTTTCTGCACCACGTTGACGCCGAGGTACAGCTCATCGGTGACAAACGAGCGGTTGTGGAAGTAGTGAATTAGCCGGAGCATCACGCCCAGCGCCAGCACCAGGTATACCAAGCGGCGTTGGAAATCATCGGTGGAGGCAGGGTGCGCGGAAGCCGTGCGCACGGCGGGCTCGAGCAGGCCGGGCGTGCGAACTTTCTTTAATAGAAGAAGCATTATGCCGGGTTCTGGGTAAGGGTGGAGAATAGCATAAGCCGCCGCTGCTAGCGCCCTAGGTTGTAATGGTCCTGCAGCAGGTTGTGCAGCGCCGGAATCTTGACGAACATGAGCGTGGTGAGCAGCAGGCAGAACAGCACCACGTAGGTCATAAACCAGTAGCGGGTGTAGAGCTTTTCGGAGCCTTGCACCGGTGAGTCTTTGAGCAGCCCGATGCGCAGGTACCACGAGAAGAGCAGCGCGAAGAAAGGGAAGCTCACCAGCAACTCGATGCGGTTCTTGATCAGGAAGATGCCCAGGAAGAACGCGCACGTGAGGGCGTAGAAAAACATGGAGATGAGCAGGCTGTGCTCGGTGTAAAACTTAAAGGAGCGGCGGTAGAGCCCGGCGCGCTCCGGGTCGCCGATGAGGCGGTACTCGGCAAAGCGCTTGGTGGCCATCAGGAAGGCGCCGCCCATCCAGTAGGCCACGATGATGCTCGAGGGCGGGAAGCTGTTGAGCATCTGTAGCAGGTCCATGTTGGCCAGGGAGAGGGCCGGCGCCACTGTAAACCACCCCAGTGCGAAGCGGATGGGGTTGTTGACGGACTCCGACAGCACGTCGATGTACGGGCGCTCCTTGGTGCGGAACGGCCGCACGTTGTACATCACGCCCATGAAGAGTAGGAACATGGACACCAACAGGAACTGCATGCTGATCTGGTAAGCCAAGGTAAAGCCGGCCAGCGCCAGGCCCAGCCACTCCGCGTATACCAGCGCCGGCTTCACCACCCGCACCACCGAGGTGCGCTTTTTCTTCAGGGGATGAAACTTGTCGAATTCGGCATCGAGGTACTCGTTGATCACGTAGTTGGCGGAGGCCACCAGGCAGGTACTGATAACCCCCAGCACCACCTTCGCCAGCAGCGACGAATCAATGACCGGGCTGTATACGATCAGGGCAAACAGCACCCCGGGCATCATGAAGACGTTTTTGACCCAGTTGTCGGGGCGGGCTATGGCCACGTAATCCTTCAGGCCGGCGGGAATGGTGGCAATACCGGGGCTGGCGGCTTCGGAATCAGGAAGTAAGGATGTTGGCTGCATAATCAGTGGACGTGAAGTGGGCGAAGAGTTGCTCGGTGAGTTGGGGGTAGAAATCCGGCACGCCGGGCGCCGGGCGCGGCACCAGCAGGTAAGGCATGCCCGCCTGCCGGGCGCAGGCGCCGTCCAGTTCGGGCCGGTCGCCGATGAAAAGGCACGCCTCGGGGGGCAGGCAGAAGTAATCGGCCAGGTAGAGCAGGCCCTTGGGGTCCGGTTTGAGCCGGTCGATTTGCGGGTCGATGGAACTGACGACGGCGTCGGCCTGCAGCCCCATGGCGGCGAGTTTGGCGTGGGCCGGGTAATCGGAGTAAATACCGATGGCTATGCCCTGGGTCCGTAGCCCCCCCCAAAACTCCTGGACGCCCGGCAGCATGCAATCGGTGAGGTATTGGTTGGGGTGCTCGAGCATCCAGCGCGTTACCGCGCGCCGGACCGTTGCCGGGCTGTAGGGCGTGCCGGCAGATGCCCAGTCGTACTGGACCTCCGCCAGGTTGCCGCCGGCGTAGCCTGGCCGCTTTTCGCGCGCGGCCCGGAAGCGCTGCAGCAGCCACAGCTCGTGGGCTTGCCAGGGCCGCCGGGCGTAGTAGCCCAGCAGCGCCCGCATCATCTTGCGGCGCAGTACACTCTGCGTGTATAGAGTGCCGTCCACGTCAAATAGCACAGCTTTAACGGAACTCCACTCGACTTTGTATACTTGTGTCATGCCGTTAAAGTAGTATTAAATGTTGATTAACTACAATAATTTACTTGTTTATTTTTTGATATGGGCTGGTGTTTAACAAAGAATAGGTGGCGGCGCTACTGGGTAAGTAGCCCTTGGCTGCCAAGCTCAACCGTACATGGATGGCGGCTACCGGCCGCGCTGTGCCGCCCAGCCCAAGCACTGATTAGCGCGGTAAATCAGGCCATAGAGTAGAGGTAGGCAACAGGGAAAGTGCCCGCGGTCCGGGTGGTGAAGTGAGGAATGCGGATGCCGCATCAAGCCAAAGCCCCGGCCCCGGCGCAGTTGCGCGCCACGGACCGGGGCCAGGAACAGTAGCCAGGGTGCTACGCTCAGCCGTTGCCGCCGCCGCTGCCCTGCTTCTGGTCGTCGTTCTGGATGCTTTTCTTCGGCCGGCTCGGGCCGTTGTCGAGCTTGCCGAAGCGGTAGCCGAAGGTCACGCGCAGTTGGCGGTTGTAGAAATACGCGTTGTTCTCGTAGTCGAAGCGCGGCGACGTCAGCTCGTTGCGGAAAGCCAGCGTGCGGTTGAAGGGGTTGATGACCGACACCACGACGTTGGCTTTCTTGTCCCAAAACTCCTTTTTAGCCCCGAAGCTGTACACGCGGTAGCCCGAGGTGCGGCCCTGCAGCGCCACCTGCCGCGAGTTGACGAAGCCGAAGAACTGCGCGCTCCAGCCCTTTTCGAACTGCCAGCTGGAATTCAGGTTCAGGTTGAACATGCCCCCGCCGTTGGAGATGCGCAGCGTGGGGCTGGTCACCTGCCGGTAGTAGAAGTTCACGTTGCCGCTCAGGCTCCACTTCGGCGTAAGCTTGGTTGAGCCAAAGGCCGACAGGCCGTAGTTGGCGTTGCGGGCCAGGTTGCGGAAGGTGGTGAAGAGGATGCGCGTGGTGTCGTCGGTGGGGAGCAGTTGGGTACCGGGCACCAGCCGGGCCACGCTTTCGATGGCGTTGTTGGTCTGCCGCCAGTAGCCCGAAAAGGTGACCGAGCTTTTCTTCACGAAGGTGGTGTACGTCAGCTCGTAGGCGTCGGTCAGCTCCGCGTTCAGGTCCGGGTTGCCCGACGATACGTTGCGCCGGTCCGCTGTGTTGATGTACGGGTTCAGAAACCAGATGCCCGGCCGCTGAATGCGCCGCGAGTAGCTGAGCTTCAGGGTGTGGTCGGGCGTCAGCTTCCAGGCGGCCTGCAGGTTGGGGGCCAAGTTGGTGTAGTCGGTGCGCAGCTGGGTCTGGCTGCTCCGGAATTCCCCGTCGATGCGGGTGTGCTCCAGCCGGGCGCCGCCCTTGAAGGTCCACTTTTTGCCCAGCGCGAAGCCGTAGGAGGCGTAGCCGGCGTACACGTTCTGGTCGTAGCGAAACTCGTTGGAGCGCGCCGGCACCGGGCGGTAGCCGCGCCCGTCCAGGCTGTCCCCTTCGATGCGGTAGTCGCTGTTGACGTGGCGCAGAATGGTCTTCACCCCGGTTTCCAAAGTGCTCGTGCTGTCCATGGGCTGCACGTAGTCGGCCTGCAGCGTGATTTCGCGGTTGCGGTTGTCGTTGAAGCTTTTCTCGCGGTAATCCGTGAATTCGGCCCGCTTCTGGTCCAGCTGGTAGCGCGTATGGCCCGCGTTCAGGCTGTAGAGGCCCAGCACGCTCAGCTCCTGCTTGGGCTTGCCCAGCGTCTTGGTGTAGCCGAAGTTCACGTCCACGTTCGCGTTCCGGTCCCGCGTGTCGATGTTGCGGTCGTACGCGTCGAGAAACAGCAGCCGGTCGGGCCCGTCGGAGGTGCGAAACAGCTGGTAGGCCGTGGTCTGGGTCCGGTCGTTCACGAAGCCCCGGCCGTTGCCCTGCACCCCGAACGTCAGCACGTCCTTGGGCGTCAGGTCGTAGTCGAGGCCGAGCTGCAGCCACATGCCGCCGCCGAGGTTGGTGAAGCGGCCGTTCTGCTCGAGCAGGCTCCGGGTGGTGTCGGTCAGGAAATCCGAGCGCCGCGTCATGTTGCGGGCCAGGTTGTAGAAGGGGTTTAGCCCCAGCCCCGAGTTCAGGCCGAGCTTGCCCCGCCGGCGGTTCAGGTTGCCGCCGACGTACGCGTTGCGGTTGCTGAGGCCGGCGTTCAGGTTGCCGTTCATTCCTTCCAGGTTGTTTTTCTTCAGGATGATGTTCACCACCCCCGCCGTGCCCTCCGCGTCGTACTTGGCCGAGGGCGCCGTGATGACTTCCACCGCCTTGATCTGGTCGGCCGGAATCTGTTTGAGGGCCTCCGCCAGATTGGTGGCCAGCAGGGTGGAGGGCTTGCCGTTCACCAGCACCCGGATGTTGGAGGAGCCGCGCATCTGCAGGTTGCCTTCCAGGTCCACGGTCAGCAGCGGGGCTTTCTGCAGCACGTCGGCTGCCGTGCCGCCCGCGTTGGTCAGGTCCTTTTCCGCGTTGTACACCAGCCGGTCCACCTTGCTTTCCACCAGCTCCCGCTCCCCGGTCACCTGCACTTCCCCCAGCTGCTGCACGGCCGGGACCAGCAGCACCGGCGGCAGCTCCAGCGTGGCCTGCCCGGCGGCTAGCCGGATACCCTCCACGCGCCGGGGCTGAAATCCCACGAAGCTCACGCTCAGCGTGAACTCGCCGGCCGGCACGTTGCCAAACACAAAGCGCCCCTGCTCATCGCAGGCGCCGGCCAGCACGGCTTTGTCGCTGCCGGGAGCCAGCAAGGCCACCGTCGCAAATTCCACGGGCTGCTTGGTGGTGGCGTGCTGCACCGAGCCGCTCAGGCGCCCCACCGCCCGCACGGGCGCCGCGGCGCCCGGCAGCTGCTGGGACAGCGCGGGGCCGGCGGCCGTCAGCAGCAGCCCCAGCGTGGCGGCCACCGGCAAGAGGTAGCCCTGGCAGCGGGGAATGGGAGATGCGAAACGAACGGGCGTAGAAGGTGTCGGCATCGGAATGGGTGCAATTATGTGTACGAAATGTTTCGTATTTTGAAGCGGCAATCCGGCCGGCTACCCCCGGCAGCCAGCCGATGTTGAAACCCGAAATCAAAGGATGAATGGCCGCACGAGCCCGGAAAGCCGGCTCGTCAGAACTGGCGGCGGCCACTCTGGACCAAGGACCGAGCAGGTATTATGAGCGTTGCATATTGTCGACGAAATTTTTCGTATATAAATTATTGTGCTGACTATTAGCTAATTATGTGTGTGTAAAACTGGCGGTGGCTTACGAGCCACCGGCGCGGCGCTTCTCGTCCTCGGCGCCGCCCGCGCGGCGTTTGCTCGGGGCCAGCTTGTCGTTGCCGAAGCGGTAGCTCAGCGACAGGGTCACCACCCGCGACTCGTAGCGCTGGTAGAAGCGTTCCGTATAGTTGTCGAAGTTGACGGTGGCGCGGGTCTTGTTGGTGAAGAACAGGTCGGTGGCGTTCAGCTTCACAGTGGCTTTGTTGCGCCAGAGGCTCTTTTGCGCCCCCAGCGACACCTGCCCCTGCGGCTGGCTCACGAAAAAAGCGTAGCGGTTCTTCGAGTCGTAGTTCGCGTTCAAATCGGCTTTCCAGTCGTGGCCGAGGTTGAAGGTGCTGTTCGTGCTCAGGTTGAAGGCGGGCCGCCCGGCGTTGAGGGCGGTGCCGGCCAGGTTGCCTTGGAAGCGGCTGTAGTAGAACACGGCGTTGTTGTACACGCTCCACCACTTGGTCAGCTCCACCGGCGCCGTCAGGGTGAGGGCGTAGTTGTACTGCCGGTCCAGGTTCTGCGTCGTCGATACCACCGTGCGGCTGGTTTCCGATTCGGGCTGCACCGTGCCCACCAGCGGGTTCGAGGTAATGGCGTAGCTCAGGCCCACGCTGTACTTCTGCGCGATGGTGTGGGTCAGCTCCACGTTGTAGCTGGTCTGCGGCAGCAGGTCGGGGTTGCCCGCGCCGTAGGTCGTCACGTCGATAAAGCTCTTGAAAGGGTTGAGCTGCCCGTAGGAAGGCCGGTCGATGCGGCGGCTGAGCGACACGCTGGTTTCGTGCTTGTCGGAAAAGCTGTGCTTGACGGCCGCGCTGGGAAACAGCTGGAAGTAGTGCCGGTCAAAATTCGACTTCCGGCCCTGCTGCTGCACGTCCTGCTTGCCCACGGCGTTGGTTTGCTCGCCGCGCAGGCCCAGCTGCAGCGTCCACTTGGGCAGGGTCTGGTTGAAGTTTACGTAGCCGGCCACGATGTTCTCGTCGTAGCGGAAGCGGTTGGAGAGCAGCGTATCGCGCACCAGCTCGTCGATGCGGCCCGGCACCAGGGGCTTGCGAAAGTCCAGGTCGTTGTCGGCCTTCACCCAGCTGATCTTGCCGCCGGCCTCCAGCCGCGCGGCCTTGCTCAGCGGGCGGGTGTAGTCCAGCTTGATGGATTGGATGGACAGCAGGTTGTGCTGGTCGCTGGTGCGGCGGTCGGCCGAGTCGCGCGGGAAGGTGAAGCGCGTGTCCAGCAGCTGCCCGCGGCGCGAGTCGTAGCGGGCGTAGTCCGCGTCGGCCGACAGCTCGTGCAGCCCGAGCGAGTCGCGGAAGGTGTGGCGGAAGTTTGCGTTGCCCGAGTAATTGGGCAGGTTGCCGTCGCGCAGGTTGTCGGAGCGGTAGCGGCTGGTCGGTTCGCCGGCGGCCGTGGTAAATTCCGACACGTTGCCGCCCTTGCTGTCGGTGCGCAGGGCCAGCCCGTTAGCCACCACGCCCACGGTGGTGCGCTCCGTCAGGTTGTAATCCAGGCCGAGCTTCCAGCTGTGCGAAGTGCCGTGGCTGCGCCCCGCGTTGTCCTGAAACGACTTGGCATCCAACCTGCGGCCGCCGTTCTCCAACTCGTAAAAGTCCCGGTTGATGGTCAGCGCGTTCCAGGTGCGGCGGTCGGCAAAGGTGTAGGTGCCAAACGCGTTGAAGCGCTTGCGGCGGTGGTTGAGCGAGAGGCCCGAAGTGAGCTTGTGGTAGCGCCCGTAGCCCAGGCTGGTGTTGACGGAGCCGTTGGTGCCCAGCTTTTGGTCCTTCTTCAGGTTGATGGCGATGATGCCCGCGCCGCCCTGTGCGTCGTACTTGGCCGGCGGGTTGGTGATCAGCTCGATGCTCTTGACCTGGTCGGCCGGCAGCCCGCGCAGGTAGTCGGCCAGCTCGGTGCCCGTCATGGGCTGGCGCTTGCCGTCGATGAGCACCAGCAGCCCTTGCCGCCCGCGCAGGGCCAGGTTGTCGTTGTTGTCGACGGTCACCCCCGGCGAGCGGCGCAGCACGTCCAGCGAAGTATTACCAGCCGAAAGCGGGGAGCCCTCCACGTTGACGACGGTGCGGTCGGCCAGGCGCTCAAACTGGGGCTTCTGGCCCACCACCTGCACCTCTTTGAGCTGGGTGGCCGCGCTGGCCGCCAGCGTCAGGGCCGGCAGGTTTACGGCCGCGCCGGCCACCTCGAAGGGCCCCGACCACCGGCGCCCGAAGCCCACCTGCGAAGCCGACACGAGGTAGCGGCCGCCCGGCGCGGGCTCGAACTTGAAGCGGCCTTGCTCGTCGCTGAACTCGGTTTTGACCACCGTTGAGTCCTGCGCCCGGTGCAGCGTGACGGTGGCGTAGTCCACGGCCGCGCCGGCCCCCGTGCGTACCGCCCCGCTTACCGCCCCCGCGTTTTGGGCGCGCGCCGTGAGGGGCAGGACCAGTGCGCCGCACAGCAGCGCCAGCAGCGGCCGGGTAGTCGAGCAAGCAATAGTAAATGGTTTGTTCATAGCTGTGAACGGTAGGAGTGAGGGCTTGGGGAAAAAATCGTTAGCCTGAGCAGACTTTGGGCTGTTGGCACGCCGCGCCTGATTGGGCTAAGCAGCAGTCGATGTTGTACGAACTATTTCGTAGTAAACATACGAATGTGTTCGTACTTGTCAAGAGGTTTATGGTTTTTCTACCGAAAGCGGGTCCAGGAGCCGTCTAAACGGCTAAGAAGCCGGCGCGCAGTTCAGGGCAATGCGTTCGAGCAAGGGGCGCAACACGGCCAGCTCCTCCTCCGAAATGCCCGCCAGCGCCGTGGCCCGGTTGCTGAGCACGATGGGCTGCACGGCGTCGAGGATGCGCTGGCCCTGCTCGGTCACGCGCAGCTGGCTGCGGCGGCCGTCGTGGGGCAGGGGCACGGCCGAAAGCAGGCCGCGCTTGGTGAGCAGGGCCAGGATGCGGGCCACGGAGGCCTGGTCCTTGAACACGCGCTCGGCAATGTCGTGCTGGGTCAGGTCGTCGTGCTCCAGCAGCACGCGCAGCACCAGCCACTGGTCGATGGTGATGTGGATGCCGGCCCGGTCGATGTTGGCCTGCGCCATGCGGCGGTAGCTGCGAATGGCCTTGTCGAGCGAGTAGAAAATGATGGAGGACAGCATGCGGAAAAGGGCGGAGTTGCGGCAAAGACTATGATGTATCATAAAGGTTGCGCGAATGGTGAAATGCCCGACTCCGGTACACCGGAGCCGGGCAAGAATCCGGGAAGGGAAGGTTAGTCGGCGCGGCGCTTCTCGTCCTCGGCACCGCCCAGGCGGCGCTTGGCGGCGGCCACCTTGTCGTTGCCGAAGCGGTAGGAGAAGGAAAGCGTGACCACGCGCGAGTCGCCGCGCTGGTAGAAGTTTTCCTGGTAGTTGTCGTAGGTGGAGCGGGCGCGCGTCACGCTGGTGTAGAGCAGGTCCGAGGCGTTGAGCTTGAGCGTGCCTTTCCGGTCCCAGAGGCTTTTTTGCAGGCCCAGGGCCACCTGCCCGCGCGGCCGCACATTGAAGAAGCCGTACACTTCCCGCGACTGGTAGAGGGCGTTCAGCTCGGCCGTCCAGCCCTTGCCGAAGGTGTAGGTGCTGTTGCTGCTCACGTTGAAGGCGGCCTGGCCTCTGTTGAGCGCGGTGCCGGCCACCGAGCCCACAAAGCTGCGGTAAAAGAGCACGGCGTTGTTGTACATCGTCCAGCCCTTTACCGGCACCAGGGGAGCCGTCAGCGTCAGGGCGTAGTAGTCCTGGTGGCCCAGGTTCTGCACCGTGGCCACCACGATGCGGCTGGTAGCCGATTCGGGCTGCACGGTGTTCACGATGGGGTCGGAGGTGCGGCTGTAGCTGGCCCCCAGGCTGAATTTCTGGCGGTAGGTGTGGGTCAGCTCCAGGTTGTAGCTGGTTTGGGGACGCAGCTTGGTGTTGCCTTCCTGGTAGGTGGTGGCGTCGGCGTAGCTCTTGAAGGGATTGAGCTGGTTGTAGGAGGGCCGGTCGATGCGGCGGCTCAGCGACACGCTGGTTTCGTGCTGGTCCGAGAACGTGTGCTTGGCCCCGGCGCTGGGAAACAGCTGGAAGTAGTGCCGGTCGAAGTTGGATTCCTGGCCCTCTTGCTGCACGTCCTGCTTGCCCACGGCGTCGGTCTGCTCGCCGCGCAGGCCGGCCTGCAGGTGCCACTTGGGCAGGGTTTGGCTCAGGCTGACGTAGCCGGCCGTGATGCGCTCCTGGTAGCGGAAGCGGTTCGAGCGGGTGACGTCGCGGCTGGTCACGCCGTTCTGGGTCTGCCAGAAATCCACGTCGTTGTCCGAGTCAACCCAGCTGGCCTTGGCGCCGGCTTCGGCCCGCAGCGTTTTGCTCAGCGGGTGCACGTAGTCGGCCTTGCCCGAGCGGATCAGCAGCTCGCCGCGCTGGTCGCCGTCGAGGGCGTACGGAGCGCGGATGATGCCCTCGTACTCCGTGTACAGGCCCTGCTGGCGGCGGCCGTCGTAGCGGGCCACGTCGAAGTCGGCGCTCAGCTCGCGGTTGCCGGCCGCCGCGTTGGGCAGCGTGTGGCGCAGGTTCAGGTTCAGGCCGTAGTTGGGAGACGTGGCCGCCAGGGCATTGCGCGTGGCGTACACGCTGTCGGGGGCGCTGAGGCCGGGGCGGCGGAAGGTGGAGCGGTTGGTGCCGGCCACGTCGAAGCGCCCGTACACGCCGCTGGCCACGGCCCCAATCACCGTGTTCGGGCCGAGGTTGTAGTCGATGCCGGCCTTCCAGGTGTGGGAGCTGAATTCGCTCTCCTGCCGGTTCACCAGGTCGGAGAGGCTGTAGAGCGTGCGGCTGGCGTCGCCCGGGCGGAAAAACTCGCGGTTGATGTCGAGCCAGTTGAAGCCGGCGCGGTTGGCGTAGCTGTAGGAGCCGAAGACGTTCAGGCCTTTGCGGCGGTGGTTGAGCGAGAGGCCGGAGGTGAGCTTGCCGTACTGCCCGCGGCCGTAGCTGGTGTTGACGGAGCCGTTGGTGCCCAGCTTCTGGTCCTTCTTCAGGTTGATGGCGATGATGCCCGCGCCCCCGGCCGCGTCGTACTTGGCCGGCGGGTTGGTGATCAGCTCGATGTTCTTGACCTGATCGGCCGGCAAGGCCCGCAGGTACTCGGCCAGCTCGGTGCCCGTCATGGGTTGCCGGCGCCCGTCGATGAGCACCAGCAAGCCTTGCCGCCCGCGCAGAGCCAGGTTGTCGTTGTTATCGACGGTCACGCCCGGCGCCCGGTTGAGCACGTCCAGCGTGGTGTTGCCGGCGGCCAGCGTCGAGCCTTCCACGTTCACGATGGTGCGGTCGGCTTCCCGCTCGTACAGGGGCCGCGATGCCGTTACTTTCACTTCCTTCAGCGTAGTGGCGGCGCTGGCGGGCAGGGCCAGGGCGGGCAAGCTCACGGCGCCGCCGGCCACCTCGAAGGGCTTGGACCACTGGCGCACGAAGCCGAGCTGCGAAGCCGACACGAGGTAGCGGCCGTTGGCGGCCTGCTCAAAGCGGAAGGCGCCCTGCGCGTCGCTGAACTCGGTTTTGACCACGGTCGAGTCCTGGGCCCGGTGCAGCGTGACGGTGGCATAGTCGACGGCCGCGCCGGCGGCCGTACGCACCGCCCCGCTCACCGCCGGGCTCTGGGCGTGGGCCAGCGTGCCGGTGAGCAGGGTGGGCAGCAGCGCCCAGCAGGCGCGGTGAGCGGGGCGGAGGGAGGCAAGTTGTTTCATAGCGGAGGTAGGAGGAAGTTGAGTTGGGGCAGGGGGAGCGTTGCGGAGCGACTGGATCGAAGTGTCCGGTTCTGACTGGCCGAAGCGGTTTCTGCCAAGGGAATAGCCAAGCACGATGCCATTTTTGCAAATGGTTATGAATCAATTTATTGTCGTGATATTGGTGATTTTACGTTGCGCGGATACTGTCCGGAAGCGGACAACCCTGTTCACAATTGGAAGGGCTATAAAACAGAATCGACCAAGCCTGCTTCCGCCGCCGTTTCGGCGGTGCGGACGACCGGCTCCGGCGCCCGATACGCCCGGCCGGGAACGCGCCTGCGCATGGGGACGCGCCGCTTGGCTAATACCCGGCCGCCGACTGTACCTTTGTGCATTACCAGTCTTTTGCCCATGCCCGCCCACCCCGACGAAGTCCGCGACGAAAACGGCCACCTGATCCGCGAGCTGCACGGCGTCAAGCTCACCCAGATTCTCGACTATCTCGTGCAACACTACGGCTGGCAGGAACTGGACCGGCTGATCCGCATCAACTGCTTCGCCAACAACCCGACCATCAAAAGCAGCCTCAACTTCCTGCGCCGCATGCCCTGGGCCCGCGAAAAAGTGGAGCAGCTCTACATCGAGACGCGCATTGAGGAAGTGCTGCGCCAGCAGGCGGCCACCAAAAAAGCCGCCGACCCTGGGGCCGGCGGCGAGTAACTGATAACCTGAAAAAGCGGGCGTGCGCTACTGCAGCGCGTCCAGCGCCGCTTGCAGGCGCGGCAATGCGGCCTGAATGGACGCCAGCGAGGCGCCGCCCACCGAGGCCCGGAACCACGGCGCCGAATGCGGCGTGCCGAAGGCGCTGAAGGGCACCAGGGCCAGCCGGGCTTCGCTGATCAGGTAGGAAGTCAGCTCCTTGGTGCTGCTCAGCACCTGGCCCGCCGGCGTCGTTTTGCCGAGTACGTCGAGCTTGATGGTGAGGTAGATGGCCCCCATCGGCACCACCGCGTCGACCGGGTAGCCCTGTTGCTGCAGGTTTTTCAGGCCTTGGTAGAGCGTGTCGAGGCTGACCTGGATTTTATCCCGGAAGCCGCCGACGAAGCCGTTGACCTCGGCGGTACGGGGCAGGTAGTGGGCCGTGGCCACCTGCTCGGCCTTGGGGGCCCAGGCCCCGATGTGGCCCAGAATGGCTTTCATCTTGTCGATGACCACGCTGGGGCCGAACGCGTAGCCCACGCGCACGCCGGTGGCGGCCAGGGCCTTGCTGATACCGTCGATGTAGATGACGTAGTCGCGCAGCTCGGGGCGCAGGTTCACCGGGTCGTAGTGCTGGGTGTCGCCGAAGGTCAGCAGCCAGTAAATCTGGTCGTACATGATGTACAGCGGTTTCGCGTCGGGGCCGCGGCGCTTGTTTTCGGCAATGACCAGGTCGCAGATTTCCTCCAGGTCGGCCTTGGAAAACACCGTGCCGGTGGGGTTCAGCGGCGAGCAGAGGGCCAGGAGCGTGGCGCCCGCCAGGTGCGGGGCCACGTCGGCCGCCGTGGGCATGAAGTGGTTGTCGGGGCCGGTTTCCACCAGCGCCTGCCGGGCGCCGGAGAGGTGGCAGTAGTGGTTGTTGTTCCACGACGGCACCGGGAATACCACCGTGTCACCTGGGTCGATCAGCGCCAGGTAGGTGGCGTAGATGAGCGGGCGCGAGCCGCCGGCCACCAGAATGTCATTGGGGGAGTAGCTGAGGCCCAGGCGGCTTGCCAGAAACTGGCTGACGCTCTGCCGCAGCTCGTTCACGCCGTTGGCGGGCGGGTAGTTGGTGTTGCCGGCTTGGTAAGCCTGGGTGATGCCCGCTTCCAGCTCGGCCGGAATGGGGAAGATGCCGGAGTCGAAGTCGCCGATGGTGAGGTTGCAGATCTGCTCCCCCTTGCGGATCATGTCGTTGACTTCGTTGCCGATTTTGATGATTTCGGAGCCAATGAGGCTGCCGGCCATTTTGGAGACTTGCATGAAAATGGGTGCTGGTGCGCGGGCAAAAGCGGCAGCCCCGGCCGGGCCACGGCGCCGCAAGTTAGGCGGCTAAACGTTGCGGCGCCGGAAAAGTGGCACCGCGGCTATGCCCCGGCGCCAGTACCTTCGCGCCATGCTTGCTGACATCGGTATTCCGTCCTTGGCCGCGCTGCCCGCCGCGGCCCGGCAGCTTCGAGCCGCCATCGAAGCCGCCAATTGCCCCATCGTGCTGCTGGAAGGGGAGATGGGCGCGGGCAAGACCACGCTGATCCGGGCGCTGTGCGCCGCCCTCGGCGTGCCCGACGAGGTAACCAGCCCCACCTTTTCGCTCGTCAACGAATACCGCGACGCGCGCCACCGCCCCGTGTACCACTTCGATTTCTACCGCATCGACTCCGTGGACGAGGCCGTGCGCATCGGGGCGCAGGAGTACTTCGATTCCGGTTATCTTTGCCTGATAGAGTGGCCCAGCCGCATCGGGCCGCTGCTTCCGCCGGATCGGCTGCTCGTCACCGTGCACGTCACGGGGCCGGAGTCGCGGCGCATTGAATTAAAAATTGAGAATTAAAAATGAAGAATTGGTCGTTGCACGGCTCGTCTGGCCCGGCCGATTTCTAATTTCTCAAATTCTTAATTTTTAATTTTTAATTCTCAATTGGAAACATGCCCGATCAGCTCCCCCCCGGTTTTTCGTCGCTGACCTCGACCAGCCGGGCTTACGTGCCCCAGGAATCCATGCTGGCCGTCGAGACGCGCCGGCGCCGGCTGTTTATCGGGCTGCCCCGCGAGACGTCGCTGCAGGAAAACCGCGTGGGCCTCACGCCCGAAGCGGTGAAGCACCTCGTCAACGAAGGCCACGAGGTGGTGCTGGAAAGCGGGGCCGGGGAGCCCAGCAAGCACTCCGACCACAACTACTCCGAAGCCGGGGCGCGCATCGTGTACACGCCCAAGGAGGTGTACGAGGCCGACATCATCCTGAAAATCGCGCCGCCGACGCTGGAGGAAATGGAGCACCTACACGCGGGCCAGACGCTGATTTCGGCGCTGCAGCTCGGGGCCGTGTCGGTGGAGTACCTGATGGCCCTGCAGCGCAAGAAAATCAACGCCATTGCCTTTGAGCTGATCAAGGACCCCTCTGGGGCCAAGCCGGTGGTGCGGGCCATGTCGGAAATTGCCGGCTCTACGGTGATGCTGGTGGCGGCCGAGTACCTGGCCCGCGGCAACGAGGGCAAGGGCATCATCCTGGGCGGCATCACAGGCGTGCCGCCTTCCCAGGTGGTTATCCTGGGCGCGGGCACCGTGGCCGAGTACGCCGCCCGGGCCGCCATCGGCCTCGGCGCCGACGTGAAGGTGTTCGACAACCACCTCTACAAGCTGCGCCGCCTCAAGCAGAACCTGGGCGCCCCGCAGCTGTTCACCAGCACCTTCGACTCGTTTACGCTCAACCAGCAGATCCGCCGCGCCGACGTGGTCATCGGTGCCCTGAACGCCGAGGAAGGCCGCATTCCGTTTATGGTAGCCGAGGACGTGGTCAGCACCATGGCCCCGGGTTCCGTCATCATCGACGTGAGCATCGACCAGGGCGGCTGCTTCATGACCAGCGAAATCACCACGCACTCCAAGCCGGTGTTCCGCAAGTACGACGTGATTCACTACTGCGTGCCCAATATTGCCTCGCGGGTGCCGCGCACGGCCACCAATGCGCTGAGCAACATCTTTACGCCCATTCTGCAGGAAATCAGCCAGCACGGCGGCATCAACGAAGCCCTGTTTGCCGACGAGCATTTCCGCTCGGGCGTGTACCTCTACAAAGGCGCCCTCACCAACGCCATGATTGCGCGGCGCTTTAACCTGCGCTACAAGGAGCTGGGGCTGATGATTGCCGTGCGAAACTAACGGAGGAACCCAGGGGGCGGGCAATTGCCCCTGGTCCGTCTTGCCAGCCACCGGCCCGCCAGGGCGGGTGGCTTTTGTCTGCCACCGTTATTCTACCACTGTTGAAATCCGCATCGTCATCCTCTTTGCCGCGGCGCTGGGCGCTGGGTGCCCCGTTCTTGTTTTTAGCTACGTCGGCCTCGGCTCAGCAGGAGTACATCCACATCGAGCCCCTGAAACTGGCCGTTGGGGCCAAAGCCCCGTTGATCGGCTCGTTTAGCGACACGGTGCGCGCCGTGCACAAGCTCGCGGCCGGCGACTCGGTGCAGGCCATCGGCCGCGCGGGCCGCGGGCACTGGGCCGTGGTGCGCCGCGACGGGCAGCTGCTGATGCTGAGCACCCGCAGCATGACGCCCGCCAGCAAAGCCGCGTTTGCCCGGGCCCGGGGCCTGGTGAGCATCGACGCCCCCATCGACTGGGACACGAACCGCATTGCGCTGACGGAAGTGGTGGAGGTGCCCGGGGCGGGTAAGGCGCTGCTGTACGCCCGGGCCCGGGAGTGGGCACTGGCCAACGGCGCCACCGTCGCCCAAGACGTGCCGGGGGAGCGGTTGGTGCTCAAAAGCGCGCTGCGGGCCCGCGTGAAGGCCGGCATCAACGCCGGCACCGTGGCCCACACCATCAGCCTGTACTTCAAGGATGGCCGCTACAAGTGCGTGCTGACGGACCTGATCCACGAGGTGGGGCCCGATGTGGCAGCCGTGGCCGCCGGCGGACCGCTGGAAACCGAAGGAGCGCGCATCACGCCGGTGGGCGGGCTGGCCCTTTGGCAAAGCCTGCGACGCAACGTGGTGGAAGACGCGCAAGCTCGTGTGGCCGATATCCGCCGGAAGCTGAGCGCCACCGCGCCGGCCAAGGACCCAGCCGACTTTTAAGCCCCAACCACCCCCGGGCCGCGGCCGCCCCGGCGCCACGGCCCGGGGCCGTCAGCGCCCGGCCACCTTTACCCGCTTGCTATGCCCTTTTCCGCCGACCGCCTCACGTCCCGTACCCTGCTGGAATGCTCCGCCGCCGAGCAGTGCCAGGCCATGAACCGTTCCTTCGAGCAGTACATCGTACCTCTGGTCTTCGACGAAGCCAGCTTCCAGCGCCGCTTCCGCGCCGAGCACCTCGACGCCGCGGCCAGCCGCCTCTGGTACTGCGACGGGGCGCTGGTGGGCGTGGTGCTCATCGCGCGCCGGGGCTGGACGAGCCGGGTGGCGGCCATGGGCCTGGTGGTGGAAGCGCGCGGGCAGGGGCTGGGCCGGCCCATGCTGCAAACGGCCATAGCCGAGGCCCGGCAGCGCGGCGACCGGCTCCTCCTGCTGGAAGTGTTTACCAACAACGAGCCGGCCATCCGCCTCTACGAGCGGCTGGGGCTGCGGCGCACCCGGCGGCTCAGCGGCTGGCAGCGCGCGGCCGGCCCCGCCCCCGCCCCGACCGACGAACTGCTGGAACTGGACCCGGCCGAGCTGGCCGCGCAGCTGGCCCGGCACGGCGACGCGGGCCTGCCCTGGATGCTGGCCCCAGCCACGCTGGCCGCTACCACTGCCCCCTTCGTGCGGGCCTGGCAGCTGGAGGACAAGGCCTACGCTCTGCTGCGCCCCGAGGCCGACAAAACCGTGCTGCTGAGTTTGGTAGTGCCCGCCGCGCACCGCTGCCAGGGCTGGGGCACCCGCCTGCTGCGCGCCCTGGAAGCCCGCTACGCCGATAAGCCGCTGCTGATGCCCTGCCTGCTGCCGCCCGGCGCGGGCCAGGACTTCCTGCGGCGCAGCGGCTGGCAACCTACGGCGCTGGAGCTGGACGAGATGGAGCTGCCCCTATAAGCTTCCGCCCAATAATCTGGCCGGGCAACAGCTGGTTTGCGGTGAGAATACCCCGAAAGGACTATACTGCCACCTTATTCACTGCGCTGCGTTTATGAGCCCCCGGCTACCCGTTACCTTCCCCCGCGCCGCCCCCCTGCTGCTGAGCCTGGGCGCCTGCCAGTTTGGTTCTGCCGACGCCGAGCGGCGCCAGTACGAGTCGCTGGAACAGACGCTGATGCTGCTCGGTCAGCGGCAGCAACGCGCGGCCCGGGCTACGGAGCAACGCCTGGCCGACGCGGTGGAACGCAACCACTGGCAGGACCGGGACGTGGCCGTGCTGCGCCAGGCCCAGGCCATCTGCAGCCGCACCGACAGCCTGAGCCGCTACCTGCAGCGCCTGCGCGGCACGCCCGGCTCCAGCGGTTTGGAAGGGGCCGCCGCCGACACCCTGCAGCGGCGCCTGAACGGCTACGCCCTTTACATCAAGCAATTTGTGCCCGCAGTTGGGCCGCTGGCGATGCACGGGCCCGACGACCCGCGCCTGCGGGAAGCTGGCTACCGGGCACTCAAAGAATGGCGCTTCGGCGAGCTGGCCTTTAAGGGCGCGCCAGCGGCGGCGGCCCGGGCTACCCTGCAACGACTGGAAGTAGAGGCGCGCCGCCTGGAGCACGACGCGCTGAACGAGCTGAGCAAGAAGGTGGGCGCGGCGGTTATCGTGTTCGATAAGATCGGGGTGGGGGCAGTGCCGGAAAGCCAGCAGGTGCCCGCCGGCGGCTCCTACCGGGCGGCCCTTTTCCTGGCTTCCAGCATGGGTGGCCGGGTGACCATGGAAGCCGACGGCCGCCCCGTACCTGTCGGGCCCGATGGCCGCGGCCGGGTGGAGTTTGTGGTGCCCGCCAATGCGCCGGCCGGGCCCGCTGCCTGGGAAGCCCGCTTCCACGCGCGCTACCAGGGCCGCGACACTACCCTCCGCCTACGCGTGCCCTACACCATCCAACCCCGCTAGCTGCCATGACTGCCGCATTTTCCCGCTGCCGCGCCGGCTTAGGCCGCCGCACCCTGCTGGCCGGGCTGCTGGCCGGGCTACTGACGGGCTGCCAGTCCGACGAGCGGACGGCCGCGCTGCTGCGCCTGCAACTCATCGACGACGCGCTGCTGAGCGGCAGTGAGCAGCTGTGGAAAGCCAACGAGCAAACCCTCCGGGGCATTCAAGCCCAGGTCGAGCGAAACCGGGCTAACCGCAGTGACCAGCCGGCCGCCGACTCCCTGGTGCTGCGGCAGGCCCAGCAGGCCCGCGCCGCTACCCGGGCCGTGGTCGACCACCTGCGGCGCCTGCGCGAGCAGCTGCGGCGGCAAACCGGCAACCTGCCTT
Organism: Hymenobacter coalescens; assembly: GCF_054783195.1. Lineage (NCBI taxonomy): Bacteria > Pseudomonadati > Bacteroidota > Cytophagia > Cytophagales > Hymenobacteraceae > Hymenobacter > Hymenobacter coalescens. The sequence goes on along the minus strand of NZ_BAAGRA010000026.1, from coordinate 23,674 downwards.
ACCTGAAGCAGCCCGACGAGCACCACGCCGTGGCCGCGTTGCTGCAGGCCGGCCCCGCCGGCGCCCGCGTGGCCGACAGCCTGGCCCGGCACCTAAGCGCCCACGCCCGCCAGCTGCGGCAACTGGCGCCCGCCCGTCCGGCTGCCCCGGCCGACTCTCTGCTCGAACTGCCGGCGCTAACCGGGGAAGACATGCCGCTGGTGGGGGCGCTGGCTGCCCTGGCGGAGCACGAAACCCGGGCCCTGCTCCGGGAAGAAGCGGCTCTGAACCGGCTGCGGGCGCGGATTCCCAACGGCGTGCTGCAGCCGCGGCTGCAGCCCCTTGTCACGGCCCAGGCCCGCACCGTGGCCCCGGGCGCTACCTACCGCGCCGAGCTGCTGCTGGCCCGGGTGCTGGCGCCCTCCGCCGCCTCGCCGCCGCTGCGCATGACGGCCGACGGCCAGCCCGTGCCGGTGGATGCGGCCGGGGTGGGCCGGGTGGCGTTTGCGGTGCCGGCCGGCCAGACCGGGCGGGCCGTTTGGACGGGCACCATCACCTACCGCTACTTCGGCCGCGACACCACGTTCCGCGTGCAGGTGCCCTACACCATCGTGCCGGCGAAATAAGGCTTATTCGCTCAGCAGCAGTACCTGCCAGGCTTCGCGCAGGCGGCCCTGCTCCAGCAGCTGCTGACCCAGCAGCTGCAGCTGCCGGCGTTGCAGGGCCGGGTCGTGCTGAAACTTGTTCAGCGTGTAGGCCACCAGCGGGTCCTGGCGAAAGGCCTCGACTTCGGCGGCGGTGGGCAGGGCTTCCCGCTCGATATTGGCCAGGCGGCCCAGGTTGTTGCCCGTCAATATTTCCGAGTGGCGGATGTACGCCGGCAGCTCGTCGAAGCCGATGCCCTTGTTGCGGTTGGGCTTGGGCACCTCAAACAAGCTCTCGGGCGTGACGCGGCTGTACCAGTCGCCGCCGAGGCGGGCCACCGCGTCGAACTTGTGCGGATCGACGCCGCGGTTGTCGGGCAGCAGGATGTCCTCGCGGAAATGGCTCTGCACCACCCGGCAGACGACCAGGTTGCCGCCGCCGTTGGAGTCGCCGATGGCAATAACCTGCTCCACCACGCACTCAAACGACACCGGGCACTCGGCCACGCGCGGCGGGCGCACCATGTCGGAGGCCAACTCGGTGAGGCCGGCCTTGCGGAATTCGTTGACGCTGCGCTCGTACTCGGTGGAGGCCAGCGACATCTGCTCCACCAGCGGGTAGTCGCAGATGTTGATGACGCACTCGGGCACCTCGTCGCGCACGTTGTAGAGCGTATGCTTCTGCGTGTTGTCGCGCACCCGGTTGGCGGGCGAGAAGATGAGGGTAGCGGGGTTGGAGCTGAACACGTTGAAAAACGAGAACGGGCTCAGGTTCACGTTGCCTTCCCGGTCGATGGTGCTGACAAAGGCAATGGGCCGCGGGGCCACGGCGCCGAGCATGAACTGGTGCCACTCGGGGCCTTTCAGGGTGCCGGGCGTGATGGTGCGGAAAGCTGTGGTGGGAGCGGGGAGGGGCATGGCAGGGGAGAAAATGCGCGGCCGAAGTTCTGGGTTTGGCGCGAATTAGTCGTCGTAAACCCAGCTTCCGTCTTTGCTGGAATAGTGCGCGTCAACCATAACGCCAACGTAGTAGCTTAGGTAATAACTGCTCATCACGTTCGCAGACTCCAGGTGCGGCTGATACTCAATTGGGCGCGGATGCAGCAGCCCATAGGCCGTAGTTGGCCGGCTCGGCAGATAGCGCGGCACGAGCTGGGCCAGCGAGTCGGGGTACCAGCCTTGCTGCCGATGATACGTTTCGAGCGTCGTAATCAGTTGTGACAGGCGGTTCTCGGTGCGCGTGTCCTGCCATTGACTGACAAAAACGTCCAAGAGAATACTTGCCGTGCTGGCCAGCAGAAACGTGCCGATCCACCGGGCCACCGGTACGGCTTTGGTGCTGAAAACGAAGTAGGCGCCCAGGGCCAGAAGGCCGAGCAGGCCCATGAACACGAGTTGGAACACTACCAGGATTCCATCGGCGTACTCGGCATGGAAGAGCAGCAGCCCGACCAGCATCACGCCGAAGCCGAGTTGACGCTTGCTAATGGCTATGAGAGGCATGGCTACGGTCGCTAAAGGCCGCGCAGTTTACAGGTTTTGCCGCCGCCGTCCCTAAAACCAGCAGCCCCGGTACGTTTCCGCACCGGGGCTGCTGTTGGGTTCAACTTGCGTAGGAAAAAACGGGCGGCGTGCTTAGTGGTTCAGGCTCAGCGTCTGAACGGCGGCCTCGGGGCGTTTGCTGGTTTTGCGCGCCCCGCGCTTGGCCTTGAAAAAGGCGGCTGCTTCCTCGGCCATCGGCGAGGCTGGTTCGGCCCGCTCGCGCACCAGGGCAAAGCAGCGCGTGGCCAGGGGCCAGTCCTGCTGCTGGGCCGCTAGCTTGGCCAGGTTCCAGTTGGCGTGCAGGAAGTAGCCGCGCTTGGTGTCGCCGGTGCTTTCGGCGAAGGCTATGCAGCGCTCGAAATACGTGCGGGCCGTGGCGGTCTGCTTGTACTTGTGCTGGGCCAGGTAGCCCAGAAAGTACGCAGCGTAGCGGCCGCTGATGCCTTCGTAGCCGGTGTAGCCGGCCGCAGTTTTGTCGAGGATTTCGCGGCTCACCCGCTCACACTCACGCAGGTCGCCCTGGTTGAAGCACAGCTGGGCGTAGAAGCGCTGGAAGTAGGGGTTGTCGGGGTATTTGGCGGCCAGCGTGCGAGCCAGGGGCAGCGCGTCCTGCGGGCGGTGCTCTTCAAAGTGGAGGATCTGCAGCAGGAAATACTGCGTTTCGGGGGCGGTGTACGTGGCATTCTGGGCCACGTGGCGCAGCTGCTGCAGGCCCAGCTGCCGGTTGCCCTTCGGAAACAGCCACAGCACCGGCCGCAGCAAGGGGTAGCGCTCCGAAATCCACACGGCGTAGTAGTTCAGCAGGCCCTGGCCAAACAGGAATTCCGGGCTCAGACCGTTGGCTTCCTGGCTTTTGCCGAGGTACTCCAGGGCGCGTTTGCTGCTCACGGTGGCGCGGGTCCAGTTGCGGCGCTCCGCGTTCAGGCGCGCGTCAAAGCCGTAGGCGGCGGAGAGGAAAAAGCAGGCCTCGTAATCCGCCGGGTCCTGCGCGTAGCGCTGCTCGGCCTTGACGATGGCCGTGTCCATGTACGCGAGGAAGGGCCGGTCGTGGGCGGTGGCGCGCAGCTGCGAGGGTACCATTTTCCACCACTGGCTCAGGCCCATTAGGAAGTAGGGCATGGGGTGGTGTGGGTAGCGGCGGCGCAGGGAGCGAAACTGTTTTTCGGCCCGGTCAAACTTGAAGTTGTAGAGGTTCTGCACCGCGCCCTCCAGCTCCAGCGCAATGTCGGGGTTGAGCAGCAGCCAGCCCTTGGTGTCCACCGCATCCGGGGCCACGTCGATGTTGTCGAGCTGCACGATGCGGGCGGCGCGGGCAGTGTCCGTCTGGCCCCACGCCGCCGGGCTGCCCAGCAACAGGGCTGCTGCCACCAGCAACCCTGCGCGGAGTCTCCTCGCTAACCACTCAAACCTGAAAATACAACCGTAGAGTTTACTCATGCAGGCAGGGGTGAAGCGGAAGAAAGGCGGCAGGGCCGCAGGTAGGATTTATTTTATTCCGCTCGGGTAAAAATGCAGGGAGCAAGCAGTTGAAAGAATCTTATCAAACTGCTTTTTTGTGCCGGGCAGAGTAATGCGAATACAAAGCTAATTAGGAGTCATATGGCTTGCTTTGTTTGACTGGGTAAATATTTTTCAGCCCTTGATTTAGACAAGTGTATGTTTGATAAGTTTAATTTAATGCGCCGAATTCCATTGTTGGGAAATATTCTTATTTTGGGAGTATGTACTCGGGTATCCCCGTGAATCAGGTTGGCTGGCCGTCGTAGCTGCGGGGTATTGGGCGGGCAGCATCCCTTGGCATCTCCCGTTGATGCCAGCCGGGGCACGCCGAAAAAAGCGGCTTCGATACCGCCGGTAGCGGGCTGCGGTCTGGCAATGAGTAACTTAAGCGAGCAAACGCGCTTCGGCCGACAGTACCTGGGAGCACGGCCGCTCGTGCGTGGTTGATATCTTCACGCATCAGTTGAAAGGTTTGTTATCCGACGACATATGCACTTGCGCCTATTGATCCTGCTGGCAGCGCTGCTGAGCGGCACCGCGGCCTGTGCCGCCCCGGCCGATTCCGTGCGACTGCGCCAGCACCTGCGCTACCTCACTAGCACCCCGCAGCCGCGCAACCACGAGCACGTCGCCGTGCTCGACTCGGTGGCCCGCTACCTCGGCCGCGAACTGGCTCGTAGCGGCGCCCGCGTTTCGGAGCAACCCTACGAGGTCAACGGCCGCACGTACCGCAACGTCATTGCCTCCTTCGGGCCCGAAACCGGTTTGCGCCTGGTGGTGGGGGCGCACTACGATGTGTGCGGCGCGCAGCCCGGCGCCGACGACAACGGCACGGGTGTGGCAGCTCTGCTGGAGCTGACGCGCCTGCTGGGGCAGGAGCCCGCGCTGCCCGGGCGCATCGACTTGGTGGCCTACACCCTCGAAGAGCCGCCGTATTTCCGCACCCGCCACATGGGCAGCTACGTGCACGCCAAATCCTTGCGCGACGCCGGCGTGCCCGTGCGCGGCATGGTGGTGCTGGAAATGCTGGGCTACTACGACGACCGGCCGGGCTCCCAGCGCTACCCCTTCGGGCCGCTGAAGCTGATGTACGGCAGCCGCGGCAACTACGTCACGGCCGTGCGCAAGCTGGGCGGGGGCGCGTTTGCCCGGCAGTTCAGCCGCCGCTACGACCGCGCCGCCCGGTTGCCTGTGAAGCGCTTTCTCGGGCCGGCCTGGTTGCCCGGCATCGACTTCTCCGACCACCTTAACTACTGGCAGTTCGGCTACTCGGCCCTGATGCTGACCGACACTGCCTTCTACCGCAACCGAAATTACCACCACGCCACCGACTCGCTGGAAAAGCTGGATCTGCACCGCCTGGCCCTAGCCGTGGATGCCGTGCTGGGCGCGCTGATGCACAAATAGTTACTCGGTTGTTGAATTGCGGCAGCACGCGCAACGACTGCTGCAAACTCTAGAGCGGCAGGTGTAAGTGAGTGGTTACTTATGAGTTGATGTATTTTGCTAATCTGGTATATCTTTACTAAATAGGTATAGTTTCTTTCAAATGCTTGTTACTTCCGCCCGTGAATAAACCTTCCTGTCCAAAATGCGATTCGGCAGAATCTACTAAGAGCGGTGTAATTGGAGACCGGCAGCGCTACAAGTGCAAAACATGCGGGTACCATTTTACCGTGGCTAAAGTTGGTCGGGAAATTAATTCCTACTATGTCATCAAGGCCTTGCAGCTGTACATCGAAGGAGTAAGCTACCGGGAAATTGAGCGGTTGCTAGGCGTAAGCCACGTGTCGGTGATGAATTGGGTTAAAAAGTACGGCTTGAAAGCCCCGCGCCAGACCGATTACCACCCCACGTACCAAATCCTCAATCAGAAGGAATTAGCGGAATTTTTTCAGAAGCCCGACAACCTCAAAGGGACTGGCCTGGTGGTTACGGAACTCGGGGATAAGTACATGATGATTCGCTGGGAGCGGTTCCGGCAGGGCTGAACGGAGGGATTAGCTATAGGCCTTAGCAGAAGTATCGCACGGGTATGACTTCCGCCGCCGGATTCGCCTACTTAGTAGCGTCCGCTGGCTGATCCGGACGGCGACGGACAGTGTGCTCTTACTCACTGCCATTCCCACCAGAAATCATGCGAAATGCTTGTCACGCCCTAGCCGCGGGTGCGCTGCTAGCTGCCGCTTCTGTCGCGCAAGCTCAAGTGCAGCCCACTCCGTCGCCATCCACACCCGCGCCACCGGCTACGCCCTCTGCTGCGCCAACCGCGCCGACGGCGCCACCTGCTACGCCGCCCGCCCCCGCTGCGCCAACCGCGCCGGCCGAGTCGGTGCCCTACGGGGCGGGCATGAAAGTAAACCTCTCGCCCGACGGCTCCAAGTACCTGCGCTTCATCACCTGGCACCAGGTCTGGACGCGCTGGACCCGCAACAATACCGGCACGCTACGTGCCCCGGGCAAGCCGCAGGACGAACAGGTGGATTTCGCGCTGCGCCGCTCGCGTCTGCTCATCCTCTCGCAGCTGAACCCGCGCTTCCTCATTTACACCCACATCGGCATCAACAACCAGACGGCCGTGAGCGGGGGCGTGGCACCGGCCGCGGACGCGAAGAAGCCCCAGTTGTTCGTGCACGAGGCCGTGGTGGAGTACAAGGTCAACCAGTACCTGAGCCTGGGAGCCGGCATGCACTACCAAAACGGCCTGTCGCGCCTGACGCGCTCCAGTACGCTCAACTTTCTGACCCTGGACGCGCCGCTGACCAACTGGCCCATCATCGAAACGGCCGATCAGTTTGCCCGGGGCATCGGGGCGTACGCCAAGGGGCGGATCCGCCAATTGGACTACGCCTTTTCCATCAACGAAAGCTTTCTGACCAACCAGACCGGCGCCTTCAGCACCCCGATCGGGCTGGGCGTGACCACCGGATCGGGCGCGGCGGCGGTGAGCACCGGCACCAACACGGCGCAATACAACCCGCAGAGCACCAAGCACATTTTTCAGGGGTACCTGAGTTGGGCATTTTTTGAGCTGGAGTCGAATATGCTGCCCTTCAACGTGGGCACGTACCTGGGCACCAAACGCGTGCTCAACGTGGGCGGGGGCTTTCTGTACAACCGCGACGGCATGTACTCGCGGCCCGCGACCAGCGTGGTCAACGGCCCGGTGATGGTAGCCGCCGGCCAGCCCGGAGCCGACCTGTTTGCGCTGATTCCCACCCGCAAGCACGACATCGTGCTGCTGTCGGCCGATGCCTTCTTCGACACCCCCCTGAACAAGGAAAAAGGCACCGCCTTCACGGCCTACGCGGTGTACTACCACTACAATTTCGGCCCGAACCACGTGCGCTACGTCGGCGCTGCCAACCCCGGCTACGGCCCCAGCGCCCTGCGCGGCAACGCCGTGCCGCACTCGGGCACGGGCCACGTCGGCTTCGTGGAAACGGGCTACCTGCTGCCCAAGCACGTGCTCGGCCCCAAGGTGCGCCTGCAGCCTTTTGCCTCGGGCCTGCTGGCGGGGTACGAAGGCCTGCGCAAGCCCAACGGCGACCAGCAGCGGGTGTTGACGCTGGACGGCGGGGCCAACTTCTACCTCGACGGGCACAACGCCAAGTTCACCCTCAACTACCGGCGCCGGCCTGATTTTACCGACCAAACGGCCCGGCCCGAGGGCGGTGCGCAAGTCAACCGGGTGCGCTACCGCCCCGAAATCACCCTGCAGACGCAGGTGTTCCTCTAAGTCCTTGTTCAACGAACCACTACACGCTTCCACTTCCACAACAACATGGCACAGAACCTTCCCAACCGGGCGGCGGTGGCTACCGCCGGTGGCACCCTGGCCCCCGACGCGGTGGCCCACGACAACAACTCCGTATCAAAAAGCAAGATCTGGCAGGTCATCACGGCCTCCTCGGTGGGCACGGTCATCGAGTGGTACGACTTTTACATCTTCGGCTCCCTGGCGGCCATCATCGGGCCGGTGCTGTTCGGCTCGGCCGGCAAGATCGAGGATACGATTCTGGGCGCCCTGGCCGTGTTCGGGGCCGGCTTTGTGGTGCGGCCCTTCGGGGCGCTGGTGTTCGGCCGCGTCGGCGACATGATCGGGCGCAAATACACCTTCCTGCTCACGCTGCTCATCATGGGCGGGGCTACCTTCGTGACGGGCCTGATTCCGGGCTACGACAAGATCGGGGTGGCCGCGCCGCTGATTGTGCTGGTGCTGCGCCTGCTGCAGGGCCTGGCCTTGGGCGGGGAGTACGGCGGGGCCACCACGTACGTGGCCGAACACTCGCCCGACAAGCACCGCGGCTATTACACCTCCTTTATCCAGATTACGGCCACGGCGGGCCTGCTCATCAGCATCCTGGTCATCATCGCCACCCGCAAGGCCATGGGCGAAGACGCTTTCAAAGACTGGGGCTGGCGCATTCCCTTCCTGCTGTCGGGCTTCCTGGTCATCGCCTCGTATTACATCCGCCGCAAGTTGCACGAGTCGCCGTTGTTTGCCAAGGCCAAAGCCGAGGGCAAAACCTCCACGAACCCGCTGAAGGAGTCGTTTGTGAACCCGGTGAACCGCCGGTTGGTGCTCATCGCCCTGTTTGGGGCCACCATGGGCCAGGGCGTGGTGTGGTACACCGGGCAGTTCTACGCCTACTCGTTCATGCAGAATACGCTGAAGATGGACATCGTCGACGCCAGCCTGGTGCTGTGCGCGGCCCTGGTGCTGGCCACGCCCTTCTTCGTGTACTTCGGCTCGCTCTCCGACCGCATCGGCCGCAAGAAAATCATCATGATGGGCCTGCTGTGCGGCGCCCTGTTCACCATCCCGATTTTTTACGGCCTGAAGCAGTTTGCCGGGCCGCTGACGGAAATCACGCCCGCCACCGTGGATGCCGCCGGCAAAGCCGTGCCCGCCGTGCTGAAGGCGCTCAACCCGCAGTTGCTGCCCATGACGGCCCTGGTATTCTGCCTGGTGCTGTTCGTGACGATGGCCTACGGTCCCATTGCTGCTTACCTGGTGGAGCTATTTCCCACCAAAGTGCGGTACACTTCGCTGTCGTTGCCCTACCACATCGGCAACGGCGTATTTGGGGGCTTCGTGCCGCTGATTGCCACCGCCCTGACGCTACGCGCCGCCACGGCCGACGCGCCCTGGATCAAGGAGCATAGCTTTCTGGCCGGCCTGGTTTACCCGGTGGGCATTGCGCTGATCTGCTGGCTAATCGGCTCGGCCCTGATGAAGGACGTGCGCAACGTCAAGCTCATCGAAGAACAGCCGTAGCCTCCGCGCCCGGCCCTGTTCCGGGTATGGGGAAACCCTGTCCGCTGCGCGCCGGGCGCAGCGGACTTTCTTCCGGCCCGCCTTTTCGGTACCTTCTGCCCGCCGCCACGCCTTCTCCCTACGCCCGCCATGCTGCCGCCCTCGCCCCAGGAACAAGCCGAACAACGCCGTGGGCAGCGCCTGCTCTTCGTGGCGGCGCTGTTCACCGCCTTGCTCACCTTTCCGCTGCTGGGCCTCGTCGACCGGCCCGTGCGCGTGGGCGGCGTGCCGGTGCTGTACCTCTACCTGTTCGGCGTGTGGCTCGGGCTGCTGGCGCTGACGGGCTGGCTGAGCCGGGAAAAAAAGTAAGGCGGGAAGGCGGTGATTCGGCGCCCAACGCCCCAAGCCCGCGCCCGCCACGTCGCGCCTCCCATCTGACCACCTCCCCAACTCGGTCCCTTGAATAAGCTGCTCGTCATTGGTTGTTCGCTCGGCTACCTGCTGCTGTTGTTTGCGGTGGCCTATGCCGCGGAGCACCGCTCGGCCCGGCGCCGCAGCCTGGTGAGCAACCCGTACGTGTACGCCCTGAGCATGGCCGTGTACTGCACGGCCTGGACGTACTACGGGTCGGTGGGGCGGGCTACGCGCACAGGGCTGGAGTTTGCGGCCGTATACCTGGGCCCGGCGCTGCTGGCCCCGGCGTGGTGGCTGGTGCTGCGCAAGATGATTCGCATCTGCCGGCAGCAAAGCCTCACCTCCCTGGCCGATTTCGTTTCGGCGCGCTACGGCAAGAGCGCGGCATTGGGCGCCTTGGTGACGGTGCTGTGCGTGCTCGGTGTGGTGCCTTACATCGCCCTGCAAATCAAAGCAATTGCCCAGTCCTTCGTCATCATCACCGAACCCACGGCCGCGGTGGCGGGGCTGGGCTTTGGCCCCGACGCGGCCCAGGTAACGGCCCTGTATACGACGGTGGCGCTGGCGTTTTTCAGCATCATCTTCGGGGTGCGCTCCGTGGAAGCCACCGAGCGGCACGAAGGCATCGTGCTGGCCATTGCCCTGGAGTCCTTGCTGAAGCTCGTTGCCTTCCTGGCCGTGGGGCTTTTCGTGTGCTACGGCCTGTTCGACGGGCTGCGGGACGTGTTTGACCGGGCCGCGGCCGTGCCGGCCCTGCAGCGCCTGTTCACCCTGCAGCAGGCCGACAGCAGCCCCGCCCAGTGGCTGACGGTGCTGCTGCTGAGCGCGGCGGCCATTCTGCTGCTGCCCCGGCAGTTTCAGGTGGCCGTGGTAGAAAACGCCCGCGAAGACCACCTGCGCAAGGCCATGTGGCTGTTTCCGCTCTACCTGTTGGTCATCAACCTCTTCGTGCTGCCCCTGGCCCTGGGGGGCGCCCTGCGCTTCGGCCTGGGCGACCACGCCCCGGACGCCGATACCTTCGTGCTGGCCCTGCCGTTGAGCAGCGGGCGCCCCGGCCTGGCCCTGCTGACTTACCTGGGCGGCGTGTCGGCCGCTTCCTCGATGATCATCGTGGAGACGGTGGCGCTGAGCGTGATGATCAGCAACCACCTGCTCATGCCGCTGTTGGTGCAGGTCCCCGCGGCGCGGCCCGCGCTGCAGCAGCGCTGGTTTGCGTACCTGGGCCGGGTGGTGCTGCACAGCCGGCGCCTAGCGGTGGTGCTGGTGCTGCTGCTGGCCTTTGTCTATTACGCCACCATCGGCCGGCAGCTGCCGCTGGTCAACATCGGGCTGGTGAGTTTCGCCGCGGTGGCCCAGCTGGCGCCGGCGGTGCTGGGCGGGCTGTACTGGAAAGGGGGCACCCGGGCCGGGGCCGCGGCCGGGTTGCTGGCCGGCTTTGCGGTGTGGTGTTACATCTTGGTGCTGCCCACCGTCATCAGCCCCGGCGCCGCGCCCAGCCTGTTTGGGCAGGCGCTGCCGCCGTGGCTGCGGCTGCAAGGGCTAGACCCGCTCACCGACGCCCTGTTCTGGAGCTGGCTGCTCAACATCGGCTGCTACGTGGGCGTGTCGCTGGCCGGGCAGCCCTCGGCGGTGGAGCAACGGCAAGCCGAAGCCTTCGTCGATGTGTTTCGCTTCCGCAACCTGTTCGACTCGCCCTCGGCCTGGCAGGGCCTGGCTCCCTTGCCCGATTTGCGCGCCGTGCTGGTGGGCTTCCTGGGCCGCAAGCGCGCCACCCAGGCCCTGCGGGAGTTCGACGCGCAGTTTCCGGACGCGGCCTCGCACGCCGCCGACGGCACCCCGGCGGCCCACGCCGACCCGCGCCTGCTGGCCTACGCCGAAACGCTGCTGGCCGGCACCATCGGCCCGGCCTCGGCGCGCCTGCTGCTGGCCTCCTCGGTGGGCGCCGAGGAAATGAGCTTCGACCACGTGGTGGGCGTGCTGCGTGAGTCGCAGCTGCTGCTGGAAGCCAACCGCGAGCTGCGCAAGCAGCAGCGGCAGCTGCAGCGCCTCACCGAGGAACTGCAGTCGGCCTACGACAAGCTGCAGGAGCTGGACCAGCAGAAAGACGAGTTTCTGTATACCGTGACCCACGAGCTGCGCACCCCGCTGACCAGCATCCGCGCCCTCTCGGAAATCTTGTACGACAACCCCGACCTGGACGAAGCGGAGCGGCAGCGCTTTCAGGGCACCATCACCAAGGAAACCGAGCGGCTGAGCCGGCTCATCTCCCTGGTGCTCGATCTGGAGAAGTTCGAATCGGGCAAGGCCACGCTGGAGCGCACGCCGGTCGACGTGGCCGAGGTCATTCACGACGCCACCGAGGCCGTGGGGCAGCTCGTGCGCGACAAGCAGCTGCGCCTCGACGTGGTGGTGCCGCCCGGCCTGCCGCCCGTGTCCGGCGACCGGGACCGGCTCATACAGGTGCTGGTGAACCTGCTCTCGAACGCGGTCAAGTCGTGCCCGGCCGGGGCGGGGCGCATTGCCATCGAGGCCCGCCACACCGGCAACGGCGTGCGCCTGACCGTGGCCGACAACGGCAAGGGCATCGACCCGGCGTTTCACGAGCTGATCTTCGACAAGTTTTTCCAGGCCAAAAACCAGACGGTGCGCAAGCCCGAAGGCTCGGGCCTGGGGCTGGCCATCAGCAAGCGCATCGTGGAGCTGCACGAGGGCCGCATCGGCGTCGACTCGGCCCCGCAGCAAGGTGCCCGCTTCTGGGTGGAGCTGCCCGCCGCGCCGGCCCCGGGCTGAGGCCGGCCCGCGGCGGCAGTCAACGCCCCCGGCTGCGTGGCAACAACGGTTTTTTGCGTTCCTTAATCCGCCGTTGCCGCGTACTTCTGCTTATGAACCCAACCAACCCAACCGCCCCCAAAGTCCTGGTGGTGGACGACGAGCCCAACATCGTGATGTCGCTGGAATTTCTGCTGCGCAAGGCGGGCTACGCCGTCAGCATCGCCCGCAACGGCACGGAGGCCCTGGAGGCCCTGGACCGGGAGCCTTTTGGCGTGGTGCTGCTCGACATCATGATGCCCGACCTCGACGGCTACCACGTGTGCCGCCACCTGCGGCGGCTGCCCGGCCAGCAGGGCACCAAAGTCATTTTTCTCTCGGCCAAAAGCCGCGAAGCCGACGTGCAGAAAGGCCTGGATGCCGGCGCCGATCTGTACCTGACCAAGCCCTTCTCCACGCGCCAACTGCTGGAAAAAGTCCGCGAGCTGGCTCCGCTGACGACGTAGCGCCGCTGCGGTGCGGACTTGCAAGTCCGCACCGCAGCGGCGCTACGCCCAATCGTTGGCCGACGAAGAGTACCATCCGGGACGCGGCCTGCGCAGGCCGCGCCACACCGCGCCGTTCCTCCCCAACCAATGCCATGAAACCCGCCCCACTACCTTCCGCTCTTTCCTACCCGGCGGCCCACGCCGCCAGCCTGGCCGATCCGGCCGCGTTCTGGGCCGAGCAGGCCCGCGCGCTGACCTGGTTCCTGGCCCCGCCGGCGCCGACGCTCACCACGGACGAGCAGGGCTTCTACCGTTGGTTTCGAGGCGGGCAGCTCAACACCTGCTTCCTGTGCCTGGATTACCACGTGGCCCACGGCCGGGCCGAGCAGGTGGCCCTGGTGCAGGATTCGCCCGTAACCGGCACGGTGCGCCACTTCACCTACCGCGAGCTGCTGGACCGCACGGCCCGCTTTGCGGGCGGGCTGCGCGAACTGGGCGTCGGGCAGGGCGACCGGGTTATCATTTACATGCCCAACGTGCCCGAAGCCGTCGTGGCCATGCTGGCCTGCGCCCGCCTCGGGGCGGTGCACTCGGTGGTGTTCGGCGGTTTTGCCCCGCATGAGCTGGCTGTGCGCATCGACGATGCCCGGCCCAAGGTCGTCGTGTCGGCTTCCGGCGGTATCGAAATCGACCGCATCATTCCCTACAAGCCGCTGGTGGATGCCGCCATCGAGCAGGCCCGCTTCAAGCCCGAGCACGTGGTCGTGCTGCAGCGCGAGGCCCTCAGCCACGCAGTGCACGCCCGCATGCAGCCCGGCCGCGACGTGGACTATGAGCAGCTGCTGGCGGCTGCCCCCGTGCCCTGCGTGCCCCTGGACGCCACCGATCCGCTCTACATCCTGTACACCTCCGGTACCACCGGCAAGCCCAAGGGCGTGGTGCGCGACCACGGCGGGCACGCCGTGGCGCTGAAGTTCAGCATGAGCGCGGTGTACGGCGTGCAGCCCGGCGAGGTGTTCTGGGCCGCCTCCGACATCGGCTGGGCCGTGGGCCACAGCTTCAGCGTGTACGGGCCGTTGCTGCACGGCTGCACCACGGTGCTCTACGAGGGCAAGCCCGTGCGCACGCCCGACGCCGGCGCGTTCTGGCGAGTGGTGCAGGCCCACGGGGTAAGCGTGCTGTTCACGGCGCCCACCGCCATCCGCGCCATCAAGAAAGAAGACCCGGATGGCCGCCTGCGCCGCGGCTACGACCTGAGCACCTTGCGTCAGCTGTTTCTGGCCGGCGAGCGGTGCGACCCGGCCACCTATGCGTGGGCGCAGGCCCAGCTCGGCGTGCCGGTGGTTGACCATTGGTGGCAAACGGAATCGGGCTGGCCGATGCTGGCCACGTGCGTGGGCCTGGCCGCGGCGCCCGCGCCGCGCGCCGGCTCGGCCGGGCACCCGGTGCCGGGCTACGACGTGCAGATCCTGGACGACGCCGGGCAGCCCGTGCCTGCCGGTACCACTGGCTTGGTGGCCGTGCGCCTGCCGCTGCCGCCCGGCTGCCTGCCCACGCTCTGGCAGGACGATGCGCGGTTTCAGCAGTCCTACCTGAGCACCTTTCCGGGCTACTACTTCTCCGGCGACGGCGGCTACCGCGACGCTGAGGGCTACGTTTACATCATGGGGCGCGTCGATGACGTCATCAACGTGGCCGGGCACCGCCTGAGCACCGGCGAAATGGAAGAGCTGCTGGCGGCCCACCCGGCCGTAGCCGAGTGTGCCGTGCTCGGCATCCACGACGAGCTGCGCGGGCAGCGCCCCCTGGGCCTGGTGGTGCTCAAAGACGGGCAGACCATCGGCGAAGCCCAGCTGGAAGCCGAACTGGTGCAGGACATCCGCGCGCAGATCGGAGCCGTGGCCTGCTTCCGCGAGGCCTTGGTGGTGAAGCGCCTGCCCAAAACGCGCTCCGGCAAAATTCTGCGCAAGGCCATGCGCCAGCTGGCCGACGGCGAGGATTGCCCCGTGCCGGCTACCATCGACGACCCGCTTATTCTCGACGAAATCCGGGCCGCGCTGGCCGCCCGCGGCCTTGGCTGCGCCGGCCGGGAGCCGCAGGCCGCGTTGGCCCCCCTGGCTACCGGCCCGCGCTCCTGACGCCGCCACCGCCGGCGGGCGGCCGGCCCCAAGTACCACTTTCTTCCCCCTGCTTCCGCACACCTTTACCCAGCCCGCTGCCATGCCTACCGACACTTCTCTTCTTACTCCTTCTTCCGCCGCCATGACGACCCGTGTTCCGCAGCATCCGCGCATCCGCTCGTTCGAAGACTACCAAACCGCCTACCGCCGCAGCATCGACGACCCCGATGCTTTCTGGGCTGAGGTGGCCGAACCCTTTACCTGGCGCCGCAAGTGGACCTCGGTGCGCGGCGGGGAGTTTTCGCCCGCCGGCCGCAGCACCTGGTTCGACGGCGCCCGGCTGAACATCACCGAGAACTGCCTCGACCGCCACTTGGCCCAGCGCGGCAACAAGCTGGCCATCATCTGGGAGCCCAACGACCCCAAGCAGCGCCACCTGCGCCTCACGTACCGCGAACTGCACCAAGAGGTGTGCAAGTTTGCCAACGTGCTCCACAACCTCGGCGTGGAGAAGGGCGACCGGGTGTGCCTCTACATGCCCATGATTCCGTCGCTGGCCATTGCCGTGCTGGCCTGTGCCCGCATCGGCGCCACCCATTCGGTCATCTTCGCCGGCTTCAGTAGCACGGCCATTGCCGACCGCGTCAACGACGCCGAGGCCAGCTTCGTCATCACGGCCGACGGGCTGAACCGGGGCGCCAAGCAAATTCCGGTGAAACGCGTCGTGGACGAGGCGCTGGAGCACTGCCCCTCCGTGCGCAAGGTGCTGGTAGTGGAGCACCTGGGCTGGCCGGTGCACATGCACGAAGGCCGCGACGTGTGGTACCACGAAGAAGCGCTGGACGTAGCCAAGACCTGCCCGGCCGAGGAAATGGCCGCCGAAGACCCGCTGTTTATTCTCTACACCTCCGGCTCCACCGGCAAGCCCAAGGGCGTGGTGCACACCACCGCTGGCTACATGGTGTGGGCCGATTACACCTTCCGCAACGTGTTTCAGGTAGAGGAAAACGACGTGTACTGGTGCACCGCCGACGTGGGCTGGGTAACGGGCCACTCGTACCTGCTCTACGGCCCGCTGCTGGCCGGGGCCACCTCGCTCATGTTTGAGGGCGTGCCCACGTACCCCGACGCCGGCCGTTTCTGGGAAGTCATCGACAAGCACTCGGTCACCATTTTCTACACCGCGCCCACCGCCATCCGCTCGCTTATGGCGGCCCCCCTGGACAACGTGCTCAGCTATTCGCTCGACTCGCTGCGGGTGCTCGGCTCGGTGGGGGAGCCCATCAACGAGGAAGCCTGGTACTGGTACTACCAGCACGTGGGCAAGGAGCGCTGCCCCATCGTGGATACCTGGTGGCAAACGGAAACCGCCGGCATCATGCTGTCGGCCCTGGCCGGCATCACGCCCAGCAAGCCGGCCCACGCCGGCCTGCCGCTGCCGGGCGTGCAGCCCGTGCTGCTCACGCAGGAGGGGCAGGAAATCGAGGGCAACGAGCAGGAAGGCTATCTGGCCCTGAAAGCCTCGTGGCCGGGCGTGATCCGCACCACCTGGGGCGACCATGAGCGCGCCCAGCAAACCTACTTCCAGCCGTACGCCGGCTACTACTTCACCGGCGACGGCGCCCGGCGCGACGAGAACGGCCTGTACCGCATCATCGGCCGCGTCGACGACGTCATCAACGTATCGGGACACCGCTTCGGAACCGCCGAAATCGAAAACGCCATCAACCAGAACCCCCACGTGGTGGAATCGGCCGTGGTGGGCTACCCCCACGACGTGAAGGGGCAGGGCATCTACGCCTACGTCATCTGCCGCTCGGGCGACTGCGACAGGGAAACCGACCGGCACCACGTCGAGGCCAGCATCATCGAAACCGTGGTGGCAGAAATCGGTAAAATCGCCCGGCCCGACAAAATCCAGATTGTCTCGGGCCTGCCCAAAACGCGCTCCGGCAAAATCATGCGCCGCATCCTGCGCAAGGTGGCCGAAGGCGAAACCGGCAGCCTCGGCGACACCACCACCCTGCTCGACCCGGCCGTGGTGGACGAAATCATCGGCGGGCGGAAATAGCGTAGCTTGAATGCACCAATCCAGAGGAGCCGTGGAATTAGGCTACCGGCCCCAGCATCAGCAGTTGCCTTAGACGCAGCGAGTGCCCTACGTGGTCTTGGCCACAAAAAGCAATGAGGCCGCCTCTTATACACACGGCCCGGCAGGTTCAGTACCTGCCGGGCCGTGTGTATGTACGGGGAGAATAAAGCAACTTAGTCCTGCTCGTAGTAAGCGCCGCGGTAATGTTTCGGCTTTTTCTTTGATTTTTTGCCGCCGGAGCTAAGCAGGTATAGGCCGCCGACCGCTAACGCTGCTACCGTGGTCAGCTTCAGGATCAGGCTGGTGCGGTTGTGCTTCCACTCCACGGGGTAGCCCTTCTCGGCGTAGATGTTGGGAACCTTGCCGTGCACCAGGTCGCTCAGCACGCCTTCCACCACGTTCACGCGGTCGGCCAGGATCAGCGGCAGCCAGTGGGCGTACTCGTTTTCGCTGTAGTGAAAGGCCGCCCGCCGGATCCAGCCGCTCAGGCCACTGGGCGGCGCGGGCGTGCCGAACACGGCCGACACGTTGGGGCGCTCCACGGAGCGCAACACCTCCGTATCTTCGGGCTGCAGCGACTGCGGCCGGTGCTTGTAGTCGGGGTCCTGCGTGATGTTCATGCGGGCCCGCATGGGGTACGTAGGGTCGTTTTCGGGGTCAGCATCGATGCCCCAGCCTTTGATCTGATGGGGGTCGATGGGCGTATTAATCACGTTCTTTTCCATGGTTGGGCGGCGTTATTGGTTGGCGGTGGGAGGGAGCAGCACGGTTTTGATGCAGTTGTCCAGCTTGGCCGAGAACATGCGGTAGCCGTCGGCCACTTCCTCCAGGGGCAGGCGGTGGGTAATCAGGCCCTTGGGGTTGAGCACCCCGTTCTGCACGTGGTCGATCAGGCGCGGCAGCAGGCGCTTCACCGAGGACTGGTTGCCCCGGATGGTGAGGCCCTTGTTGAGCACGTTGCCGATGGGCACCAGGTTGTCGGTGGGGCCGTACACGCCCACAATCGACACCACCCCGCCTTTTTTCACGGAGTTGATGGCCCAGTGCAGCGCGGTAGCCGAGCCGGCTTGCAGCAGCAGCTTGCGGCCGGTGATGGTTTGCATGGTGTTGCCGGCCGCCTCGGCGCCCACCGCGTCAATCACGCAGTCCGGCCCCAGCCAATCGGTGATTTTCTTGAAGAACAGCACCGGGTCGCCCATCTCGTTGAAGTTGTAGGCCTCGCAGTAAGAATAGTTGCGGGCAAACTCCAGGCGGTAATCCTCTTGGTCGACAATCATGACGCGGCCGGCGCCAAACAGCCAGGCGCAGCGGGCCGCCATGATGCCGATGGGCCCCGCGCCGAACACCAGCACGGTGTCACCCTTCTGGATGCCAGCCATTTCGGCAGCCTGGTAGCCGGTGGGCACTACGTCGGTGAGCAGCACGGCGTCGTCCAGGTCCATGCCCTCGGGAATGATGGTGGGGCCCACGTTGGCGTAGGGCACGCGGCAGTACTCGGCCTGGCCGCCGTTGAAGCCGCCGGCGGTGTGCGAGTAGCCATAAATGGCCCCCACGGCCGTGGCCTCGGTATTGGATTCGTGGCAGTTGCCGAACATGCCCTGGCGGCAAAAGTGGCACTCGCCGCAGGCAATGTTGAAGGGCACAATCACCCGGTCGCCAACCTTTACTTTGGTGACTTCGCTGCCCACTTCCACGATTTCGCCCACGAACTCGTGGCCGAAGGTGGAGCCCACGCGGGTATCGGGCACGTTGCCGTTGTAGAGGTGCAGGTCGGAGCCGCAGATGCAGGTGCGCAGCACCTTCACGATGGCGTCCTGCGGGTGCTTAATTTCCGGCATCGGCTTCTGCACGGCGCGGACCCTTTTCGGGCCCCGGTAATCCATGGCTAGCATACAGATCTGGGTTTGGTTGTGGATGTGGGTGGTGATGATGCTGAGGAGGCGGTGCGGCCCGCGCGCTGTCGAGCCGAGCCACAAACCATAGCCAATAAGTACTATCCCCTCTGGGTAAGGTTACGGCGCGGGGCGCTATTCGGCTGAAATACGTGTTTGACTGAATGGCTACGTATAAAAACGGATAAGAGGCCGCGCTTTGCAGGAAGATTGCGCAGGCTGCTTGCTTATCCGATGGCCGCCGGCCCGGTGGTTTGCGTAGGCTTCGGCGCCCGGGCTAGGGCCGCCACCGGGATTTGGCTACTATTGCACTTCTCCGCTTTCTGCTCCCTCCATGATTCACCCCAACACCGAACTACGCTTCATTTCCCCCGAAATCGGCTACGGCGTGGTGGCCACGCGCTTCATTCCCAAGGGCACGATCTGCTGGATCTTCGACGCCTTCGACCAGACTTTCAGCCCGGAGCGGGTGCAGCAGCTGGACCAGATGCACAAGGACATCCTCAACAAGTACAGCTACCGCGACGCCAAGGGCGACTTTGTGCTGTGCTGGGACAACTCCCGCTTCGTCAACCACTCCTTCAACAGCTCGCTGGTGTCCACGGCCTACAACTTCGAGCTGGCCGTGCGCGACATTCACCCCGGCGAGGAACTGACCGACGACTACGGCTACCTGAACGTGTGGGAGCCGTTCGATTGCCTGCCCGAGCCCGGCAGCACCCGCACCCGGGTGCTCCCCGACGATTTATTGAACTTCCACCCGGAGTGGGACGCGAAGCTGATCGACGCTTTCCGCCACTTCAACCACGTGGAGCAGCCCCTGCTGCCGCTGCTGGAAACGGCCCACCAAGCCACCGTGGAAGCCGTGGCCGCCGGCCGCCGGCCCATGGATTCCATCCTGAACTGCTACTACAAAGGCGAAATGGTGAAGTTGTGAACCGGTGAGTTGACGTTCCGCTTGCCCCGTTCGAACATCAACTCACCGGTTCGCCGTTTCACCATTTCACCGCCCACCCCATGCCTCGTCGTCGGCGCCCGGCCTCTTACCGCGCCATCCTCGACATCGCGGCGCCCATCATGCTGGGCAGCCTGGCACAGAGCGCCATTTACCTGACGGATTCGGTGTTTGTGGGCCGGCTGGGCGAAGTGCCGCTGGCCGCCATCGGCCTCGGCGGCCTGCTGTTCTACCTGCTCACCACCGTGGGCGCGGGCCTGGCCGTGGGCCTGCAGATTCTGACGGCCCGGCGCATCGGGCAGGGCCGCCGCCGCGCCGTCGGCCGCCTGTTCGACAACGCCCTGTACCTGAGCGCGGCGCTGGCGGCCGGGCTGGCCGGGCTCAGCTTTGCCCTGGCGCCGTGGCTGGCGGCGCGGCTGGTCGACGATGCCGCCGTGGCAGCCGCCATGTGCCGCTACCTGCGGGCCGTGGTGTGGGCGCTGCCGGCCAGCTTCGGGTGGCACTGCCTCGTGGGCTTTTACACCGGCATCGGCCGCACGCGCATCATCAGCCTGAGCACCCTGCTCATGACGCTGGCCAACGTGCTGTTCAACTACGGCTGGGTGTGGGGCGGGCTGGGCCTGCCGCGGCTGGGCATTGCCGGCTCGGCCTGGGCCACGGTGGTGTCGGAGGCCCTGGGGGCCGTGGTGCTGCTGGGGGCGCTGCTGCGGCCGGGACTGCGCCCGCGCTATGCCCTGCTGCGCTACCGCCCGTTGCGCCTCGCCTTGCGGCGGCTGCTGCTGATTGGAGCCCCCATCGTGGGCAAGCAACTGGTGGAAACGGCCGGCTGGTTTGGCTTCTTCGTGCTGGTAGGCGAGCTGGGCCGCGAGGCCCTGGCCGTGTCCAACATCGTGCGCAGCGTGTACACGGTGGTGAGCCTGCCCTCCCTGGCGCTGGCTTCGGCCATTTACACGCTCACCAGCCGCTACCTCGGCCAGCGCCGGCCCGAGCTGCTGGCGCCGGTGGTGGGGCGTACCGTGGTGCTCAGCCTGCTGGTGACGCTGCCCTCGGCCCTGGCCATCTGGCTGCTGCCCGTACACATCGGTGGCCTCTTCACCTCCGAGGCCGCGCTGAACGCCGCCCTGGTACCCCTGGCGCCGGTGCTGGCGCTGATCCTGGTGCTGTTTGCCATCAGCAACATTCTCTACAACAGCATCATTGGCCTGGGCGGCGCGGCGCAGGCGTTCCAGATGGAAGTAGTAGCCATTGGCACGTACCTGGCGGCGGCCTACGCGGCGGTGCGCTGGTGGCGGTGGCCGCTGGCTGGCGTGTGGGCCTCGGAGCTGGTGTACTGGCTGGTGCTCGGCGGGCTGGCCACCGGCTACCTGCTGCTGCGGCGCTACCGGCGGCTGCGTTTGGAAAGGATAGACTTCAAAGCGTAAAAGCCCGCCGTGCGGCTCAGCGCCGAACTTCGGTTCGCGCTGAGCCGCACGGCGGGCTTTTACGTGCTTTTATAGGCCGCTGCGCTACTCCGCCGCCGGCAGCACCGTGCCGCGCACCTCCCCGAAGCCGATGCGCAGCGGGCCGCGCTGGCAGAAGCCGCGCATCACCACCGTGTCGCCGTCGTTGATAAACTTGCGCTGCGAGCCGTCGGCGAGGGTAAGGGGCTTGGTGCCGCGCCAGGTCAGCTCCAGCATCGAGCCGTACGAATCGGGCGAGGCCCCGCTGATGGTGCCCGAGGCGTACAGGTCGCCGACTTCCAGCGGGCAGCCGTTGGAGGCGTGGTGGGCCAGCTGCTGGGCCATGCTCCAGTACATGTCGCGGAAATTGGTGCGGCTGATGACGGTTTCGGGGCCGCCTTGCGGAGCCAGGCTCACCTCCAGCTGAATGTCGAAGTTGTGCGCGCCCGACTGCTGCAGGTAGGGCAGGGGCTCCGGGTCCTGCTCGGGGCCGGCCACGCGGAAGGGCTCCAGCGCGTCCATCGTCACCACCCAGGGCGACACGCTGCTGCCGAAGTTCTTGCCCAGAAACGGCCCCAGCGGCACGTATTCCCAGCTCTGCAGGTCCCTGGCCGACCAGTCGTTGAACAGCAGCAGCCCGAAGATGTGGTCCTCGGCTTCGGCCAGCGGCACCGTGTCGCCCAGCTGCGTGGCCTGGCCCACCACCATCGATACTTCCAGCTCAAAATCTAGCTGCTGCGAGGGGCCGAAGGTGGGCACCTGCGCGTCGGGGGCCTTGCGCTGCCCGTTGGGGCGCCGAATGTCGGTGCCGCTCACCACGATGCTGCTGGTGCGGCCGTGGTAGCCGATGGGAATCCACTTCCAGTTGGGCAGCAGCGCGTTGTTGGGGTCGCGGAACATGGTGCCCACGTTGGTGGCGTGCTCGATGCTGCTGTAAAAGTCGGTGTAGTTCTGGGGCTTCACCGGGCGCAGCAGTTGCACCTCGCGCTGGCGCAGCAGGCAGGTGCGCATGGCCTCCTCGTTGTCGCGCAGCTCGCCGTTGTCGTGGCGCAGCAGCTCTGATACGCGCTGGCGCACGGCCCGCCACGCCGGCCGGCCCAGCCGGATGAAGCCGTTGAGGGAGCGGCGGCGAAACACCTTGGGCTCGGTGGGCAAATCCAGCCCGCGGAAAAAGCCGAACTGGCTCACGGCGTACAAATCCAGCACGTACTCGCCAATGGCCACGCCCACGCGGGTGCCGCGCTCCTCGGTGAAGAACACGCCGAAGGGCAGGTTCTGGAGGGGAAAGTCGCTGGTGGGCGCAATGTCAATCCAGGAGTGCAGGGCGGGGTCGTTGGGGTTGGCCATGGGGCGGAATGCGGAGGGTGGTACGGCGGCAAAGGTAGAAGCCGGGGCGGAATGCGGGAAAAGCCGCTCCCCCAGGGGGTGCTTGCACGCAATTAACGGCCGGGCTATCTTGAGCCGCATCCGGCCGCAGCAGCTGCCGCTACTGCTCCGGCGGTGGGGTTTCGGTTATAGCGCTACAGGTGGTACGATAACCGAAATTTCAGACTTACTTAATAGCGGCAATAGGAATGTTACCAGCAATTATGACGACTGACCGAAAACTTAAAATCATCTTTGGGTTTTTATCCATTGGGCTTTTAACAACTTTGCTTATCAAGTTGAAAGATGTCCCAGGCGGAATAGTTCTGTCTGGACTTTTTTTAGGCGGAATGATGATAGTTGGAATTGTTCTGGGCTGTTTGATATTGACAGGTGTTCTAAAACTGCTTTTTAAGCGAACTTCTTTTCTGACATTATTTTTCATCACGACAACGATTTCCTTCTTTGCATTCCACTATCAATTGTATTCACCGGCATTGACAATTAAAGTTCCTAATGGGTATAAGGGAGAAATCAATCTTGTATTATCCAACGTCAAAGAGAATATATTAACGATTGATAGTAACGGCATAGGCTATTTAACAGAGAGGGCCTTTAATAAAACATATTCCAGGCCAAAGGTTGAGCAGATTGACGGCAAAAATCTTGATGATTATTTAATTGGGTTCAATCCATCAGCCTTTTTTGGAAAGGGAAAAAGTTGTTGTATAGGAAAACGTGAAGTTCACAGCTTGTCTTTTAAAATCGGAACAAAACCCCATTTAGAAGACGAATACTTTGCAAGTAGGAATCTTATTGAAACAGTGGACACAGCCAAAGCAATACTTATGAAATTTGACAAATACTCGACTGTTGGCGAAACGACAGTTATAATAGAGCAAGAATAACTGCTGGTAACATCGGTTTTGCAATATGGTGGCTGAAGAACAAGTGCTGAACAAATGAACATCATTAAACATTATCAATAAATTTAAGCTAACGTAACACGGAATGCCACCACATCGCAAAGCCGTTTTACGTTAACTACACGCTCCAAAACTACCGCGCTCCGCCTCCGCTGAAACCGGCAAAAGTGGGGCGCTGCTGTTGTCGGCACGTTCGAAAAGCGAACAACCAATAACGAACACCTAAGGCATTGCTACAGTATCATAGATAGGGTACCGTTTTTCTTAGCGCGCAGCAGGAGTACCGCTT
>NZ_BAAGRA010000025.1:0-84581 GCF_054783195.1 Hymenobacter coalescens | reverse complement strand
AAGCGGTACTCCTGCTGCGCGCTAAGAAAAACGGTACCCTATCTATGATACTGTAGCAATGCCAACCTGGTTTTTTCAGGAGTTTATTTCGCGTGATTTGCAGGGTAAATCTGTTTTTTTGCGGGATTCGGCCGACGCGAAAACCTGGGCCAATACCTGGTTCGGTTGGTTTTTTATTCATCTTTTTTAACGTACAGCCGATGTTGGCTTTAGGTACCAATAGTTTCCGGCGACTGGGCTGGGCCCTGGGGTTGCTGCTGGCCCTGATGGGGGGCATGAAGCCGGTGCGGGCGCAGGGATTCCGCCCCGTGATTCGCAACATCCACGCGACGTCCGATGCCCGGCAGGACACGCTCTTCAAGCTGGGCAGCACCATCACGCTGGAAGTGGATGGATTGGGGCGCTGGCTGCACGACGAAGAAGCCGCCCTGCAGAAGCTGGGCCTGAGCGCGGAGCGCGCCCACGCCAAAGCCCGCCAGATGGTGCTGTACATCGACGATACCCCGCTGCGCAACATGCCCCCGCTGGCCGTGTACCTGGCCGGGACCAGCAGCAATGTCGCCGGCTCGCGCCACCGCGCCGCCACTTACCTGACCGACACCGACACGCTGTCCACCGTGGCCGCGCCCGATGCGGTGGGAGACACCGTCAGCGAGCAGGCCGTGCTTGGCGACCTGAACGCGGCTTACGACAAGGTGCTCTTCAAGCTGGACCGCACGCCGGCCAACCAACAGTTCTGGGACATCGTGTACGGCTCGCCCTGGAAGTTTACCCACCCCGGCAAGATTGGCCTGGGCTACGACGACCAGGTGTTTACCGAACTCTACCCAGGGCTGGAAAAGAACGTGCATTTTCAGCTGGTGCAGCCCAGTGCCCTTTGGGTCGCCGGCGTGGGCGTGCTGTTGCTGGCGCTGGGCATCATTGCGCTGTCGCACCGCTCGGCCCTGCTGCGCAGCGGCCCCGACGGGGACCTGGCCAGCGCGGGCGTACCGGCTTCCTCCCTGCAGCGGCCCTACAGCCTGGCCAAGGTGCAGCTGGCGTGGTGGACGTTTATCATCATGAGCTGCTACTTGGTCATTTACTGCGTGACGGGCGAAATGACGAATATTTCGGTGACCACGCTGTCGTTGCTCGGCATCAGCGCGGGCACGGCGGGCCTGAGCGGGCTGATCGGGGGCAGCACCGAGGTGGGCAAAACCTTGGGCGAAGGGCCCACCGTCAGCCAGGGCTGGATGACCGATATTCTGTCGGACCGCAACGGCGTGAGCATTCACCGCCTGCAGCAGGTGGTGGTGACGATTCTGCTGGGCTACTTTTTCGTGCGCACCGTGTACAAGACGGTGGCCCTGCCCGAGTGGGACAACAACGAGACGCTGCTGCTGGCCATCAGCAGCGCCACTTACCTGGGGCTGAAGCTGCAGGAAAACAAGCCCACCGACGCGGCCAGCGGTACGGCCGCAACCGCAGCCTCCGGCGTGCTGATGCCGGCTGGCACGCCTCCGGGCTACGCCGCGGCCCCGGCTGCCGTGGCTGCCGCGCCCAATGTGGCCCTGCTGACCGCCGCCGCGCCGTCCGTAGTCGCGCCGCCGGTAGCAGTGGTGCCACCGGCCGGCAGCGAGTCGGCTGCCGACCCGGTATCGGGAGCGGTGCTGCGCCGCGTGGAGGACGACATGGGCCCCGACTCGGCCGTGCCGACGCCCGAAGCAGCTACAACGGCTCCCGAACAGATTCCCGGCTGATTGCCCGCTTGCTGACCTAGCTGCCCTTCGACCATGCGCCAGTTTCCCGACCTCGAATACCCCATCACCCAGAGCTGGCTGACGCCGCACACCAAGCGCCGTTCCGGCCTGCCCGCCGCCGAAATCCGCTTTCTGGTGGCCCACGACACCGGCAACCGCGGCTCCACGGCCGCCGGCAACGTGAGCTACTACGAACACTCGCGCAACGAAATCAGCGCCTCCGCCCACTTGTTCGTCGACGACCGGCAGATTCTGGAGTGCGTGCCGGCCCTCACGGCCGCGCCCGAAAAAGCCTGGCACGTGCTCTACAGCACCACCGAGGACAACCGCCGCTACGGCGCCAATGCCAACGACGCGGCCATCGGGGTGGAGTACTGCTTCGGGCCGAACATCAACGCCGACGAGGCCTACCGCCGCTACGTGTGGGTGCTGGCTTACTGCTGCTGGAAGTTTAAGCTCGACCCGGCCCGCGCCATCGTGGGCCACTGCATCCTCGACCCGCACCGCAAGACCGACCCCAAGTCGGGGCTGGCCCAGAGCAACCGCAGCTACGAGCAGCTGCTGCGCGACGTGCCCGCCGTGTACGCCCGCTGCACCGGCCAGCCGCACCCCGCCGACTGGGCCACCGAGCCCGCCGCCGGTACCGTGCGCACCCGTTCCCGCGTCAACATCCGGCAGGGCGAGCCGTACCGGCGCGCCGCCGCCCGGCTGGTGCCCGCCGGGCACGAACTGGCTTATGTGGGCCGCGTGCAGGGCGAAAACGTGAACGAAAACGACCAGTGGTACGCCCTGCCCAACAACGAGTACTGCTGGAGCGGCGCCGTGTATTGAAGGTCGGCATGAGCTGCCGCGGCAAGGGGCGGCCGGTACACAGGATACCAGACTTTGTCGGCCGCCCAGTGCGCTGCTGTCGTGGTACTGGACGGTGTTGCGTTGGCGACGCTGTTGACTACGGGCGCTGATCCGCGCTTAGAAATACGGTAGTGCGCAGGCTGAAGTGTGGCCTTACGGGTTTTGTCGGACGTTGCTAAAGGTGTTACCGGCCAGTTAGTTGCGCGCGTGCGGCCACCCGTTTATGCGATTGACGCCGGGGTGGACATACGGTAAGTTTGGTAGCATCCAAAACCAACCGTAGCCATGAATCACCGCACGCTCGGTAGTATTGCCTTCATGCTCAGCCCCATGCTGGCGCTGATGCTCACGCTGTACCGCTGGCCCCCGTTCGATACGGGGCAACATGTGGCTGGCGATGCTGCTGGCTGGCTGTTTTTGGCGGGCTGGCTGTGCAGCGCCGTGGGCATGCGGCAGTTGCGGGTGCTGGGTCCGGGGCCGGTGGCCCGCGGCCTGTCGGCCTTGCAAATCACGCTGCTGGTGCTGGCTTCGCTGCAGCAAATCCTCGACGCTACGGTCGGGCGGCTGGATACCTGGTATTACTTCGTGTGCGACGTGGCCTGGCCCGCGAGCATGGCCATGATGCTGGTCACCGGCACGGTCATCTGGCGGGCCGGGGTATGGACGGGCTGGCGCCGCATGGTGCCCTTGCTGTGCGGCCTGGCGCTACCGGCTGCCATGCTGACCAAATTTCTGGTCGGGTATGGGGTAGCCGGCGTGGTTTTCGGCGGCTACAGCTGGGGGCTGTGGGCCTTGCTGGGGCTGGCCGTGCGCGCGGGCCAAGAAGCAGCCGGACGGCCCGCTTGGGCTTACGTTCGAAGCTAGCCGACGGGCATGCAACTCCGCCTACACGCCCACGGCAATGGCCACTACAATGGCCACCACGGCCAGGCCGAGCAACAATAGGTAGAGCGGGAATACAAACTTCCACCACTGATCAAAGCGCACCCCGCAGGCTGCCACGATGGCCATCAGCGCACCGTTCGTGGGGGTGATGATTTCGCAGAGGCCGGCCCCGTACTGAAAGGCCAGCACCGTGACCTGCCGCGAAAGACCCAGCAGATCGGACAGCGGCGTGAGGATGGGCATGGTGAGCACGGCCTGCCCGCTCACCGAGGGCACGGGCAGGTGCAGGGCCGTGTGCACGCCCAGCATGCCCAGCGCGGAGGCCGCCACAGGCAGGTGCGCCAGCGGCGCCGAGAGGCCGTGGACGATGGTATCGACGATCTGGCCCTGCTCCAGCACCACAAAAATGGCGCGGGCAAAGCCGATGAGCATCCCGGAAAAGGCTATGTCCTTGAAGCCGGCAATGAAGCCCTCGGCCGTACCCGTCGGCCCCAGGCCGCCTACCAGGCCGGCCGCCACGCCGAGGGCGAAGAACAGGGCCGCCATCTGGCTGAAATCCCAGCCCAGCTCCAGCACCCCGTAGGCGAAGAACGCGAAGGTGACCAGCAGCAGCAGCAGCACCAGCCCGTGGCGCCGGCCGCCAGCGGGCTCGGCCTCCGCCACGTCGAGCGGCGCCTCGTCGGCGGCGGACAGCGGCGCGGTGGCGCGGTGACGCAGGGCGTAGCGCAGCGTGCCCCCGATCCAGATCAGCAGGGCCAGGGCCAGAAACCCCAGGCGGAAGCCCAAGCCCGAGAGCAGCGGCAGGCCCGCCAGCTTCTGCGCAATGCCGACCTGAAAGGGGTTGATAGGGCTAAACGCGGCCCCCACGGCCGCCGAGCCAATGCTGACGGCCGCGGCGGTAAGTAGCGGGTAGCGCATGCGCCGCATGAGCACCAGCAGCACCGGCACCAGCGGCACAATTTCCTCCTGCATGTTTTCGAGCGCGCCCATGGTGGCAAACAGCAGCGCCACCACCGGAATGACCAGGGCTTCGCGGCCACTGAGCTTCTGCAGCAGCCAATCCACGCCGCGGCGCAGGGCTCCGGTCTGGTCCACCACGGTAAAGGCTCCGCCCGCTAGGAAGACGAGGAAAATCACGTCGGCCGCGTCCTGCAGGCCCCGCGGAATGGCCGTTAGCGCCCCCAGCGGCGACACCGGCGTGGGCGTCACGCGGTGGTAGGAGCCGGGCACGACGACCTCGCACTTGGTCGCCTCGTCCTGGCGCCGCTCGAAGCGGCCGGCGGGCAGCACGTAGCTCAGCGCTACGGCCAGCAGGATGAAACCAACCAAGAGCACCAAGGGGTGCGGAAAACGGAACGCGGGCATGGCGACGGAGGTAAATGGAGCGCCAAAGAACGAACTCTTGGGGCAGATGCCGCAGTTATAGGGCGCTGTTGGCGCGGGGTACGGCCACGCCGGATTCCGTGTATCTTGCCCCGCCGGCCGCGTTGTTGTTTCCTTGTGATGTCATGAAATTCGCCGTCTTCACCAAGCTTACGCTGGGCCAGCAGGCCGAAGTGCTGCGCTGCGCCGGCCACCACCTGGCCGACCGCGCCGAGCACGGCTGCCGCCTGCAGCTGTTCGCGCTGGAGGATTTTTACGCCGAGGTGTGGCGGCTGGTAGGCGAGGAGCGGGTGTTGTTCATCCACCTCTTCCAGAAGCCCGCCCTGCTGCAAGGCTGGCTCGACGCGGTGATACTGCCGGAGGAGCTGTAGCGCCCTATAGAAAAGCCGGGCGCCAGCGCTGACAATCCGTGGCGCCCGCGTAGCTTTGGTGGCAGTGGCCGCGGGTAATAGCGGCACTTTAGTTCGATATGCTTACTCGCGCAGGCGGCCTGCTGGCTGCCTCTATTCTGTCCGCCGTCGGGCTGCCTGCCGCCACGCCGCTGCCGGCGAATTTTCAGCAAGGCCTGACCGAGGCCCGCATGATGTATACTGCCCCGGCTGGCTGGAAAGCAGTACCCGTGCGCCCCAACGGTGACATGAACTACGAGTACGCCCTGAAGCACCCCACGCGCAAGTTCGAGGTGCGCTATGCCATCCGGCCGCTGGCCGGGCTGCTGCGCGAGTATCAAGCAGCGAAGCGGAAGGGCGAAATAGCGGTACACCCCAACAGCTTCCACGAAAGCCTGCTGCAGGTGACGCTGCTCAACATTTCGGGCGGACAGGACGCGCCGGTGCAGGAATTCGATGCCCGGGCCGTGCGCCAGGAATTCGGGGCCGATTGGGGCGCTACCAGCATGGTGACGCCCAGCCCAAGCTTTGCGCCCGGTTACAAGTACTGCATGGTGGTGGCCCTGCATAAGGCTAACCAAGCCGACGCTTATTACTTCTACTTGGCCGCCAACCAGGCCGATCTGGAACCAGGTATGCAGCCGGCGTTTCACTCCCTGCGCTTCCGCTAGAAAGCCCGTCGGTTACGTCGAGGCCGTTTCAGCAGAAACCGGTTCCCGGTCGAAGCGCTCCAGCACGAGCGGGAAAATGACGATTTCGCCGAACAGCGCGGCCGCCACGCTCACGGCCGTCAGCACCCCGAACAGCTGCACGGTTTTCAACGAGCCCAGCCCCATCACGGCGTAGCCCACAAACAGAATCAGGCTCGTCAGCACGATGGTGGGGCCCACGTGCGTGATGGTGGCCAGGCGGGCCGCGGCGGGGGAGTGGGTGCGCCGCGCCTCGCGGTAGTGGTGTATGTAATGCACCGTGTCGTCGACGCAAAGACCGAGTACGATGGCCGCGATGCTGGCCGTGGCCGTGTCGAGCCGGATGCCGCACCAGCCCATGACGCCCAGCAGCACCAGCACCGGGAAAAGATTCGGCAGCACCGTGAGCAGGGCCAGGCGCAGGCTGCGCACGTACAGCCACACCAGCCCAAACACCGTGACAATGGAAAGCAGCAGGCTTTGGGTCTGCGAGGTGGTCACGTAGCCCACGATGCGGGCATACATGGGCTGGTAGCCCGCTGGGCGCACCGTGGCCAGCGGCCCCAGCGTGCGTCGGGCCAGCCCGAGCAGCGTGTCGGTTTTGGCCGTGAGCTGCCGGGCCGAGAGCATGGTGCCCGACACGGTGATGCGCCCGGTGCCGCTGGGGCGGTGAATAAACTGCGCCGCCAGCTGCGGGTAATCGGCCGCGAGCCGCTCATCGACGGCGCGCAGCAGGCCCTGGCTGCCCAGCGCCGCTCGGCCCCGGCCCGGAAACTGCGTTTCCAGGCCCGCCTGGTACAGCGAATGAAAGCCGAACACCCGCCCCACGCCCGGCAGCCGGCGGGCCGAGTCGGCGAAGGTGGCCGTGGCCTGCACCACGGCCGCGTCGGCCAGGCGGTGGCCGGGCCGGGGTTCCACCAGCAGCTCCAGGGGCATGTAGGGCCCCCAGGTAGCCTCCATGCGCTGGTGGTCGTGCACCACGGGGTGGTCGGCGGGAAAGTAGCCTAGCGTGTAAGTATCGGCCCGCAGCCAGCCGATGCCCGCCGCCGCCAGCAGCACCAGCGCCGCCGAAAGGCCGGTATAGAATCCCTTGCGAGCCAGCAGATACGTGTAGAAGCGGGCCAGGGCGTTGCTGGTGGCGCGGGTGGCGCGGGGCGCCGGCCGCGCGAGGGGCAGGATGAGTACGCCGAGCACGAAGGTCAGCACCAGGCAGAGGGCAATACCCAGGGCGACGAACAGGCCGAAGTTGCGCAGGATGGCCATGGGGCTGGTCACCAGCGCCAGAAAGCCGGCCACGGTGGTGAGCATGGTGGCCAGGCAGGGCGAAAACGTGCGGCGCAGCGCCAGCAGCGCCGAGTCGCGGCGCGGGAGGCCGGGTTCGGCCAGCAGGTTCCGTTCGTTGATGACGTGCATCGCGTCCATGATGCCGAGCAGGATGAGCACCACCGGGAGCAGCACGGTCATCAGGTTCAGGCGGTGGCCCAGCAGGCCGTACACGCCCAGCGTGAGGTAAGTGGCCCCGCCCACGATGCCCAGCACGTATACCAGCAGCCACCCGTTGCGGTAGAGCAGCGCAAAGACGGTGAACATCAGCAGGTAGCCCAGCCCCAGAAAGAGCCCGAAATCATGCTGCGAGAGGGCGTTCAGCCCGGCGAAGATGACGCCCACGCCACCCAGGTAGGCCTGCGCCGGCGGAAAGTGCGCGTACACCGTGCGCTGCACCGCCGCCAGAATGTCACCCCGGCGCGCGTCAAAGTCGGGCAGCTGCCGCAGGGCCACCACGAAGCGGGCCGTGCGGTAATCGGGCGAAAACAACTGCTCCTGCAGCAGCGAGTGGCGGCCTAAGTGGGCGCGCACCGTGGCCGCCGTGCTGCCCGCCGTGAGCAACGGCTGCGGACCGCCCCCGCCCAGGGCCGCTTTGGCGGGCACCGTGGCGTTGCCGGGGCCCACCACGGTTGCCACGGCCGGCAGCGCCTCCAGCGCCCGGCTCAAAGCCGAAAACTTCGCGAAATACTCCGGCGTGAGCAGCGTCTGCTCATCGCGTACGACCACAATCACCACTTCGTCGTTGCCGAAGCGCTGTTGAAAGTCGAGGTAGGCGCGCAGGGCCGGGTCGTCCTGCAGAAACCAGGCTTCCAGGCTGTTGTCGACCTGCACGGCGGCCTGCACGCCGGGCCACAGCAGCCCCGCGGCCAGCAGCAGCACGGCCAGCAGCCCGAAGCGCCAGCGGTGTAATAACTCGATCATGCGGCAAAGTAGCGCGCCGGTCCCGGCATGCAAGCGGCGGTAGTGGACTCAAGTAAGGTGGGTTAAAGTCAGGCCACGATGCGGTTGCAGGGCTCTTGTCGGCTCAGCTAAGGGGTGTTAAACGGCAGACCGGAGCTCCGTGCGCCACACAGAAGCCGTTCCGTCGCGCCTCCGCCGGTCGCCGGGGCATCGGTGAAAAGTCTGATCCAAAGCGGGATTATGCGCGAGATGGGGCTGCCAACGGCTAATTTGCCGGCATGAATAGTCGAGCGTTGTGGGCCTACCTGCAGGAGCGGTTTCCGCCCGTGAACATGGCCCTGTTTGCCATCCTGTTTCTGACGGTGTACGCCGTGGCGCGGGCCACCCAGCCGGCCGCGGCTGCCCTGAGCTTCGGGCCGCGCGAGGCCGCGGGCATCCTGGCCACCATATCCTTCTTCTTCCGGCTGCGGGTGTTCGATGAAATCAAGGATTACGCCTCCGATCTGGTCCATTTTCCCCAGCGCGTGCTCCAGTCGGGGCGCGTGACGCTCGGGCAGCTGCAGCGGCTGGCTTGGACGGGGCTGGTGGTGGAAGCCGCCTGGTCGCTGTGGCTGGGGCCGGCCACGCTGCTGGCCTGGGCCGCGGTGGTGGGCTACAGCCTGCTGATGCGCTACGAGTTTTTCGTGCCCGGGTGGCTCCGGCCGCGGCTGGTGCTCTACGCCCTCTCGCACCTGCTCATCATGCCGCTGATCATCACCTGGCTGTGGACGGCCTACGCAGCCCGGCCGCAGTTCTCCGAGCCGTTGCTGCTGCTGGCGCTGCTCAGTCTGCTGGGCGGTCTGGCCTTCGAAATTGCCCGCAAAATCAAGCCGGCCACCGAGGAGCGGCCCGGCGTCGATTCGTACTCGCGCACCCTGGGCTACGCCGGGGCCATAGCGGCGGTGCTGCTGGTGCTGCTGGCCGGCACCGTGGTGCAGGGCTACCTGCTGCGGCTGCTGCACGCCCGCGCCTGGCCGTTCGGGCTGATGGCGGCCCTGTTCGGGGCCACGCTGCTGGCCTACGGGTTCAGCCTGCGCCAGCCGCGCGCCAAAACCCTAAAGGTGGCCGAGCTGCTCGTGTCGCTGTTCATGCTTACCAGCTACGTGGCCATCATCGTGGAAATCGTGTGGGCGGCGTAGCCGAAGCCCCGCGCCACCCCGTCCCAACCAACTTCAGCCCCGACCGGGACGCCACCTGGCGTCTTTACCCTGCATGATCTTATCTTCCCTGAAGCGCCCGGCCGGGCAACTCTCCGTCGGCGGCAAAGCCCAGGGCCTGCTGCGCCTGCAGGCGGCTGGGGTGCGCGTACCCGATTTTGTGGTCATCCCGGCCGAAGAGTTTGATGCGCTGCTGGCCCCGCTGCCCGCCGACGCAGCCGCGGCGCCCCGGCGCCGCGAGCAGCTGCTGACGTTTCAGCTGCCGGCTGCGCTGCAGGCCGAGCTGACCGCCACGCTCGCCCGCTGGGACTTTCCGCAGCAGCCGGTGGTGGTGCGCTCCTCCGTGGCCGACGAGGACGGGCAGCACGCCGCCTTCGCGGGCCTGATGGACTCTTTTCTGAACCTGACCACGCCGGCCGCCGTGGCCGCGGCTGTGGCTCGTTGCGCGGCCAGCGCCTATTCCGAGCGGGCCCTGGCGTACCGGCAGCAGAAAGGGCTGCCGCTGGCCGCGCGCCCAGCCGTCATCGTGCAGCGCCAGGTGGCGCCGGTGGCCAGCGGCGTGATGTTCACCACGTTTCCCGAGTACCCGCAGGAGCTGGCCGTGCACGCCGTGTGGGGCTTTGGCGAGGGGCTGGTGAGCGGGCAGCTGCAGCCCGATGAGTTTTACTGCAGCAAAGCTACCGGGCTGGTACACCGCCACACCCTGGCCACGAAAGATCAGCAGCTGCTGGCCCTGCCCACCGGAGGACTGGAAATGCAGCCCGTGGCGGAGGCCCAGCAAAACCAGCCCTGCCTGAGTCCGGAGCACCTCGCCGAGCTGTTTGGCACCGGCCAGCGCCTGGAGCAGGCCTTTGCGGGGCCGCAGGACGTGGAGTTCGTGGTGGCCGCCGCCGGCGGGCTGTGGGTGGTGCAGGCGCGGCCCATCACCCAGCCCATTCCGGAGGTGGTGGTCTACGACAATTCCAACATCCAGGAAAGCTACTGCGGGGTAACCACGCCGCTGACCTTCAGTTTTGCCCGGCGCGCCTACGCCACCGTGTACCGCCAGACCATGCACGCGCTGGGCCTGCCCGGCCGGCAGATTGCCGCCCAGGAACCGGTGGTAACCAACCTGCTCGGGCTGGTGCAGGGGCGCGTGTATTACCACATCAACAATTGGTACCGCGGCCTGCAGCTGCTGCCCGCGTTTCGGCAGAACAAGGACGACATGGAACGCATGATGGGCCTGGAGGAGCCTGTCGACTTCGTGCAGACCCAGGAAAAGTCGCTGGCGGCCAAGCTCCGGCTGGCCCCGCGCCTGCTGCTGAACCTGAGTCGCCTGCTGGCCGCTTTTGCCCGCCTCGACGGCTCCGTGCGCGCCTTTCACGCCCGCTTTGCCGAGCACTACCGCCGCTTCTACGCCCGCCCGCTGGCGGAACTGAGCACGGCCGGGCTGCTGGCCGAAAAGCACCGCCTCGACGCCGAGCTGCTGAGCCAGTGGACCACGCCCATCATCAACGATTTCTACGTGATGATGACCAACGGCCGCGCCCTGCGCCTGCTGCGGCAGCTCGGCGCCCCCGAGCCCGAGGAGCTGCTGCGCCGCTACCTGGCCGGCGACCAGGACCTGGCCAGCACCCAGCCCACCCGCCGCCTGCTGGCCCTGGCCGAGCAGGTGCGGCCCCAGGAGCCCTTGCGCCAGCTCATCGTGGCCTTTCCCGAGGACTTGCCCGCTCGGGTCGCGGCGCAGTACCCGGCGTTTGCGCTGGAGGTGGCCGCGTTCATCGCCCAGTTCGGCGACCGGACCGTGGGGGAGCTGAAGCTCGAAACGCAGACCATGCGCACCCGGCCGCAGATTTTTTACCAGTACCTGCGCAATTACCTGATGGGGCCCGCGCCGGCTACCTTCGGTACGCACGCGGCCGGGCAGGCTGTGCTCAGCGGCGCCGAGGCCGAAGTGGCGGCGCTGTTGCGCGGCCACGGCCCCTGGCGCCGCCGCCGGCTGCAGCGGCGGCTGCAGCAGCTGCAGCGCGCCATCGGCCACCGCGAGTCGTTGCGGCTGGAGCGCACGCGGCTGTTCGGCATGTACCGGGCGCTGTACCTGGCGCTGGGCGAGCGGCTGGCCGCGGCCGGGCTGCTGGCCGAAGGGCGCGGCGTGTTTTACCTGACGGAAACCGAAATCGAATCGGCCGCCGGGTCGCTGGCCGCCCAAGAAGCTGGCCCGGCCGACGCGGCCGCGGTTCCGGTGGCCGGCGCTACGGGCGCCTCGCCGCTGCAGCAGCTGGTGGCCGAGCGGCAGCAGGAGTTTGCCCGCTACGCCCGGCAGCACGTGCCGAGCCGCGTAACGGTGCCGGCGCCGCCCGTGGCGCTAGCGGCCGAGGAAGAGTTGACGGACGGCACCCTGCGCGGTACTGGCTGCTACCCCGGACAGGTGAGCGGCGAAATCATCGTGGTGACCAGCCCGGAGGACAATCTGGCCGTAGCGGGCAAAATCGTGTGCGCGCTGCGGACCGATCCGGGCTGGGCGGCGCTGTTTCCGGTGTGCCGCGGCGTCATCATCGAGAAAGGCTCGTCGCTGTCGCACTCCGTCATCCTGCTGCGCGAGCTGGGCATTCCCACCATCATCAACGTGCCCAGCCTCACGCGCCGCCTGAGCAGCGGCCAGCAGGTGCGCATGGACGGCGGCACCGGCGAAATCGAGCAACTGTAGCCCCGCGCGGTGTCGGGCACGACCGCCGCCCGGTCCCGCTTCCGTCGGTTAATGTTTGCCCCAACTCAGCCCGCGTTACGAAACATCGATCGGGCATCCTCCGGCGTAGTTTTTTCTTTGTTATGAACTCCCTGATCCGCCTGCCCTACGAAGGCCAACTACCCGAGTCGTTTTGGGCTATTCCGGCCCGCGTGTACGCCGACCAGCCGTTCCGCCCCGCCGAAAACCGGGCGCTGACCGAGGAGCTGTTTGCGCAGGAAGCCACCCGCAATGAGCTGGTGGTCTATACCGACCACGCCACGCTGCGGCTGGTCGGTATCTTTCCGCACGATTCCGAGGAGGCGTTTTTTGGTTTCTGGGAAACGCTGGACGATGCCGCGCTCCACCAGCAGGCCTTTGCGGCGCTGGCAGCCGATGCCCGCCAATGGGGCCGGCGGCGCCTCGTTGGGCCGCTGAACTTCAACACGTTTCACGCCTACCGCCTGCGCTTGCCGCCCGCGCCGCAGTGGGGACAGTTCGACCGGGAGCCCGTCAACCCGGCGTATTACCCGGCCCTGCTCACCGGCCTGGGCCTGGCGCCCGTCAGCACGTTCGAGAGCCGGCGCATCCGCCCCGACGACGTGCCCGCCGTGTTTGCCGACAAGGAAATGTTGCTGCGGGAGCTGGAAAAGATTCCCTTCGACTTTATCCCGCTCAACGGCGACACCTGGGAGCAGCACGAACCGGAAATATTCGACCTGGTTCACGCCATTTTCGGCGCCAATCCCGGCTACCGGCCCGTGTCGCCGGCGCAATTCCGGCTGCTCTACAACCGGGCGTACGCTGAGCGGCTGTGCCCCTACACCTCCGTGCTGTTCCGCGACCGGGAAACCCGGCAGCTGGCGGCGCTCAGCTTCTGCCACCCCAACTACAGCGAGCTGCAGCTACCCGAAGGCCAGACGCCGGTGTTTGAGCGGGACTTCCCCCGGCTGACGCGCCGGCAGCTGCTGGCCAAAACCGTGGGGGTGCACCCCGACTACCGCCAGCGCGGGCTCATGTCGTACATGGGTGCCTACGGCATGGTGCACTTCCGGGAGCGGTACGAAGACGTCATCTTCTGCCTGATGCGCACCGGCAACTTTTCCCTGCACTTCACCGACGGGCTGCCCGCCGAAACGGCCCACTACGCCTTATTCGGGCAGGAATTGTAAAAGCCCGGCGGGCCCACGGCACCGAATCCGTGGGCCCGCCGGGCGGCAGCAGGGGCGGGCTAATCACAGCGCCCGCGGCCGTTTCACTACGCGTACGCCACCACCTGCCGCAGCGGCTGCAGCTGCGCCAGCGTATCGAAGAAGCTGTTGACAACCCGCGGCAGGTAGGGGTAGGGGCCCACGGTATGCGCCATCAGGTACATGCCGAGGCGGTGCAGGCCGAAATCCAGCGCGGCCAGGCCGGCCACGCGCTGAAACCCTTCGGCGTCGGCGAAGCGGCCGGTGCGGGCGTGCAGCTGCTGGCGGTAATACTCCAGATACGCCGGGCGCAGGTGGTAGCGGTCGGCGTCGAGCACGAAGCTGAGCAGCTCGATGACGTCGTACTGCGGCACGTGGTACGTGGCCAGCTCCCAGTCGTAGGCGCACAGCTCCAGGCGGCCGTCGGCAGTGCGCCGGAAGCAGGTGTTGCGCGGGTTCAGGTCGTTGTGAATAAGGGTCTTGGGGGCCGCACTCAGCTCTTGCCAGTACTCCGGAAGCAGGCGAACGGCCTCGGCGAGCTGCTGGGTGCGCGCTTCGTCGTAGAGGCCGGGGTGGTGCGCGGCGGCGTTGCTGAGCAAGGCCTGCCAGAGGGGGGTGAGCTGCTGCATGTAGGCCTCGGAAGGCAGGTCGGGCCAGGCCGGAATGCGGTCGGTGGCATTGGCGGGCACCAGGTGCCGGGCATGCCACTCGGCCAGCTGGTCGAGCGCGGCGCGCAGGTGGGCATCGGTCCAGGCCTCGGGCTGCATCACGGAGTTCAGCAGTTCTACCTCGTCGCCGAGGTACTCCATCAGAATGGCGTACACTTCCTCGTGGTCGTCGTCTTGGTGCAGGCCCCAGATGCGCGGCATCAGCGGCGCCGCGTGGTGGGCGTACAGCGCCAGCTCGCGGTGGTGGGTGTGCTGAAAGCCGCTGCGCGCCCCGAAGGCCGGGTACACCTGGGCCAGCTCGCCCCCGCAGGCCTGCGCCAGCCCCATCAGCATGCCCGATACTTCGTGGCCGGGAGGCTTGAGCTTGAGCACCATGCGCTCAGTGCGCGCCGGCTCCCCGTCGGCCTCAAAGGTGACGGCCAGGCCGAAATGCCCCACCGGGCGCTTGGTCTGGCCGGCGGTGAGCACGGCCAGAATGCTGGCGGAGCTGTCCACGGCCAGGGGTTGCACGTCGAGCACGCGCAATTGGCGCTGGGGGGCGTGGGCGCGCATCAGGCTTTCCACGAACAGGCGCGAGCAGTAGTAGTCGGGGCTATGCATAGGCGGGGGAAACGGGCAAAAGACCACGGGAAGAAGCAGGAAGGCGGCGCGTATCGAGCACGCGCACGTCGCGGAAGTAAAAGCAGCCGCCGGGAGGCTGGGCCAGCGGCGGGGTAAGGGCCGAAGCGTGGGGAGCCGCTGCGGTCGGCTCGGCGCCCTGCGCCTGGAGCAGATTCCAGTACACCGCCCGCAGCGGGTGCGTCCCGGCCCGGGCCAGCAAGGCCGCGCGCACCCGGCCAAACTCGGCGGGGCTCACGTACTCGAAGATGTTGGAAAGGCTGGCCTTGGTGATGCGCCGGCCGGCCTCCGAGAGCAGGTACTCCGCGGCTTCGGCCTGCACCACCGTGAGGCGGCCCAGGCGCCCGCGCAGCCGCGTGAAGTGGCGCGCCTGGTAGCAGGGCGGCAGAATGGCTTCGGGCAGGCCTTCGGGGCCGAAAAAGAAAAAGCGGAAGAAGAAGTTGTCGCGCACCAGCTCGGTGGCCAGCTGCTGCTCCAGGCGCTGGTAAAAGGCTTGCCCGCCCGATTCGGCGGCGTACTTGAACAGCTTCGGGTCGCGCCCGCGGCTCAGGTTGGCCTCGTCGAAGTAGCGCACAAACTGCGTTTCGAAGGCCGTGCCGTGCAGCTGCTCCCGAAACCAGCGGTACTGCTCCGCCACCGTGTCGAAGGCGACGAGCCGGTGCAGACGCTGCTGCAGCTCCGGGCTCAACGTGGGCACAAAGCCCAGCAAGTAGCTCTCCAGCTTGCCCGCCGGCAGAATCCCGCTCGGATGGCTTTCGAAGAACGGCGCCCAGTAGGCGCGCAGCTCGGTGGGCAACGTGGGCTCCAGCTGCTGCCAGGTAGGCAGCACGGCCGCCGCGCCGTCGAGACCGAGCAGGGCGCGCAGCACGCGGTGCTCGTGGTGCAGGATGAGGTAGCGCTTCAGCTCCAGCAGGTGCAGCTGTACCGGGTTCAGGTCGATGGCCGTCACGCGCCGCGCGCCGAGCAGCAGGGCGTTGAGCGCGTTGCAGCCGGCCGAGCAGATGATCAGGGCTTCGTCGGTGGGCTGGATATCCAGGGCCGCGGCCAGCGTGTGGCTGCTTTCCCACACCAGCGAGTAGCGCAGGCGGTCCAGGTCGACGTTGTAGAATTCGGAATGCATCGGTGTGTGGCGCTTAACGCAAGTGGTCGTAGAGGATCTTGGAGAGGTGGCGGCTATCCACGGGCAGATGCTCGCGCTGTTCAATCCGGTTGCACACGCCCAGCGGAAATTGCGTGTGCAGGGCTTCGGCCACGGCCGCCGGGCTCACTGGCCCCTGCACGTACACGGTGAAGCCCGTGGGCGTGGCCCGGGCGGCGGCGCGCGTCACGCCCGGCAGGTGCTGCAGCACGTGCTCCAGCTGGTAATGCTGCACGCCGTGTTGGGTGGCCGCGTTGCCCTGACGGGCGGTCAGCCACAGCTGCTGGTGCTCGTCGAAGTAGCCGAAGTCGCCGGTATGGAGCCAGCCGCCCGGCTCCGCCGCCACGTGGGCACCGCGCACGGTGATTTCGCCGGTGGCGAAGTGGCGGCCGTCGGGCAGCTGCACCGCGCCGCCGTCGGCGCGCAGCCGGCAGTGCAGCCCGGCTACCACCGGCCCCACGCAGTAACCCAGGCGCGGGTCGTGGGGCTGCCGGGCGTCGAAGCGGCGCACGGCAATGGGCTCGGCTTCCGACGAGCCGTAGATGCCGTAAATGGCCGCCTGCGGAAAGCACGCCTGCAAACCGCTCAGCAGCAGCTCGGGCACAGGCGAGCCGCCCACGCCCACGGCCCTCACCGCCGGCAGCGTCGTGGGGTGCCGCTGCAGGTGGCGCCAGAGGCGTGTGAAGTAGAATACATTGCCGGTCAGCGTCTCTACGCCGGCAGCCTGCAGCTGGTGCACCACGCGGGCCGGGTCGAAGTCGGCGAGCTGGCCCCAGGGTACATCGGGCAGCACGCTGACGGCGCCGATGGAAAGGTTGTGCAGCAGGATGTTGGGAAACAGCGGGAAGTCGCGCTGCCCCGTCCAGGGTGGAAACACCTGCTTGAGCACCTCGTGCTGGGCCGTGAGCACGGCGTGGCTGCGGCGAATGGCCTTGGCCTGGCCCGTGGAGCCGGAGCTGTGCGACACCAGCGCCGGCTGCCCGGCCGGCACGGCGCGCGGCGTTTGTGGTACGCCCGAAGCGGTCGGGGCCGGAGCACCTAGCAAGCATAGTCCTACGGCGCGGGTTAGCCAGCCGTAGCGCCGTGCCGCCGAAGCGGGCACCAGCGCCGCCCGAATGCCACCGCGCCGCAGCAAGCGCATAAGGCCGGACGTTGAAACCCCGGCCGGCGGCAGCACCGGCACCGCCCCCAGGCCCATCACGGCCAGCAGGCCGCAGATCAGCTCCGGGCCCACCGGCAGCGCCAGCACCACCGACTCACCGGCTTGCACCCCGCGCGCCAGCAGCAGTTGCTGAAACGCCCCGATGCGGCCGGCCAGAGCCTGCCCCGTGAAGGTGGCCGCGGCGTCCGAATGCTGTGCCCCCGGCCACACCAGCAACACCTGGTCCGCCTCGCGGTGCAGGGTTTGGTGGATGTGGTGGTAGAAGTTGGGGGTGCTCATGGCCGGCGACGAAATCGATAACCAAAGCTGCTGAATTCAGCCTGAAATTACATTGCTAATCGTGCCTGACGTCTGACTTTTCACACCTGGGTGAGCATCATCATTGGAAAGCATCGGCTGGAAGAGGACAAGGGGGCTGAAATGGCTTTTTGCCAGCTTATTACTGTAAAATGGGCATTGTCGCCAACCTAAACATGCGGGTGAATGGGATGCAGACTTTTGTGAGGATATGACTTTTCATTTCAGCCACCGTGGACTCAAGCGAGGCTAAATTCACCCGAATATGTGAGGCCGGCTTGGGCCCCGTACCTGCCTTGAACCACCCCGGCGGACCAGGGGCCGGGGGGGCGATTCGGCCGGGACGCATGACCACCGGCAACAGCGGAGCTTTACGCGGATACCGAGCTGCTGCCGGCCTGAGCCACCTGCACGTCAGCGACCAGGCCCAGACCGACCCAGCAACCCGCAGGAGCACATTGCCATGACGTTTCGCCAGCCCGTCACCGGCGGCCTGCTGCTCGACGCCAGGATCGGGCCCGTCGGCAATGACCACCCGCTGTACCCGGCCACGGAAACGCTGCACCTGCGGGCCGGGCTGCGCGCCGCCACGGCCCGCCACGACGCGCAGCTGCGCGGTACCATCGGCTACGTGGAGGCTGGCATCAGCCTGAACACCCACAAGGCGCGGCACCGGCAGCGCTACGTAGTGGAGTAGCGCTGCCGGCTTAACAACGCAGAAGGCCTCGGGCACTGTGCCCGAGGCCTTCGCCATGGTGGTTATTTGCCGGGGGCGCTGCCGCGCGGCTCAGCGTTTGCCGCCAAACCGGCCACCGAAAAAGTCGCCCTTATTCCAGGTGGGACGCTGCGGGTCGTTGGCCACCTGGTAGCCGATGAGGAAGTTCAGCTGCACGTACTTTTTGCCGGCCTCAAAGTCGAACAGGCCGTTGAGGTCGTCCTGCGGCTTGTGGTAGGTTTCGGCCCGCCACTTCTGCACCAGCTCGCTCAAGTTGTTTTTGCCGTCCTTGGTCTTGTTGCCGTATTTGATGTGCAGCGCCGGAATGCCCTGCATCACGAAGCTGTACTGATCGGAGCGAATGAAGCGGTTCTGCTCGGGCTCCGGGTCTTCTTCCACCGTCAGATCGAGGTAGGCGGCGGCGCGCTTCACCGGCCCGCTCAGCGAGGAGTGCTGCGCCCCGAGCGGCACCACCGAGAGCAGCGGGGCAATGATGGTGGGCATGTCCGTGTTCACGTCGGCCACAATCCTCTCCTTCGGCACCGTGGGGTGCGAGGCAAAGTACGCCGAGCCGAGCAGGCCCAGCTCTTCGCCGGTCTGGAGCACCAGCAGGATGGAGCGCTTGGGCTTCTGCTTCAGCTGCGAGTACAGGCGGGCAATTTCCAGCACCGACGCTACTCCCGAGGCGTTGTCGTGGGCGCCGTTGTAGATCGAGTCGCCCTTGACGG
Organism: Hymenobacter coalescens; assembly: GCF_054783195.1. NCBI lineage: Bacteria > Pseudomonadati > Bacteroidota > Cytophagia > Cytophagales > Hymenobacteraceae > Hymenobacter > Hymenobacter coalescens. The sequence continues at coordinate 65,999 of NZ_BAAGRA010000025.1, read as the reverse complement.
CCGCCGCCACGCCGAGGTGGTCGAGGTGGGCCGAGTGCACCACGTATTCCTTGCTGAGCCGCTCATCGGAGCCCGTAATCTGCCCCACCACGTTGTAGGAGTCGAAATCCTGGTACGTGGTGCCGAAGGTGGCGCGCACGTGGGTGCGCAGGGCTACCGGAGCCGGCTGGCCCGCCCGCAGCGCAGCCATGGTACGGCCGGTGTCGGCCGCTGCCGCGGCGAAGAAGCGTTGCATGGTAGCCGCATTCACGGCCGCCAGCAGGCGCAGGCCGGTGCCGGGGGCGTAGGTGCGCGAAGCGGCCACTCGGGCATTGGCCCCCAGCACGCTGTAAGCGCCGCGCCGCAGGTTGGGCAGCGCGGCTTTGGGGTTGGGATTGGCCACTATCACGCCCAGGGCGCCGTGGCGGGCCGCGTTCTGCATCACCATCAGCAGGTCCTGGCTGGCAGCGGCCACGGTAGACGGAAACGCTTTGGGCGCGCCGCGCACCACCACCACGAACTTGCCGTTGGCATCGACGCCCTTGTAGTCGTCGTAATTCAGCTCCGGGGCGGTGATGCCGTAGCCGGCAAACACCAGCGGGGCTTCTTCCTGTACGGCGGGCGCCTCCGGGTTGGGGTAGAACACGTAATCCTGCCCCGCCACCAGCGGCGTGGGCACGGCCTTTTCCTCGCGCACCACCAGCAGCGGGTCGGCCTTCACGGTGGCGCGGCGCAGGCGTACCTGCTGCACGAAGGTGCCGCCGTCGCCGGCGGGCTGCACGCCGAAGGACTTCAGCTGCTGCGTGACGTAGTCGACGGCCATCTGGTAGCCGGGGGTGCCGGGCTGCCGGCCGCGCAGCTTGTCGTCGGCCAGGTACTGAATGTGGGCTTTGATAGCGTCGGGCTTCACCTTCTTCAGGGCCGAAGCCACGGGCTTATCGACGGAGAGAGACTGGGCCGCTAGGGCCAGGGGCAGGCACAGGCTGCTGAGCAGCACCGGCCAGAAACGGGAGGGCATCATAGGCAACACAACGAAAGGACAAACATACGGCGCGCGGCGAGCGAGGGTGGCACAGCCCCGCCCGGTGGCCACCGAAATGGTCCGTTTTCGACTTGCAACTGCCCGCTTTGCGGCGCCTGAAGCCGCTTCGGCCCGGCTACTGCGTCCGCACCACCGCCAGCAACTCCTGCTGCTGCTGCATGATCTGCAGATCGAACTGCGTCAGGTCGAAGGGCTCCGCGTCGTAGTTTTTGGGCAGGTCCAGGTCGTCGACTTCTGCCTCCAGGTCGGTTTCGTAGTGGTTGGAGCGCAGCCGCACGCTGTTGCCGTTGACCTCCACCACCTTCAGCAGGGTGTAGTAGCCCGGCTCCTCGGCCCGGATGTAGTACACGTCGCCGACGTGGGGGTGGGCCAGCCGCTGCTCGTCGCGGTGATGTTGCCAGGCGTCGACGGCCGGGCTGCCCAGCGCGGCCAGGCCCAGCAGCAGCAGCCCCGCGAAGTGCCACAGCGGGGCGTGGGTGCGGGCCTTCAGCGCGCTGAAATGCGGCTGCAGCGGCTCGGGCAGCTCATCGTGGCGCAGGGCGCAGCGGCAGCGCCCGCACTGCACGCCGCCCGTTTTGCCGATGCCAAACAGCGGTATCCAGTACACGTGGGCGTAGCGCCCAAACACGCTCATGCGCAGCGACTCCGGCGTACCGCAGGCCGGGCAGCAGGCCGCGGGCACGGGGCCGGAGCGCAGGTGAGTGGAGTTGTGGCCGTAGATGATCATGGCAGCATTCTGCTAAGCAAGCCGCGCGGGCCGGGTCCGCAGGTCGGGCGCACCGCAAAGTAAGAAGCGCGGGGCAGTTGGTCGTCCATTTCGCCGATTTTCAACGCATTGGCCGCCACCTCAGGCGGCCGGGGCTACCCGCTCCAGCGACTGCAGCAGCAGTTCGATGCGCTGGGCGTGCACGTCCACCTGGTCGAGGCCGGTGCGGGCCTCCTCGATCTGGCCCCGGCGGTACTGCGTCACCAGGGCCTGACCGGCGTCGAGCATGCGCTGCAGGGCCCGCTCCAGCTCGTAAACTTCGGGGCGGCTACCGTACTGGGGCTTAATTACCTCGTTGAGCCACTGGCCCATGGGGTTGTCGCGAAGTGAAAACAAGGAATCGTCGGCCTCGCGCACGCCGTAGAGCACGCTGCGCAGCCGGGACTTGAAGAGCACCTGCTTGATCCTGGCTTGCTGAAAATCCAGGTTGGTGAGGTTCATGGCGAAGGGGATAGGCGCGAAAGCCGTGGCCGAAAACGGGAAGGATTAGCGGGTGGCGCTGTTGAGCCGTTCGAGCGTCTTGCGGGCCAGCACCAGGTCCGTTACCTCGTAGGCAAAGACCGTAATGCCAGCCTTCTGGCCGCCTTCGTAGAAAAGTTGGTACGTGAAGTTCAGGTACGCCTGCCGGGCCTCGCCGCCGTTTTCCTGTTCCAACATGATCAGGAGCTCGTTGCCGTGAAACGCTTCGCCGGTCTCGTACACCTTGTTGAGCAGCTCCACGAAGCCTTGGTCCACCACCTCCGGCAGGGCTTCCACTACCGGGCGGCCCATGAGCAGGCGCCCGCGGAACAGCTGCTGGTAGCGCGGGTTGACGAAATCGAAGCGGTGCTCGGGGCCGCGCAGGATGCAGATCAGCGCCGGGGCCTGCATGAGCAGGTTGTGGAAGGTTTCGCGCTGGCTTTCGGCCAGTTGGTAGGCTTGGTAGGCCTGGTCCGACAGCACGGCCTGCTGCTCGTTGGAGTCGAGCAGCTCCTGCACCATTTGTTTCTGGTCGTGGATGTCGATGGCGCCGCCCACCCACATGGTAATCTGGCCCTCGGCATTGCGGCGGGGTACGCCGCGGGCCAGCTGCCAGCGGTAGTGCCCGTCGTGGCGGCGCAAACGGTATTCCTGCTGCGACTCTGTGCCGGCCTTCACGGCCTGCAGCCAGGTTTGCAACACCCGGTCCCGGTCGTCCGGGTGCAGGTCTTCGGCCCAGGCGTGGTCCAGCAGCTGAGCCATCGACTTGCCCGTGTACTGCTGCCACCGCTGATTAAAGTAATCCACCTCACCGCTGGGCGAGGTGGTCCACACCATCATCGGCAGCGCTTCCAGGGTAAAGCGGGCACGCTCCTGGCTTTCGGTCAACTCCTGCTGCATGCGCTGGCGGTTCAGCTCGGCCAGGTGTTGCTCGGTCACGTCCTGGGTGCGCTGCACGATGTAAAGCAACGCGCCCTGCTCGTCGAGGACGGGGTAGTGGGTGGCCTGCCAGTAGCGCTCCTCCAGGCCGCCGCCCTGCGCGACGGGCCGCTCCAGGTCGTAGCGGATCAGCGGCATGGTGTGGGCCTCCTTGTGGCGGCGCACGTGCTCGTGCGAGGCCTTGATGATGTCCGCCTGGTTTTGATCGGCGGCGGGGTACGCCTCAAAGAAGGGCTTGCCAACCACTTCGGCGCGGCTTTTCATAGCCACCGCCGCGTGGCGGTCGGTGTCGTCGAGAATGGTGGCGTCCGCATCCGGAGCGATGATGAGGAAATTATCCGCGAGCGAGCGAAACAGGTGCTGGTAGTTGAGCTGAGTGGCGAGGTCGGCCATGAGCAGACGGCAGAAAAGAGGCGGGGCAATGGGTGCGTTTCGGGGTTGGAAAACGCGGGTAAGGAGCGGAATAGGCTCAAAGATACAGCACACGCTTGGTCGAATCAGGCAATCGGGCGCTGGAAAAGTGCCAACCCATAAAAAAGCAGCGCGGGCCGGTGGGGCCCACGCTGCATGTGCCGGACTGAAAGCCCGGGGCTTACAGGGGGCGGGGCGGCTGGCCCGGGCGCCGCTCCAGAATGCGGCTGCGCTGGGGGCGCAGGGCCGCGTCCTGGGGCGTGTCGGCCAGGGCGCCGCGGTGGCCGATGCCGATTTCGTGCACGTCCACGGCGCCGGCGTGGTCGAGCAGGTCGCGGGCGCGTTCGGCTTCCAGGTACGTATCGACGTGGGCCGCCACGAAGCCGTGGCGCCGCGCGTCGTAGCGCGGGGCGCTGCTGTTGGCCGGCGGACCGAAAATGGCCATGATCAGGTGGTGAAAGCCGTCGTTTTCGGGAAACTCCCCGGTTGGGTTTTCGGTCGTGGTTGTATCGTGGTCCGATACCTCCACGCAGTCGGGCGCGAAGCCGTTCTGGGTGAGCTGATCGGCGGCGCGCTGGGCCGCCTCGACGGTGCTGAAGGCGCCGACTACGGTGTGCGGATGTACCATGGCAGGGAGGAAGGTTGAGGATGAACAATCGGCCCGGGCAGCACGGCGGCCCGGCAGAAAACCTTTTAGCTCAACGCAGCAACCCCGGCGTGGGTTGAGCCGCGCTGGTTTCCGCCTCGGAAGCGGCCGGCCTGCCCGGCTTACCCGGCGCGCAGCGCCGGCGGCGGGGCCACTGGTCTCGCCCGATTGCCCCGCACGAAAGAGTCGGGATGCAAGAAAGCGGGGAGCGGGGCATGGGCCTGAAGCCAGCGGCTTCCTGGTGCAAACCCGGGATTTTGCCGTAACTAGCCACCTCGTTCGCCCTGGCGGCCCGGGCAACAACGAGGGCCGCGTGGTCGTTAGAACCACTGCGTTTATTCATTCCTAATTGCTTCCTCACCATGGCTAAGGCCCAAGACGCCCGCAAGGAAAAAAAGAAAGAGCCCACCAAAACCGCCAAGGAAAAGAAGGCGGCCAAGGAGGAAAAGAAGAAGGTCCGCGACCGGAGCAGCGAATAACTGTCGGCTCTGCGTCCGCAGCCGCGAAGGGCAGCCTCCGAATCGGGGGCTGCCCTTCGCGTTAAAGGCGTATTGGGTTTTAGATTGTAGCCATGCTGAGCTGAAGCTAAACACGTTCTAGATCAGCAGGCCCGCGGCGGCAGGTGGGATTAGCCTTTGCCGCCGGCCTTATCCAGCACCAGCTTCACGTCCTTGGTCGGTACTTTCTGGCCGGTTTCGGCGGCGCGGTAGATGGCCAGCAGCAGCTGCACGTCGCGCAGGCCCATTTCGCCGGGCACGCGGGTGGGCTTGTCGTTGAGCACGCAGTCGGCGAAGTCGTCCATCTGCGCGGCCTGCTGGTTCACGTTCCGGATGTTCATCGGTCCTTGGCTGCTGCGCCCCTCAATACCGCCGTAGCCGAAGGCCGGCTGCAGCTCAAACCAGCCCTTGGCCGCCTCGGCGCGCAGGCGGCTGTTCATGTTCTCCGCGTAGCTGGTGCGGCAATCGGCCACCGCGCCGTCGGCAAATTGCAGCTGCCAATCGACCCCGGGCTCTACTTCCCGGAAGAGCTGCTTGTTGGTGTTGGGCGCAAACTTGGCCGTGACGGATACCGGCACCTGCCCCTTGGTGTAGAGGGCGCCTTGCAGGCAGTAGATGCCCATGTCCATGAGCGGGCCGCCGCCGCTGAGCGTGCGGTCCACGCGCCAGGGCGTGTCGTTGTTGAAGCGGAAGCCGTTGTCGGCCAGCAGGCGCTGCACCGGGCCGTAGGCCTGCTGCTGGCCCAGGCGCATCACCTCGCGGTGGTGGGGCTCGAAATGCAGGCGGTAACCGATGCTGAGCTTTTTGCCGGCCTGCTGACTGGCCTGAATCATGCGCTGGGCATCGGCCACGGTGGTAGCCATGGGCTTCTCGCAGATGACGTGCTTGCCGGCCTGCAGGGCGCGCACCGTGTATTCGGCGTGCAGCGCGTTGGGCAGCACGATGTACACGATGTCGATGTCGGGGTTGTCGGCGATGCGGTCGAAGGTTTTGTAATCGTACGTGCTGCGGGCCGCAAGGCCGTACTGCTGCTGCCACCGCGTGGCCTTGGCCGACGTACCCGTCACGATGCCCGTGAGGCGGCACAGCTGGGTTTGCTGCAGCGCCGGCGCCAGCTGGCCGCCGCTGTATTTGCCCAGGCCCACCAGCGCCACGCCCAGCTTGCGCCCCTGCTGCAGCGCGGCTAGGCTGGCTTCGCCGAAGCCGGGTTCGATAGTCAGCCAGTCCAGCGGCCGCGCCAGGGCGTGGGCACCCAACAGTGTGCCGCCCAGCGCAAGGGCCGTGGAGCGAATAAACTGCCGCCGGCCGACAGCGGAAACTGAAAAGGAATCGGGGTCGGAAGATGGGTTCATGACTCGGAGCATAAGGCGACGATTCTGAGGTACTGCCCAAACGCCGATCAGGTTGTCGGATAGATGCTTAGCCGAACGTGCGTACGGGCCGGAGGCACCGGCCAGGCGTCCGAAGGCGGATAGGGAGGCGCATGCAACCTGGTCGCCGGTTTGGGGCTCGTCGCCAGGTTCACCTTATTTCCACTTTCTGCATGAACTCTGTTTTTACTGCTACTATCTGGGCAGCCGGATATTTACCGGCCACAGCCGCCTGGGCCCAGCCGCCCAGCCGCCCGGTGCGCCTTGGGGTACGGGCCGGACTCAACCAGGCCGATGTGACCCTGCACAACCAGCCCGTGGGGCCCGAATCCAGCTACCAAGGCCGTACGACGCCGCTCTACAGCTGGCAAGCCGGAGCAGTACTCGAAGCCCGGCTGAGCCCGTGCCTGGCGCTGCAGCCGGCCCTGCTGGTGACGCAGAAGGGGGCGAAGCTGCGCAGCGCGAGCGTGGCCCAGGGTGCCGCCGGCTGGACCCACCTCGAAGCCAATAGCACCCTGCGCTACCAGTGGCTGGAACTGCCCATGCACGCGGTGTACTCGTTGCCGGGGCGTACGGGCTTGCAGTTGTTTGGCGGCCCGTACGCGGCGGCCCTGCTGGGCGGGGAGGAGCGGGGTTCAGAGGCGAGCTACACAGAAATCGACCGCGGCTCCTTCACCGAAGTCACGCCCACGACCCACCGCGCCATCCGCCAATCGGCGTACGCGAAGTCCGCTGCCGCCGTGCGCTGGGATGCGGGCCTGAATTTCGGCCTGGGTTACGCGCGCGGCCCTTGGCAGGTACAGCTGGGCTACGGCCTGGGCCTGCACGACATGCACCGCCCGGACAGCAACAACACCCGTATCCGACGCAACCGCGGCGCGCAGCTTACCGCCACGTACTTCCACGCCCGCAAAAGCTAGCGACCTTGGGGTGGCGGCTGGCCGGTGGCTGCCCCAAGGCTAGCACACGGCTGCGCGTCAGCTTCCCGCTGGCCACTTGCGGGTACGGCCCGCCGACCCGAAACCGGGTCGTTTCATCAAAACTGAGCTACTCAGAAATTCAGCTGCGCCTGCAGGCGCAGCAGGCCGCCGCGCTGCCGGTTGCCCTTGCTCTGCAGGTCCTCGAAGCGACGGGAGGAAAGCGTGTACATCGGCACCAGTTCCAGGAATTTCAGCGGCTGCCATTCCAGGCCCAACTCCAGCTCCCGCACCTGGTAGCTGCGGGCATCCCGCTCGTGCTTTTTGCCCCCTTGGTAAAACTGGCCGCGCACGAAGGGGTAAAACTGCTGGCCGCCCAGGCGGGCGCGGTAGGTGAGCGTGGCGTAGCCGCCGTGCAGGCGGCGCGTTTCGATGCTGTCGGTGGCGGGGTTGAATTCCGGTCCGCGGCCCACGTTGTACTCCGCCTGCAGGCCAAACGGTTGGGGGTAGAGCACCAGCGACGCCGCGGCGCGCTGGTCGAGGTAGTTCAGGTCGGGGCGGTGCTTCACGCCCCTCGAGAGCTGATCGGTGCCCAGCGTGTAGCGGCCCGAGTAAGCCTGCACGCCCGGCTCGATGATCTGACGCCCCACCACGAAGGGGTAGCTCACGCGGGCCACCACGTGCTGACCGTTGTTCTGCTCCGAGCGGTTGGCGCCCTGCCCGTTGAACACGCCCACGGCCACCACGCCGTAGTCACCGGAGCCCTTCAGCCCGTCGTTGACCAGGGCCGCGAAGCGCTGGCGCACTTTCGTGGGGGCCCAGTACACGAACGCGCCCAGGTCCCGCTCGTTGGCCACGGCGCTGTTCAGCGCGTCGTTGCGGTCCAGGGCCAGGCGCTGCTGGCTCGATTGCATGTTCTCGAAGCCGTAGGGCACCTTGCTCTGGCCTAGGCGCACCCGAAAACGGCTTTGAGCGTCAAGGCCGATGTCGAAGTACGCGTCGCGGACCTGGGCAAACTGCCCGGTGCTGCTGCCGCCGGGCGTGCTGGCAAAATCGGGCTGCAGGTAGAAGTATACCCGCGGGTGCAGCTGCCCGAACACGATCAGGCGAATGCGCCGAAAGGAAATGCCGCCGTTGTCGCCCCAGGACCTATCGCACTGCTCGCACTTCAGCGCGGGGTTGGTTTCCAGCAGGCGGTTGTAGCGCACCTGCATGTACCCGCGAATCGACACGGCCTCGTACCACGGTTTTTTGGCGGCCTCCGCTGGCGTTCGGGAGGCGGTAGCGGAGGCTAGCAGCCGCTGCAATGCCGGGCTTTTGGTCGAGTCGGCGGGGGCTTGTCCGAGGGCCGGCGAAGCCAGCAGCAGCAGGCTGCTTAACAGTTTTTTCATGCAATGATAACTCTGATACAAAGAGAGCCATCAACTGTTACTTCAACGTGTCGGCAGCGTTAAGCCTGTGTTACCAAGCCGGTTGGGCGGCACCCGCGCGGCCGTCTAGGCGCGGAGCATATAGATGTGCGGAATGCCGTCTTCGAGGTAGCCTTCGCCCTGCTGCCGGAAGCCAAAGCTTTCGTAAAACGCTTTCAGGTACAGCTGCGCCCCGATGCGGATGGGCTGCCGGCCAAACAGCGCTTCGCACTGCCCGATGGCCCGGCGCATCAGCTCCCGGCCGAAGCCGTAGCGGCGGTAGCGCGGCGAGGCTACCACCCGCCCGATGCTCACCTCGGCGTAGCTGATGCCCGCCGCGAACAGCCGGGCATAGGCCGCCAGCTCGCCCGTGGCGGTGTAGCCCAGCAGGTGATAAGCGGCCTGGTCCTGGCCGTCGATGTCCTGGAAGGCGCACTGCTGCTCCACCACGAACACCTCGCTGCGCAATTGCAGCAGGGCGTAAAGCTCGGCGAGGGTAAGGTCTTGGTAAGGCTTGGTGGTCCAGGTCAGGGTCATTGGAAAGTTGATTTGAAGCAAAGCGGCAAAAGTAGGCCGCGGAACCGGGCACTCAGGAAAAAGCCGTGCGCTGAAGGTGGTGCTGGCCCGTTGTGAACCACTGCGCCCGTCCTGCCCCGAGCAACTTGCTGCTGGCGCAGGTTTCGGCTTTTCGGGCAAGCCCGCGCGACAGAGCGCGAAGAGGCGCCGTTGCAGCGAACAGCTCTGCCTACAGCCCGCGCACGTACGCGACCATCTTTTCCCGCAACGCGGCGTCCGGCAGCTCGCCTTCGGCGGCGCGCAGGTTGTCGGCCAGGTGCGCGGGGTTGCCGGTGCCGGGAATCACGCACGTCACGGCCGGGTGCCCCAGCAAAAACTTGAGTAGCAGCTGCGGCCAACTGGTGATGCCCCACTCGGCGGCCCACGCGGGCAGGGGCCGGCCGTGCAGGCGCCGCAGCAGCCGTCCTTCGCCGAAGGGCCGGTTGATGAGGGTAGCCACGCCGAGCGCGGCCGCGGCGGGCAGCAGCCGCTGCTCGGCGTGGCGGTCGTCGAGGGAGTAGTTGAACTGCACGAAGTCCCAGGGCGCGGCGCGCAGTACCCGCTCCAGCTCCGCGTGCATGCCGTCGGTGTAGTGCGTGATGCCGAGGTAGCGCACCCGGCCGGCCTGCTGCCATTCGCGCAGGGTGGGCAGGTGGGTTTGCCAGTCCACCAGGTTGTGCACCTGCAGCAGGTCCAAGGAGGGGCGGCGGAGCTTGCGCAGCGAGGCTTCCATCTGCGCGATGCCCGCCTGCCGGCCCTGCGTCCAGACTTTGGTGGCGTAGAAGTACGCTTCGGGTGCGGGCAGCTGGGCCGCAAGGGCTCCGACGACCTCCTCGGACCGGCCGTACATCGGGGAGGAATCGATGACCGCGCCGCCGTGGGCGCGCAGGGTCTGCAGCGTCTCGCGCAGGGCCGGCGGCGCGGCCGGCGCGGGCGCATCAAAGGTTTGCCAGGTGCCCAGCCCGATGACGGGCAAGGGCTCTTGGCTGGCCGGAATCGGGCGGGTCAGCATGGCAGCTACGGTTGGGAAGGTTCGTGTACGCAAACCAGGGGTGGTGTGCCCACCACGACGCGAAGTAGCCCGTGCGGCGGCGCCGACGGAACGAGGGGCCGGCCGTCTGCGTAAGCGGAAGCTCCATTCTTCCGAAACGCCATGAGCAAGAAAACCACGAAACTAGCCAAGGCCCAGCGCACCAGCGGCGCCACCACCAGTGCCGAACACCCCGACCCGCAGGCCCGCAAAAAGCGCCAAGGCCCGAGCACCGGCACCATCGTTGGGGCGTCGCTGCTGGCCCTGGGGGCCGGGGTCCTCATTGCCCTGACGCGCCGCAGCTGGCCCATCAAGGAAGCGCAGCGTGCTGCCACCGGCCAGCCCCAGCCCGTCGATACGGCCCTGAACGCGGAGGTGGCTGGCGCCACCCAGTCGAGCCCCAAGTCCGCCAACAGCTTCACCGACGAGGGCGCCACCGGCAACAACGACTAAGCCGCCGCTTCGAAACGCGTGGAAAGCCAAAAAGGCCCCGAATCATCGGGGCCTTTTTCATACCGTTCCGCTGCGCGGCAGCACAAAGCGCCGGCCTCCACGGGTTCAGGCTTCGCGGGTGAGCAGCATGGCCCCGTAGGAATAGCCGCCGCCGAATACCGTGACCACCACCCGGTCGCCGGGCTGCAGCAGGGGCAGGGTGTCGGCCAAGCCGATGGCCGCGCCCGCGCAGCCCGTGTTGCCCAGCGTTTCCACGTTCGACACCAGCCGCTCGGCCGGCAGGCCCGTGTTGCGCAGCACCACGTCGCTGATGCGCTTGTTGGCCTGGTGCGGAATCAGCCAGGCCAGGTCCTGCACCGTCAGGCCCTGGCGCTCCAGCACCTGCTCGGTTACGCGCGTCATGTACTGGCAGGCGTACTGAAACACGTCGCGGCCGTGGGGCATCACGATGTCGCGGTCCAGCGGGCGAAGCGTGACGGCGGTGGTGGCCTTGCCCATGGTAGCCGCGCCGCCGGTAATAACCTCGTCGATGCGCAGATCGGTGGGGGCGAGGCGCTCGGCCGTGAGCAGCAGCGCCGCCGCCCCGTCGCCCCAGAGGTGGCCGGCCACGGTGTCGTGCTCGTTGTTGTAGGCCGTGTTGTGCTCCGACGTCACGACCAGCGCCCGGCGGGCCTTGCCCAGCGCGAAGTAGCCCTGCACGATTTCCACCGCGTTCAGCAGCGAGGAGCATGCCGAGGAAATGCTGACCACCGGGATGTCGGCCACGTCCAAGGCGTGCTGCACGGCGTGGGCCAGCGTTACGATGGTGTCGTGGGGCGTGTAGGTGGCCCCGATGATCAGGTCGATGTCGGCGGCCTCGATGCCGGGGGCTTCGCGCAGCACCCGCTGGGTGGCCGCCATGGCCATGGTGTTGGTGTTTTCATCCGGCCCGGCCCACCGCCGTTCCCGGATGCCGGTGCGCTCGATGATCCAGTCAGAGGAAAGCCCGTTGAGCCGGGTGAAATGGTCGTTGGAAACAACGGTAGCGGGCAGATAGGCCGCGACGTGGTGCAGATACACGGATGACGATGGGGGTAGGCAACGGAAAAAGTAATGGCGCGGTGATGGGGGAAAGCATCGGGCCAGGCCGAAGGTAGGCAGCCCTGTTGGTACGGGCGGGGCCGCACTGCGTTGTGTGGGGCATGGCCGAAGGGCTTAAGCATCGGCGTAGCCGTTCCGCGCAGGGCCTGCCTAGGGCCGGTATGACCGTGGGTGAACTGGTGCACGGGGCATCAACGAGGGAGTTGCTACCCCTGATAACTGCCTCGAACAGGCGTTTCTGCGTACACCCGGAGTCAGGGCCCTGTCGGCTGCGTGGGCAGGACCGGGAGCGGGGCCGTTACCTCAGCGTATTCGTTATGCGACCCATGCTTTTGCTGCTGGCCCTGTGCACTGCCTGCACCTCGGCCGGCATTCAGTCCGCCGAGCAGGCGCCCGGCGTCGATCTGGCCGCCTACCGCACCTACAACTTCATGGAAGGCGAGGTGCGCACCGAAACCGAGTTCGGCCGCGGCGGCGTAGCGCTGGCCGAGGTAAAGCAGGCCGTGGCCCGCGAAATGGAGCGCCGCGGCTACCAGCGCGCCGCGCAGCCCGAGCTGTGGGTCAACATCGGCGTGGTAAACGAAGAAAAGGTGCAGACGCGCCAGACCGATTTCCGCACCGATGCCGCTCCGTACTACATCGGCCAGCGCCGCTACTCCTGGCACGCCGGCGAAGTGCCGGTGCGCACCTACGAGGTCGGCACCGTGACCGTGGACGTGGTGGATGCCGCCCGCAACGACCTGGTGTGGCAGGGCGTGACGGCCCGGCCGCTGAGTAAAGACCCGGCCAAGTCGGCCCGGCGCGTCGACGAGGCCCTCACCGAGCTGTTTGGGCGCTACCCGGTGGCACCACGCTAGCCCCGTTTCGGGCCCGCTCGATACAAAAAACGGCGGCTGGAAATCCCAGCCGCCGTTTTTTTACTGATTTGCTTCCGCGCTGCTAGAGGCCGCCGCGGGTATCCATGTCATCGTTCTGGGGCGAAGCCGAACGGCGCTGCTGCACGTCCCGGTTGCCTTCCAGGCGCTCCACGTCCACGTCGGTGCGCCGCACCGTGCCGCGGATGGTTTCGTCGCGTTCCTGAACATCCTTGCCCAGGCGCACTTCCTCCACCACGCGGGCTTCTTTGCCCACCACCGGCACTTCGGCGCGCTCGGTGATTTCCATTTCGCCTTCGCGGAAGTTCTGGATGTCAGCTTCCGACGCCGGACGGTTTACAGGCACCCGCTCGATGTTGACGTGCTCTTCGCGCAGGCGCAGGTGCTCTTCTACCGGGCGCTCCACGATGCGGCTGCGCAGGCGGGCGCCGCCGGTTTCCACCACGCGCTTGCCCACCTGCATCTGCTCCTCGATGATGGGAATAGCGCCGGTGGTGTTTTGCTCCGTCATGCTTTGCTGCTGGTTTTGCTGCTGGCTCATGCCTGTCCAGCCGCTGCGGTACTGCTGGGCCCGCTCGTCCACGTCCACGGCGCCGCAGCGGTCGAGTACGTCCCGGGCGCGCTCGGCTTCCTGGGGCGAGTCGGCGTGCACGGTTACCATGGCACCGCGGCGGGCCACTTCGGAGTAGCGCGACACGTCGTCGTCGCTGCTAAAGAGGGAGCGGAAAAAGCCGCTGATGGAATCATCGTTGCGGGTTTCGGGGCTCTGAGTCGTAGCGCCGGCGTTCTGAGCGGCTACATCTATATGGTCGCGGGTTACCCCGATGCTTTCAAGTTGCTGGGCGGCCTGACGGGCCTGGTTGGCATCGTCGAACATGCCAATGACGGTTTGTTGTACCATGGTGTTTGGTTCAGGTTGTGGATGATAAAAGAACGAGCGGGGGCGGGTTAGCCTCCCGCGGAATTGGGAGTGCCGCTGTGGCGCTCCACGATGATTTCTTCCTGCCGAAGGGTCACCGGCTGGGTGGTATCGGCCTGCACCTGGCGCTTGGTGATGCGCACTTCCTCCACGAAAAGGATGCGCTTTTCTACCACCAGCACCTCGCGCAGCACCGGCATGATGGTCGTATCGCCTTCGTAGCGCACGGCGGGCGGCGCCACGTCCACGTACTGGTTGATGGGTACCCGCTCCACCTCGATTTCTTCGCGCACGGTGGGGGCTGTCACTTCGTGGTGCTCCTCGTGCACCTGCTTGGTGACGCGCACCCGGCCCGTTTCCACCACTTCGGTGCCCACACGCAGCTGCTCCTGAATGACGGGAATCACGAGGGGCTGCTCCGGTGGGGTGGGCGGGGTAGGCTCAGCAGCAGGGGTGGGGGTAACTGACATGCAAAGGTGTGGTTGGAGCCCGGCGGCAAGCCGGACCGCGTGAAACATTCCGATACGTGACGGAGGCGACTCGGAAAGCTTACGCCCTGGCAATTGGATTGTTATTGTCCAGATTGATATAATAAAATCAATAAAATTATATATAGAGGGTTTGCCCACGGGCCATAGGTTAGCGGCAGCAGGATATAGTCGTGCTGAGTAAAGGATTGAGAATCAGGAGCGCCCGCGCCAATCGAGCGAAGGGAATAGCCGGAAGCCGGCCTATTGGGCTGCGGCCGCCACTCCCGCGGCAAGCTGCTGCTGCATGGCAACAAAGTCGAAATGATTCCAGCCCTCGTAGATCTGCCCGTCCTCCAAGTGAACCATGCAGATGCCCGAAAACCGGACCGGCGTGCCCGTCAGGCGTTGGGTGGCCGTGGCCGTGCACAGGGCTGCCTCGTGGTCCTCGTCGGCAATGGCCTTGTCGACGGAAATGTGGATATCGGTGAATTCGTCGCAGAACCCGCGGTAGAACTCGCGGAAGGCGGCGGGGCCCCGGCGGGCGTCTTCGCTGGCCAAGCCGTGGATGGTGGCCTCGGGGTGCACCAACTCGTCGATGACGGCTTCGTGGCCCTGGTTCCAGACCTCGTTAAACCAGCGAAACAGCAGGGTAGAATGAACGTCGCGCATGGGGACAGGTAGTTAAAGGGTGGGAAATGACCGCGCCACCGGCTCGGGGCGCAGAAGCAAGTAGCCTTGACTGCTAAGAAGTTACAAATAATATAGCCTAAGCTGAATGCTGGCGGGCGGAAAATCAACCCCGGGGCGCAAGGCGCTGGAGGCAGGCTGAGGGGGCGCGTGTGGCCGGCCCGCCCGGCGGGCGTCGTCGGGGCCTGGGCCCACTTCATCCGGCTCATCCGACGCTTCGGTAGCAGGAAGTGGCCGGGGCAGGGGAGGGCGGCCACTTTTGACGCAGAACAAGCCCTTCTGCGCTATGAAACGCCTGCTACCCCTGCTACTGCTCTGCCTGCTCGCCGCCGCGCGCCTCGCCGCCCAACCCGCCACCGCGCTCAGCGGCACCGTACGCGATGCGGCCGGCCAGCCCCTGCCCGGCGCCAACGTGTTTCTGAAAACCACGTTCGACGGGGCCACCACCGATTCGCTCGGCCGCTTCCGCTTCACGACGCGCCAGACCGGCACCCTGCCCTTGCTCGTCACGCTGATGGGCTACCAGCCCCAGGAGCAGCCGGTGGTGCTCGACGGACAGCCCAGGCGCTTCAGCCTCGCGCTCAAGGAAGTGCGCAACCAGATCGGGGACGTGACCATCACGGCCGGCTCCTTCGAGGCCAGCGACGAAAAGCGCAGCACCGTGCTCAAGCCCCTGGACATCGTGACCACCGCCGGCGCGCTGGCCGACATCAACGGAGCGCTGAACACGCTGCCCGGCACCTCGCGCAACGGCGAGGAGGGCAAGCTGTTCGTGCGCGGCGGGGCGGCCCACGAAACCAAGCAGTACCTCGATGGGCTGCCCCTGCAAAGCCCTTACGGCGCCAGCGTTTCGGGCCTGCCGGCGCGGGGCCGCTTTTCGCCCATGCTCTTCAAAGGCACCGTGTTCAGCACCGGCGGCTACTCGGCCGAGTACGGGCAGGCGTTGTCGGCGGTGGTGGGGCTGAACTCCGTGGACCTGGCGCCCGAAACCCAGACCGGCATTACGCTGCTGTCGGTGGGGCTGAGCCTCTCGCACCAGCAGCGCTTTGCGCGCAGCTCCGTGGCCGTGACGGGCGACTACATGAACCTGCAGCCTTATTTCGGGCTGGTGCCGCAAAGCTTCGGCTGGCGGGTGGCCCCGCAGTCGGCCGGGGGCTCGGTGGCCCTGCGGAAGCGGGTGGGGGAGCTGGGCATGGCCAAGGTGTACGCCGTCGTCACGCGCCAGGAAATGGCCCTGCGCCAGCCCATGCCGGGCTACGCCGACGGCATGCCGGTGGCCCTGCTGAGCAACAATGAATACGTGAATGCCTCCTTCCGCAGCCCGCTGCGCGGCGGCTGGAGCCTGCAGACCGGTGTGGCCGGTACCCGCGACGAGCAAACCATCCGCCCCGACCAGCAGCGGCTCTACGAGCTGGAGCAGTCGGTGGTGGGGCGCGTGGTGCTCACCAACGATTCGGCCGGCACCTACTGGAACCTGAAACTGGGCGCCGAGGGCCTGGGGCAGCGTTTTCAGCAGCAGTACCAGGCCACGGCCGAGGACGAGCCGTTGCGCACGGGCTTCACCGAGGGCCGGGCCAGCGCCTTTGCCGAGTCGGACGTGGCCTTCTCCAACCACCTCGTGGCCCGCGCCGGCGTGCGCGCCGAGTATTCGGGCGTGCTCGGCCGCTGGAACGCCGCCCCGCGCCTGGCCCTGGCCTACCAGCTGCCGGGCGAAGGCAGCCAGCTCTCGGCCGCCTACGGCCACTTTTACCAAACGCCGACCAACGATTTGTTGCGTGTGGGGCAGTACAACGACGCCTTGCGCTTCGAGCGGGCCACGCACTACCTGCTGACCTACCAGCGCCTGAAAAACGACCGGACGCTGCGCCTGGAAGCCTACCTGAAGCAGTACGCTAATCTCACCCGCTACGACGCCGCCAGCCCCTTCAACCCGGGCGCCTACGGCAGCACCGGCCGCGGCTACGCCCGCGGCGTGGACCTGTTCTGGCGCGACCGGAAAACCCTCAAACGCACCGACTACTGGGTGAGCTACGGCCTGGTGGATACGCGCCGGCAGCAGCGCCAAGACCCGACGCTGGCCGTGCCCACCTTCGCCTCGCGCCACAACCTCTCGGTGGTGGGCAAATACTGGATCAGCCGGCTGCACACGCAGGTGGGGGCCACCTTCAGCTACGGCTCGCCGCGCGCCTACCACGACCCGAACCGCCCGGGCTACAACCAGGGCCGCACGCCCAGCTACCAGGATCTGAGCCTGAGCGTGAGCTACCTCACCACCATCCGGAAAAACCTCACCATCGTGTACGCCTCGTGCACCAACGTGCTCGGCCGCGAGAACGTGTTCGGCTACCGCTACGCCGCCACCCCCGACGCCACTGGCCTCTACCAGGGCGTGGCCGTGACGCCCTCGGCCCCGCGCATGCTGGTCGTAGGCCTGCTCATCTCCATCAACAAGAAGCGCCCCGCCGACATCGATACGGCGCCGGAATAAGCCGACTTGCCGGCTGACGAGGCGCGAGCTGGATGCCTCTGCTTCAGCTGCCGCCTATCAAAACGACGACGTGCCTAAAACCTCATCCGGCCCCGGCGGCAGCTCATCCCGCTAATCCGACGCTTCGGCAACCTAAAATTTCAGCCCCTCGGGCTAGCCCACACTTTTGAACCAGCAGCGCCGCAAACGCCGGCCGCTCACCCCTAACCTCAACCCCCAACCTTTCCCGCACGCCATGAAAAAGCCCCTGCTCATCCTCGCCCTTGCCGCCGCTTCCTGCTCCGCCGTGGCCCAGAAAAAAACGGCCCCGGCCCCCGTCCAGGCCGCGCAGCCCGCCGGTTACGCCGACATGATGAGCGCCACCATTCAGGAGCTGATGAGCACCGGCGACCCGGCCCAGTTGCAGGCCGTGGCCGGCAAGCTGGAGCGCGCCGCCGCTGTGGCCCCGCAGGACTGGCTGCCGCGCTACTACCAGGCCTACGCGCTGCTCATTGCCACCTTCACCAGCAAGGAAGAGGGCGACGTGAAGGACAAGCAGCTCGATCAGGCCGAGGCGGCCCTCGGGCAGGCGCGCAAGCTGCGCGGCGACGAGTCGGAGCTGCTGGTGCTGCAGGGCTACATCCACCAGGCCCGCCTGGGCATCTCGCCGATGATGCGCTCCATGAAGTACTCGCAGCTGGTCACCGAGGTGCTGGAGCAGGCCAAGAAGGCCAACCCGGCCAACCCGCGCATTTACTTGGTGCAGGCCAACAACCTGTACTACACGCCGAAGATGTTCGGCGGCGGGGCCGAGGCCGCCAAGCCCCTCTACGAGGAAGCCAAGGCGCGCTTTGCCGCTTTCGTACCCGGCAGCCCGCTGGCACCCAACTGGGGCGAGCGGCAGCTGAAGGGCCGACTGGCCGCCTACGCCGCTCAGCCGGCGGCCCAGCCCGCTAAATAACCCGCGGGTTCCGTGCCCCGCAGTGGGGCGCCGGGTTACCGCCGCGCTTTTTCGCACCTTCACTTCCAGCCATGAATCAGCTGCATACCCTCAACATCGGCCTGCACATCGCCGGCGGCACGCTCGCGCTGCTGCTGGGGCTGGTGCCGCTGCTGGGCCGCAAGGGCGGCGCCATCCACCGGCGCTTCGGGCGCTGGTTTCTGGGCGCGGTCGGCGTGGTGCTCGTCACGGCCGTGTTGGGGCTGGTTGTGTTCGACTTCCGCGCCTACCTGGTAGGCATCGTGCTGCTGAGCGGCTACCGAGCCTGGGCCGGGGTGCGGGTGCTGCGCCTGCGCGCCACCGGCCCGCGCCGGCTCGACGCGGTAGCGGCCGCGCTGGCGCTGGTGGGCGGCGTGGGCTTCCTGGTGAGCCTGCACCTGATCCGGTTGGTCTGGTCGCCGGTGGTGATTTACTCCACGGTGGGGGCGCTGCTGCTCATGAGCGTCTACGACCTGGCGCGCTTCGCCTTCGTGCCCCTGTGGCGCCGCCGGCTGTGGCTGCCCGACCACATCTGGAAAATGGTCAGTTCGTACTTTGCGCTGGTGTCGGCCTTCACGGGCACGGTGCTGCCGCAGTACAAGCCCTACAGCCAGTTACTGCCCTCCACGGTTGGTGTGGCGCTGGCGCTGGGCTTCATCGGGTACTACAGCTGGCGCCGCGCGGCGGCCCACCGGGCCTGGTCCGCACCGCCCGTAACCACCACGGCCTAGGCAGGGCCTGCTTCTTCCGCTATGTCCTTCATGTTTCCGGCCGACGCGGCCGAACGCGCCCAACTCGACCACGAGCCCACCATGCCGCCCATCCGGCGCTGGACGCGCCAGCACAAGCTGCGCTGGCTGCGCCTGCTGGCCACGGTGCTCGTCATTTCCCTGAGCATCGGCTCCTTCACCTGCCCCGACTGCTGGGGCGACGGGCGCAAGGTGCTCATCAACTACGTCATGAACTTCGCCTACACCATGGGCCTGTGGCTGACCAATGGCTACGCGGTCGACTGGCTCGACCGCTACGCCAATTGGAAGCGCGAGCCGGTGCGGCGCCTGTGGCTGACGCTAGTCGTTTCGCTGGGCGGCTCGCTGGTGGTGATTATCGCCATTAACTTCTGCTTCCTGGTGCTGTACCGCGGCCTGAGCCCGGCCGTGATGCTGGCGCCGGCCGCGCTGAGCCGCGTCGTGTTCCCGCTGATTTTTACTTCCATCATCTCACTGGTGCTCCACAGCCGCTCGTTTCTGCTGGGGTGGCGCGAGGCGCTGATCCGCAACGAGCGGTTGCAGAAGGAAATGGCCCAGGCCGAGGCCGAAACCCTGCGCCAGCAACTCGACCCGCACTTCATGTTCAACGCCCTAAACGCGCTGACGTCGCTGGTGGAGGAAGAACCCAAACTGGCCGTGCGCTTTATCCGGCAGCTTTCGCAGGTGTACCGCTACGTGCTCGACGCCCGCGGCCGCGACGTGGTACCCCTGCGCGACGAGCTGGAATTTGCCGAGTCCTACCTGTTTCTGCAGCGCATCCGCTACGGCGAGGCCCTGCAGGCGATGCTGCCCCCGGCGGCCGCCGTGCCCGCCCAGGCCGTGGTGCCGCCGCTGAGCCTGCAGCTGCTGCTGGAAAACGCCCTCAAGCACAACGTGGCCACGGCCAGCCAGCCCCTGCAACTGCGCATCGAGTTGGAAGAGGGGGGGCGCCGCCTGCGCGTGGTCAATAGCCTGCGCCCGCGCCGCGTGGCCCCGGGCGAGTCTACCGGCATCGGGCTGCCCAACCTGCAGGGCCGCTACCGCCACCTCACCCCGGAGCCCGTGCAGATCGAGCGCGGCGCGACGGAATTCACAGTAACCTTGCCCGTGCTGGCGCTGGAAAGCGAACTGGTGGGCTAGTGAAATAGCACGCCGAACGGGAGTTTGCCCCCGTTTTCCTGGTATTTGTACATTGGCCTGCGCCAGTACATTCTCCTATATTTCTCCCCTTTGCCACGCTTAAAGATGACCGCCTTCATCGTCGAAGACGAGCCGCTGGCCGCCCGCCGCCTCACCGATTTGCTGCGCCGCCAGCAGCCGCCTGTGCAGGTGCTGGCCACCGCCGATTCGGTGGAGGCCGCCGTGGCGCTGCTGCACGCCGCATCCACCCCGCCCGACGTGCTGTTTCTGGATATTCACCTGGCCGACGGGCTGAGTTTCGAGCTGTTTGAGCGCGTGGAGGTGCGCTGCCCGGTCATCTTCACCACGGCCTACGACCAGTACGCCCTGCGCGCTTTCAAGGTCAACAGCATCGATTACCTGCTCAAGCCCATCGACGAAGACGAGCTGCAGGCCGCCCTGCTGAAGCTGCGGGCGGTACGCGCGGCCCCGGCCCCCGCCGCGCCGGCACCGGCCTTCGATCCGGCCCTGCTGCAGCAGGTGTTGCAGCAGCTGCAGCCCCAGCAGCAGTACAAAAAACAGTTCGTGGTGAAGGTGGGGGAGCACCTGAAGGTGGTGCCGGTGGAAAACGTGAGCTATTTCTTCAGCCTCGAAAAAGCTACGTTCGTGCAAACCCGCGAAAACCGCCGCTTCGTGCTCGATCAAACCCTGGAACAGCTGGAGAAGATGCTCGATCCGCAGCAGTTTTTCCGCCTGAACCGCGCCTACCTCGTCCACCACGAGGCCATCCAGGACATCATTCATTACACCAACTCGCGCCTGAAAACCACCCTGCAGCCCGCCGGCCCCGAAGGCGACGTGCTGGTAAGCCGCGAGCGGGTGTCGGCGTTCCGGCAGTGGCTGGACCGCTGAGAAATCAGCGTTGGCTGCGGCGCGCGGGTGAGCAAGCCGCCCGAGCCTCGTGCCAAACCCAACCTCCGGCTGCGCACCCGGCCGCGGTGACTATTCCTAAGTATGGCTTTATTAAGGCTGAATCCCCTTCCCCAAATGGCTGATAACGCGGTGCTGCGCCGGGCGGCGGCCGCGGTGTCCCTGCTCGGGCATCCGCTGGTCACGGCGGTGCTGTTCACCGGCTTCGCGGCCTTTCGCCTGCTTGATGCGCGCACCGCCGCCTGGGCCTTGGCGCTGGTAACGCTGGGCGTAGCCGGGCCGATGGCCGCCTGGAGCTGGTGGCAGGTGCGCCGGGGGCGCTACACCAACTTCGACGTGTCGGTGCGGGAGCAGCGGCGCTCCTTTTACCCGCGCCTGCTTGGTTTGCTCGGGGCAGGGGCCGCTTTGGCCTTTAGCATCGATTCCGCTGCCGCTTTTCGGCCGGGGCTGGTCGTGGCGCTCGGACTGCTTGCGCTGTGTTACGTGCTCAATTTCTGGCTGAAAGTGTCGCTGCACGCGGCGCTTTCGTTTTTCCTGGCTGCCGGCGTGGGGCTGCTGGCGGGCGCGGGCTGGGGCAGCGCAGCGCTGGCGCTGGCGG
This sequence comes from Hymenobacter coalescens, assembly GCF_054783195.1. NCBI lineage: Bacteria > Pseudomonadati > Bacteroidota > Cytophagia > Cytophagales > Hymenobacteraceae > Hymenobacter > Hymenobacter coalescens. The sequence continues at coordinate 44,653 of NZ_BAAGRA010000025.1, read as the reverse complement.
CGCTGGTGGCAGCCTCGCGGCTGGTGCTGCGGCGGCATACGGTGCCGGAGGTGCTGGCGGGTGCGGCCCTGGGGCTGGGCGCGGCAGCCGTGCTGATGAGCCTGCACTAACCCGTTGTCCGCCGCCAACTCAGGGCCCGGGCGTGCGTACTGCGGTAAGCCCCAAGCCTTACTGCCATGAACGATGCCGCTGCCCTGACCGAACTGCAGGCCCTGCTCGCCGCTCCCGCCGACGCGGAAGCCGCCCTCACCGCCGCGCTTGCCCTGATCGGCCCGCAGGTGCGCGCCGACCGTTGCTTCCTGTACGTGCGCGACCCGGCCCGGGGGCGCGGCCGCATTGCCCTGGTTTGGCGCCTCGACGAAGCCGTGCCCGACCCGCGCCACGACTGGCAGGACGACACCGGCGAGCTGCCCCGGCAGGACCCGCTGTTTCGGGCGGCGCTGGCCGGCCAGCCCCCGGTTTATGTGGAAGACGTGGACGCGGCCGGCCCGGAGGTGCTCAACCGCGACTTCGAGCGCCGCACCTTTGGACACCGGGCGCTGGTGCACGCCCACGTGCTGGATGCGCAGGGGCAGCTCTGGGGCATTCTGCAGCCCTGCGTGTTCGGCCACCCGCACCACTGGACGCCCGCCGAGCGGGATTACCTCGAAGCCGCGCTGCCGTTGCTGCTGCCGGTGGTGCAGGCGTACGTGCGCGGGCCGGAGGTGAACTGAAGATTCCGGGCTTGCCGATCAGGCCTCGTCGTCCAAGGCCCGTTGGAGCGCCTCGAGCAGCAGGCCCACGTGGTAGCCGTCGGCCAGGCCGTGGTGGGCATTGATGGCTACCGGCATGAGCAGCTGCTGACCCTGGCGGCGGCAGCGGCCCACCGATATTTTCGGTACCGAATCGGGGTGGGCAAAGGTGCGGGCATGGGTGAGGCCGCTAAACGAAAACCAGGGCACGGCCGAGAAGTGGATGACATCCGGGCGGGCGGTAGTTTCCGACAGGCGCAGGCCGCTGCTGGCGCGCACGGCCTCCATTTCGGCCGTTAGCCCCTGCCCGAAAGCCAGTAGATCTGCCGTGTAGGGCACAAAGCTGAAGCCGAAGGTATTGTCGGGGCGCATGAGCGTGGCGGAGGCGTGCACCGCGTCGTAGCAGTACACCTGCCCCTCCTCGATGCGGTAGCGAAACGCCTCCACCGCGTTGACGGCGCGCAGCACCGCGTGCAGGTACACCTGGAAAAACGACACGCCCAGCTCCTTGGCGCGGCCGTAGGCGCGGGCGGCGTCCACATCGGCCACGATGCCGAAAAAGGGTTCTTCGAAGGCCGCGAAAAAGGCGAAATGCTCGCGGCGGTTCCAGCTTGGGAGGTCTAGCAGGTGCTTCATGGCGGGGCAAGTTCGGTAACTTTGCCCAAGGCGGGCCCACTGCGCCCACCACCAGCTTATGCCCGCTCCCAAGCTTATTGCCTTCGACGCCGACGACACGTTGTGGCCCAATCAGCCGCACTTCGACCAGGCCGAAGCCCGCCTCTACGACCTGCTCACGCACTACGCGGACGCTGACACGCTGAGCCGGAGTTTCTTCGAGGTGCAGCGCGAAAACCTGCCCCTGTTCGGCTACGGGGCCAAGTCCTTTATGCTGTCGATGATCGAAACCGTCATTCGGTTGACCCAGGGGGCCGTGACGGGCACGGAAATCCAGCAGATCCTCGACCACGGCAAGCGCCTGCTCGATTTTCCCATTGAGCCCCTGCCCGATGTGCCCGAGGTGCTGGCCGTGCTTCGGGAGCAGGGCCTGCCGCTGCTGCTGCTGACCAAGGGTGACCTGTTCGACCAGGAAAGCAAGCTGGCCCGCTCCGGCCTGGGCCACTACTTTGACCACGTCGAAATCGTGAGCGAGAAGGACGAGGCCACTTACCAGCGCGTGCTAGCCCGCTACGGCCTGCAGCCCGCCGAATTTGTGATGGTCGGCAATTCCCTGAAGTCTGATGTATTGCCGGTAGCCCGGTTGGGCGCTCGGGCCGTTCATGTGCCCTACCACACCACGTGGATCATGGAGGAGGTGCCGGCCGAGCAACTGGTGAATGTAGCGTTTCACCAAGTGGCGGTGCTGGCCGAAGTGCCGGCTTACCTGGCCACCCTGGAATAGGCGGAGTAGGAATTTTTCGGGGGAGACGCAGGACGTCGCGTAGGCAGTGCGTCCGGGCGACGTTTTTCTTGTGGGCTTATGGTGCTGTATGGGTGGGCAATTGGCCCTCAACAGCTTGGAAACACCTGAAAAGGCGCTAATGCGTGCTGTCGAGCTTTGTGAAAACAGCAAAAACCAAGCGAATTAAAAATCATTAACGACGGTGTTTGTCGGCCGATGTTGCAAATACATTCATAAAAATTTGCTTGCTGCTTAAAAGTAATACTAATTGGCTTCGAATAATGTAATCCTGTTCAACCACAACCTACACGCATGAAGAAAAATCTACTCGTAGGCTCTATTGCGGTTCTCGCAGTAGCCAGCCATGACTTGTATGCCCAGAACCGGTCCGTTACTGGGCAGGTAGTGGGAACCGACGGATCCGGATTGCCGGGGGTAAGTGTGGTGGTAAAGGGTACTTCCAACGGCACCACCACCGATGCTGAGGGCCGCTATACCCTTTCCGTAGCAGAATCGGCCAAATCGTTGGTTTTCTCGTTTATCGGTTACGATACGAAGGAAGTAGCGCTGAGCGGACAGTCCAGCGTCAACGCCACGCTTAACACCAAGACTACCGGCCTCGATGAAGTAGTCGTGGTAGGCTACGGAAGCGGCCAGAACCGGCGCGAACTAACCGGCGCTATTACGTCGGTTAGCGGGGCGGTAGTAGCCCAAAAGCCGGTGCAAAGCTTTGAGCAAGCCCTGCAAGGGCAAGCCCCGGGCCTGAACATCACGACGCCCAACGGCGTGTTGAACAACCCGCCGGTGGTGCGCATCCGCGGCGTAAATTCCGTGAACCTAAGTTCGGACCCGCTCTACGTTATCGACGGCATCCCGGCTTTCAGCGGCAACCAATCGGCGGTGGCCAACGTGGCCAACAACCCGCTGAGTAACCTGAACCCCAACGATATCGAGAGCATTGAGGTGCTGAAGGATGCTGCGGCCAGTGCTATCTACGGCTCGCGCGCTGCCGGTGGGGTTATCCAGATTACCACCAAGAAGGGCCGCCGCGGCCAGAGCCGCGTTACGCTCGACTCGTGGGCGGGCTGGTCGGAACCGGTGCGTCTTTATGAACTGCTCAACGCCGAGCAGTACATGGAGATTAAGAACGAAGCTGTACGCAACCTGAATGCCAACCGCGCCGCCGCGCCGGGTGGCGTGGCCAACAACCTGGAAGGGGCTTTTCGGCCCACGCTCGACGCCAACGGCAATGTCATCGACACGCGCTGGTACGATGAAGTGTACCGCACGGGCTTCTCGCACTCCAACAACGTAAGTTTCTCGGGCGGCACCGACAAGACCACCTTCTACTCTTCGGTAGGCTACACCGGGCAGAAGGGCATGCTGGAGGGCAACGAGTTCAAGCGCCTCTCCACCCGCCTGAACGTGGACCACCGCGTATTCAAAAACGTGTCGGCTGGCCTGCGCGTGAGCTATTCCAACAGCAACAACGCCTCGCCCAACTCGGGCTCGGTGGGCGACGCGGCCTTCAGCGTGGCCGGCCTGGGTCGTTCCCCGTTGGTGTTGCCGCCCAACATTCCGGCCCGCAACCCCGACGGTACGCCCAACCTCAGCGGCGGCGCCGTGGGGCCCAACGTCGGACCGGGTGCCAACCTGAACCCGATTCCGGCGGCTACCACGCCGTCCTTGCGCTACGACCCGCTGGTGCCGGGCTACTACAACCCGATTGTTGACCTGGAGAACAACTACTTCACCTCCGAGAGCAACGACCTGCAGGGCAGCGTGTACGCCAACTGGGAAATCCTGGCCGGCCTGAACCTGCGCACCAACTACGGCATCAACAACCTGGCCTTCGAGGACAAATCGTTCAACACGGCCATTGCGGGCGACGGTTTCTCCACGGGTGGTACGGCTTCCAACTACTTCCGCACCAACAAGCGCTGGAACTGGGCCAACACGCTGCAGTACGACCGCACCATTGGGACCAATCACACCATATCGGTGCTGCTCGGTACCGAGCAGCAGCGCACCCGCATCCAGCGTTGGGGCGCCACTCGTACGCAAGTAGCTGACCCGTTCTTTACTACGTTCCAGGGCAACTACACCAACATCACCGCCGCAGGGAGCTTCCAGGGCGAAAACTACCTGACTTCCTACTTCGGCCGCTTTACCTACGATTTCAACAAGAAGTACCTGCTGGGCTTTAACGCCCGCCGCGACGGGTACTCGGCTTGGGCGAAGAAGTGGGGCAACTTCTACGGTGCCTCGGCAGGCTACATCATTTCGGAAGAAGCCTTCTGGCAAAATTCGCCACTGGCAAAAGTTGTTAACTTCCTGAAAATCACAGGTAGCTACGGTGAAGTAGGCAACGCCAACGGCATTTCTGACTTTGTGTCGCTGGCTACTTACGGCTCGGGCCTGTACGCAGCTTCTCCGACGCTGTACTTTGCCCGCCCCGGCAACCGCGACCTGACCTGGGAAACCAGCAAGAAAACGGACATCGGCTTCTCCATGGGCCTGTTCGACGACCGCCTTACCGGGGACTTTGCCTACTACCGCAACCTCGTCGACGGGCTGATTCTGGATGCCCCGACGGCTCCGTCGCGCGGCATTCCGGCCGGCATCACCGGTGCGGGCGACCTGACCAACATCAACTCCATCGCCGCCAACATCGGCTCGATGCGTAACACGGGTATTGAAGTGAACCTGCGCTTCAACGCCGTGCAGAAAACCAATTTCAGCTGGACGGTGAGCGGTAACGTAACCACGCTCAAAAACCGCGTGCTGACGTTGGTAAACAAAGACCAGCGCATCGGGACGGCCACGTCGGGCCTTGAAACGGTAAACTTCACGCAAGTAGGCCGCTCGGTGGGCGAAATCCTGGCAGTTCCCTCTGTGGGCATCAACCCCGACAACGGGCGCCGCATGTTCCGCAAAGCGAACGGCACCATCGTGCAGTACGACCACCAAGGCACCGGCTGGACCACGCTGGAAGGGCAGGCTGCCACGGCACCCACCCAACAGGTTGACGGTATCTATTACGGCCCGACCATGCCGCGCTGGTTTGGCGGCCTGGACAACAGCTTCCGCTTCCTGAACTTCGATCTGGGCGTGTTCCTCCAGTACTCGGGCGGCAACTACATCTACAACGGTACCAAGGCCGGTCTGCACGACCAGCGCTTCTGGAACAACCACGTGGACATCCTGGACCGCTGGACGCCGGATAACCGCAACGGCTCGTGGCCGCGCGTGGTGTTCAACGACAACGTGTCGAACGGTTCGGCACTGGTCATGTCGTCGAACGTGGAAAAAGGCGATTTTGTCCGCCTGCGCAACGTTTCGCTGGGTTATTCGCTGAAGCAGGATATTGCTACCCGTCTGAACGTAAACAGTGCCCGCATTTACGTGCAAGTGCAGAATGCTGCTTTGATTACCGGCTACTCCGGTATCGACCCGGAAATTTCCACCAACGCGGGCGGCACGGCCAGCAACACCGGCGCCGGTGTTGACCGCAACTCCATCGGCCAGGCCCGCACCTACACCGTCGGCCTCAACATTGGCTTCTAAAAGAGGATTTTCAGATGAACATAGTATTGAAGAACAAACTGGCCGTAGCCGCTCTTTCGACGCTGCTGGCTTTGGGCACAGCCGGGTGCAACAAGGATCTGCTGGAACCCTCACCTGAAATTCTGATTTCCGATCAGGTCGTGTTCGATACCCCGGCGCGTATTGAACTGCAAGTCAACGGCCTCTACAGCTTCGTGAAAACCGGGGCCTTTTACGGCGGACGTTACGTGATTTATGGTGACATCCGGGCCGATGACTTCATCAACCGGACCACCAACAACGTTACCGGTTTCAGTGTGTGGAACCACACCGTGACGGGCACCTCGCAAAACGACGTGGTGAACCTCTGGGCCGCCGCCTACCAGGCCATCAACCAAGCCAACGTGTTCTTGGCGGGCATGGACGCCAACGAGAGCAAGTTTGTGGCGCCGGTTTTCCCGGGCAACTTTGCCACCACCACCGCCAACCAGTACCGCGGCGAGGCCCGGCTGCTGCGTGCCCTGAGCTACTACTCGCTGCTGCAGTTCTACGCCCGTCCTTACGCCGACGGCAACGGCAGCAAGCCCGGCCTGCCCCTGCGCCTGCAGCCCGAAACCACCCTGGCCGGCAACGACCTGGCCCGCAGCACGGTGGCCGAGGTGTACGCCCAGATCCTGACCGACCTTAACTTTGCCGAGCAAAACCTGCCGCTGACCAACGGCAGCCCCACCACCCGGGCCCACCGCAACACGGCTATTGCCCTCAAGACGCGGGTGCTGCTGAGCATGGGGCGGTACACGGACGTCATCACCGAGGCCAACAAGATCGTGTCGGCCACGGCCCCGTTCACGGCTACCACCGGCGTGGCGCACGCGCTGAATCCGTCCATCGCGGCGGTGTTCACCACGGCCCAAAGCAGCACCGAGAGCATTTTCAGCTTCCCGGCCACGGCCCAGAACGCGCCCGGCACGCAAAACCAGCTGGCATATTATTACCTGCCCACGCCCACGGGCAACGCCGAGTTCTTCCTTAACTCGAGCGGCATCCTGGGCAACGCGGCCTGGACGGCTACCGATGCCCGCCGGACGGCTTTCGTAACGACGGTCGGCACGACTTCCTACCTGAAAAAGTACGCTACCGGCACCCCCTACACCGACAACGTACCGGTAATTCGCTACGCGGAGGTATTGCTGAACCTCGCTGAGGCCCGCTTCCGCACCGCCGGGGCCGCCGATCCGCAGGCCTTGGCCCTGCTGAACGCCGTGCGTACCCGCTCGAATCCCACCGGTGCCTATCCGGCCTTTACCAGCGCCGCCGCGGCGGTGGATGCCGTGCTGCTGGAGCGCCGCATCGAGTTCCTGGGCGAAGGCCTGCGCAACAACGACATCATGCGCCTTAATGCTACGATTCCGGGTAAGAGCTCGGTTAGTGCCGTGCCGCCCAGCAGTCCGCTGTACGTATGGCCCATCCCGGCCCCGGAGCTACAAACCAACGGCCTGATGACCGACAACATCTAAGCGGTGATTGACAGTCCAAAAAAACGGCTTCTCCAGCAACGGAGAAGCCGTTTTTTTGTGCGCTCGGTAACGCAAAACGCGGCGCCCGAATGGCTGCTATCCCGGCTCTTCAGCTTTCCAGCCAGCTCTTGACCGCGGCCGCCTTCTCGCGGCTGACGATGACTTCGTCGGCGGGGGCGGGCTGCAGGTCGAGCTTGAGCTTGCCGTTGAACCACGGATGCAGGCGCTGCACAGCAGGCAGCTGGGCCAGAAATTGCCGGTTCAGGCGAAAAAACTGCCGACCATCGAGCAACTGCTCCAGCTGCTCCAGGGTGTACTCGACGAGGTAACGCTGCCCGGCGAGGGTGACCAGCGTTACCGTCTCGTTACGGCTCTGAAACCAGGCAATGGCGGTGGCCTGTATGGGTAATAGCTGCTCGCCCTGGCGCACCAGGAAACGGGATTTGGGCGCTGGAGAGGCATTCGTGCCGGGCTGCTGCGTCAGCAGGCTCTGCAGCCGCTGGGCTACTTCGGATGCCGTCAGGGCCGGGCTATGCCACTGCCGCAGCTTCTGCAGGGCGGCCTGCAGCTCAGCCAGCTTGATGGGTTTGAGCAGGTAATCGACGCTGTGGGTCTTAAATGCCTGCAGCGCGTACTGGTCGTAGGCCGTGGTGAAAATGACGGGCGTGGTTACCACCAGCTGGTCGAACACGTCGAGGCTGATGCCGTCGGCCAGGTGAATGTCGGCCAGGATAAGGTCGGGGGCGGGGTGGGTGCGCAGCCACGCCACGGCCCCGGCCACCGTATCGTGCTGGGCCACCACCCGCGCCTCGGGGGCGGCTTGGGCCAGCAGGTGCTGCAGCCGCTCGGCGGCCGGGTATTCGTCTTCGAGCAGCAGGACGTTCATCTGCGAGTTGAGAAAAAGAAATACGGGGAAGTGGGAGTGCGGAGCGGTTGACCCGGACGTCAACCTCAGCCTTGCCCCATTTCACCAATGAGCGGCAGGCGTACGGTAAAGGTATCGGGGGCGTCGTCGACCTGCACCGGGTGCTCGGGCAGCAGCAGGGCGTACCGCTCGCGGATGTTGCGCAGGCCCATGCCGGTGCTGGGGCCCAGGCGGGTGGTGCGGGCCCGGCGGGCGTTGCAGACGGTCAGCCAGCCCGCTTCGGCTGCCACGTGCACCAGCAAAGGATGCTGGCGGGAGGCCTCGTTGTGCTTGAGCGCGTTTTCGATGAGTAGCTGCACGCTCAGCGGCGCTACATGCCGTTCGAGCAGTTCGGCGGACACCTTCACACTGACTTGCAGGTTGTCGCGCAGGCGGGCTTTCTGCAGGGCCACGTAAGCCTCGACGAAGGCCAGTTCCTCGCGCAGCGGCACGGTGCGCCGCTCCCGGCTCAGGAGCACGTAGCGGTACACGTCGGCCAGCTGCTCCACAAAATTCTGCGCGGCCGCGTTGCCGGGTTCCACTAAAGCGGCCAGGGTGTTGAGGGAGTTGAAGAGGAAATGCGGATCGAGCTGCTGCTGCAGCGCCTCCAGCTGGGCCTTCTGCCCGGCGTTCTGCAACTGCTCGGCCCGGCGTACGTTGGCGGCCCACTGCAGAAAGAAGTGCCGGCTTTCGTAGCCCAGCATGACCACCGTGGTCGGCAGCAGGTTGAAGATGATCTGGGCGGCGAAGGAGTTCGGCGTGAGCTTAAAGAACTCCGGCAGGGCCACGTGCAGCAGCGCTACCACAGCCACGGTGGCCCCGCTGGTGTACAGCAGGCAGGCGCCCAGCAGCAGCCACAGGCGCCGCGTGGTTTGCTCCACCTGCGGGTAACGCTCCACCAGCCGGGCCCAGATGACGCGGGTGCCCTGCCACAGCACCACCGTAAACAGCAGGGAAATGCCCCATTCGACCAAAAAAACCGACCAGGAACTCCAGTGCCGCGCGTAAAGTAGCACGATGAGCAGGCTCAGCAGCGGCATGCCCACCAGGCGAATTCGCAGGTCGTTCATAGCAAGCGGTAAGGCGGCAAGTTACGCCGCGGCGGACGCCCCTCCGCGGCAAGGAATCGTAGTCTACGTGCGGCGAGCCTGGGACGAGTGCGCCGGAAAAGAGCCTCCACGGCACCCGCCAGCACCGGTGCACGGTGTTTAGCGGGCGAGCAGCGGCAGGCCTTGCATGGCGTGCCAGTAAAGGCCCGCTACCGCACCGGCGTACCCCGCTGCTATCAGCACCATGCCCAGCACCTGGCTGACGGATGACAGCGCCCGGCGCCCCAGCAGCCAGCCGGCCAGGGGCAGGGCCTGCAGCGCGTGCAGGCCCAGGAAGTGCGCCGCCCGCAGGTCGCCGTGGCGGGTGCTCCAGCCCAAGATGGGCAAGCCCGCGCCGCCGTCGGCCGCGCCCACGGTGTGGGCCATTTGGGCCGACATGCTGCCGCCCACGGCGCTGCCCACCAGGAAGAGCAGCAGCCCCAGCCGGATGCCCCACACCCAGGCCGCCGAGCCGAACGGGCGGTGCCGGAACACCAGCACGATGGCCCAGCCGATGGCCACGGTGTTGATCAGGATGAAAATGCCCATCACGTTGAACACCATCATGTCGAACACCGAGTCCATGTTGAAGTGCGAGGTGGTACCGCGGGCCGCCTGCATCATCACGCAGCCGATTTCGACGGCCATGGCCACGGCCACCAAGCGGCCGATGCGGCGGGCCGCGCGTTGCGCCGGCGCCGGCACGTCGGCCAGCAGCCAGGCCAGCGTCCAGAGGTAGAGGATGCCCGACAGGCAGAACTTGACCGGCTTGATCCACACGTTCAGCCCGGTGACGGTGCGCTCGTCCCATGGCCAGAGCACCAGCGCCACCGCCAGCAAGGCCACGTGCAGCCAGCCGACCCAGGCCAGCGCGGGCTGGCAGCCATGGAGCGCGCGTAGCCAGGCCGGGCGAATGGAAGACGCAGCGGCGGTGGGCAGCATCAGGGTAGGGGCAAGGGCAGTTTTCATGGCTGGGAAAGGTCTTGGCGTGGATTAATGGAAGTAATCAGGGTTACACCGACTGGGGCGTTGCCTCGGGGGCGGGGCGCAGCTGCCGCAGGCCGGCGTACAGCAGCAGGCCGATGGGGCCAACCAGGAACGTGAGCACCAGCGCGGGCAGCAGCAGCAAGCGGGGCAGGCCGCGGCGCTCCGCGTCGCGCACTTCCCAAATGCCCACGGCCAGATCGAAGCAGAGGTAGTGCACCCAGCCGGCGGTGAGGGCCCACGGGTCGCGAAACAGCGCCGCTACCCCGGCCAGGGAGCTGAAGCCGCCTTCGGCGGCCTGCGGCCCGAGGTAATGCACCACGAGCAGGGCGGCGTAGGTAGCGGCCAGCAGCAGCAGCCAGAGGCCGCTGCGGATGAGGCGCCGCGTGACCACCCAGCGCGGGGCCAAGGCCAGCAGCAGCCAGGCCGGCAGCACGGCCGTATTGGCCAGGGAAAAAACGAGTTCGGGTGTGAGCATCGGCAGGCAAGAGTATGGCCAAAACTACGCGCCGCGCCGCGCCCACCGAACCCCAAGCAGGGCGAAACGTCGGGCCGCGGGGGTGAACCGAAAAGCCGGGCGGGCGAAACGACGGCGCGGGCGCCGCCAAGGGCCGGAGCACAACCAACTCCGCACCGGCGCGTAGCTTTGCCGCGTGAGAGGATTTGTCCAGAAAGCCCTGCCGCCGGTCCTGCTCGGCCTGGTCCTGCCCGCCGCGGCCGCCGCGCTGCCGCCCGACAGCAGTCGGGTGCGGCAGGCGCACCGCCGCGTGGTGTTTCAGTTCGATCAGCGCTTTTCGCTGCTGCAAAGCCAGCTGGTGGGCATCAACGGCCTGAAGCTGGGCGTGGAGTGGCGCGGCCGCCTGCGTACCGGGGTGGGGCTGTACTTCCTCAGCAACGGGCTGCCCACCTCGGCCCCGTTTCCCAGCTTCGTGCCGCCCGGCGCCCGCGACGAGGTGCGCTTCCGCTACGCCGCGCTTTACGGCGAGTATGTGCTCATCGGCAACCCGCGCTGGGAGCTCAGCACGCCGGTGCAGGCCGGGCTGGGCCGCTACTACCTGCGCTACCAGTACCCCGACGGCACCGTGTACCGCACGCCCCGCCAGCACATCTGGCTCATCGAGCCCACCATTGGCGGGCACATGCGCGTGTTCCGCTGGATCGGGCTGGGCGCCGGCGTGGGCTACCGGCAGGCCCTGCTCACCGCAGACAAGCTCGAAGACGACATCAGCGGAGCCATCTTCTACGGCCGCGTGAAGCTGTTTCTCGGCGACCTGTACAAAGTCGTGCGCGGCCGCCAGCGGCTGTTCTCGCAGCAGGGCCTGCACCGCCGCGACTACGCCCCGCGCCCAGCCGGGGCCCAGCCCTAAACCACCGGCGCCCGCCGCAGCTGCTGAGCTGCGGCGGGCGCCGGTGGTTTTTACGAAATCGGGAAGGTTAGCGCGTCACGTTTACGCCCGTGGAGGAGCGCGGGCGCCGCAGCACGTAGTAGCGGTTGCCGTTGGGGCCGGCCCGGTCGATGTTGCCGGAGGAGCCGGCGGGCACCACCTGAATCACCTCCCAGCCCAGGTTGCCCATGTAATTCAGGGCTGTAATGGGGGTGGCAAATACCTGCAGTTTACCTACTTCCACCTTCGACAGCTCCGGGCCGCCCAGCTTCTCAGCGCCGTAGCCGAAGTCGGCGTACACGTCTTTGCCCACGATGCGCACCTCGCAGTACTCGTAGCGGACGGCCTCGGGGGGTGGCGCGGCCAGGTTGCGGGTGCCCGACTGGGCGTGCACGGCCGAAGAGCTCAGGCCCAGGGCCAGCAGCAGAAACAGGGAAGGGAAGAGGTGCTTCATAAACGCTAAGGGAGAGGGGAACACGAAGAAAGCAAAAAGGCCGGCAGCATCCGAAGGTGCTGCCGGCCTTTTTACCTCAAAAAGTGCAAAATAGTTAGTTCACGTGCGGCAGGTAGGAGTACTTGCGGCCGTAGTCGAGCATCTGCTGGGCGAAGTCCGAAGGGTATTCCAGCTTCACGTCCACCACCTTGCCGTCCTGTTCCACCGGCACGAGGCGCGGCTGAATGAAACCGGCGTAGGGCGCGATGTTAAGCTTCTGGTAGCGCTGCAGCACTTCCTTGTGCAGCACCGGGTCCACCTTCACGCCGTAGTTTTCGATGAGGTTCTTGGCCCCGTTGTAGTCGCCTTCGCTCGTCACGCGCTGGGTTTCGCGCAGCAGCTGCCCGAACAGCCCGCGCAGCTTCTGGTAGTCGTTGACGCGGAAGTACGTCTTGCCGTTTTGGGTCACCTTCTCGATAACCTTGTCCTTCTGGCCCTTTTCGTACGCCCACTTGGCCACCATCTGGCGGTTGCGCATGTGCGATTCTTCCACCGTTTCGCCCAGGGGCAGGCGCACCAGCTGGGTCATCAGGCCGTTGCGGATGTAGCTGTCGTACTCGGCCTTGCCCACTTCCAGGCTCGGCACCACGCCCATCTCCACCAGCTTGGGGTCCATCAGGTAGTAGAGGGCCACCAGGTCGGCGCGGCCTTCCTCGATGGCCGAGGCGTAGCTCTTGAGCGTCTCCTTGGGGGTGCCCACGCCGGGGTTGATCTGCCCCGAGGCGTGGCCGATGACCTCGTGCATGTCGGTGTGCAGCTTGCCCGCGAGCGAGCCGAACTGCCGGGCGCGCTGCCGTTCGGCGTCGGTCAGCGTGAACTCGTCGAGCATGCCGCCGGCCGAAGCCTGGTCGTACGCTTCCACGATGTTGCCCAGGTTCACCGACTTCGAGCCGTGCTCCTTGCGAATCCAGTTGGCGTTGGGCAGGTTGATGCCGATAGGCGTCGAGGGGGCGGCATCGCCCGACTCCACCACCGTGGTAATGACCTTGGCCGTGATGCCCACCACGTTCTTTTTCCGGTGTTCAGGCTTGATGGGCGCGTTGTCCTCAAACCACTGCGCCTGGTCGCCGATGGCCTTGATGCGCTTGGTGGCCTCCAGGTCCTTGAAGGAAACCACCGCCTCGTAGGTGGCGCGGTAGCCCAGCGGGTCGCCGTACACTTCGATAAAGCCGTTGACCACATCGGTACGCGACTTGGTGTCGCGCACCCAGGCGATGTTGTACTCGTCCCAGGTTTTCAGGTCGCCGGTGGTGTAGAACTGCACCAGCTTCTGCAGGGCCAGCTTCTGCTCGGGGTTTTCGGCCACGTCGGCGGCCTTGCCCAGCCAGTAGGCAATCTGCGTGATGGCCTCGCCGTAGAGCCCGCCCACTTTCCAGGGCTGCTCCACCACCTTGCCCGACTTGTCCTTCACCAGGCGCGAGTTCAGCCCGTAGGAGACGGGGCGCGGGTCTTTCTTGTCGATTTTCTTGGCGTAGAACGCCTCCACTTCCTTCTGCGTCAGGCCCTGGTAGAAGTTGTTGGCCGAGGTGGCCACCAGATCCTGCCCGGCTTCCTGGTTGACGCGCTTCGCGTCCAGCGTCGGGTCGAAGATGATGGGGGTGATGGTGGCCAGGAATTTCTCCACCGACTCGCCCCCGAGCAGCGGCAGGGTGCTGCGGTCGGCGGCGCGCACCAGCTCAGCGAAATACTCGCGCGAGCAGTCCGGCACGAACTTGCGGGTGCTGTAGTGGTGGTGCACGCCGTTGGAGAACCACACGCGCTTGGCGTACACGTTGAACTTCTGGGCCTGCTCCACCTGCTGGGTATTGGAGGTGGCCGCCATGCGTTGCTGGTTCAGCGGCCAGAGGGCCTCCAGCGTGCGGCGCACGCGCAGGTTGTGGCGGTAGTTCTGGTCGTAGGTGATGTCGCGGCCGGCCAGGGCAGCCTCGTAGAGGTAGTAGAGCAGCTCTTTCTGCTTGGGCTCCAGCGTTTCGAAGCCCGGCACCTGGTAGCGCAGGATGCGCAGGTCGGCAAACTGCTCCGTCACGGTCTGGAAGGGTTCAGCGGCCGCGGGGCGCACCAAGGGGGCGTCAGCCGCTGGCTGCGCGATAGAAGCGGCTGACTCGGCGACGGCCGTGGCCGTGGCGGCGCCCACGGCGTCGGTGGTAGCGGGGGAAGTGGTAGCAGCGGCACCGGCGCAGCCCGCCAGGCCCAGGCCCAGCAGCCAGGCCGCGGGGCGCAACAAGGTATGTTTCATCAAAAAACGAAATAGACGGGTGGAGTCGTGGCTGCAAAGCAACGCATTCGCACGCGATTCGCAATCGGGGCCGGCCGCACTGGCCAGGTCGGCGGCGCTACAGGCCCAGCGCGGCCAGCGTGCGGCGGCGGTCCAGCTTGCCGCTGGCCGTCTGGCCGAACTGGTCGGCGTAGTGCACGGCGCGGGGCAGCTCGTAGCGGCCCAGCCGCTCGCGCAGCAGCGCCAGCACCGCGTCCCAGTCGGCGGCGCTCAGCGGCGCGCCCTCCACGATGGCCGTCACCTGCTGGCCCAGCCGTTCGTCGGGCTGGCCCGTCACGAAGGCGCGGCGACCCGCGTGGCCCAGCTCGGCCAGCGCCACTTCCAGCACCTGTTCCACCTTTTCGGCGGCCACCTTCACGCCGCCGGAGTTGATGACGAAATCGACCCGGCCCAGCCACTCGAACCGGTGGTGGTCGTGTTCGTCGAAACGCACCAGGTCGTTGGTTTGAATCAGCTCCTGGTTGGTCACGTCGCCGCGAACGGCCAGGCAGCCGCGCGCATCCTGCTCCACGTGCAGGCCGGGCAGCACGCGGTAGTAGGCCGAGGCTTCGGGTCCGTTGAGGCGGCGCAGGGCGATGTGCGAGCAGGTTTCCGTCATGCCGTAGGTGTGGTACAGCGGCACCTGCAGCGCCCCGCTCAGTTGGGTGAGCGAGTAATCCACCGCCGCGCCGCCGATCAGGATGGCCTGCAGGCGCTCCAGCCGCGGAGCGTGGCCGTGGGCCAGCACCGTGCGCAGCTGCAGCGGCACGAAGGAGGCGAAATCAAATTCCGCTTCGGGCGGCAGCAGCGCAAACGGGTCGCTGACGGGCTCGGTGATGGTCAGGTGCAGGCCGTACTCAAACGCGCGCACCAGCATCATCAGGCCCCCGATAAACTCGCAGTTCAGGCACACCAGCATGTGCTGGCCCACGCCCAGACCGAGGTGATTCATGGTGCGCTGGGCACTGGCCACCAGCTGGCTGCGGCGCAGCGTGATGGGCTGCGCGGGGCCCGTCGAGCCGGAGGTCGTCAGCACAAACTCCTGCACGCCGTTGAGCCACTGCCGGCAGAAGGCCAGCACGCGGGCCTCGTAGCCGTTGATGTCGCCGCCGGCGTGGCCGGGGTATTGTTGAATGTCGGCGTAAGCGTAGCGGCGGCCGTTGAGCAGCAGCGAGTCGGGGGCGGTGGTAGCGGGCATGCGCGGGATGTAGAAGCGAAAACGGTAGTCAGATACCGCCAAGGCCAAAGAAAGGATGCGCCAGCCAAAGGAGCATCAGCAACACCGCCCTGGCAGGCTTGGAGGCTGGTGGCGTTGCGGCCCTCGAAAACAGCTCTGCCGAATTCGGACGATTTGAATTTTCGTATCTTATAACGGTTGTGCCACCTAGTTAGCTCGCTGCCATGAACACGTTCCCACGCCCCGCCGGTGGTCCGTTGTCAGCCGTCAATCCGGTCCCGGCACCGGCCACCACGCCGCCTCAGAACCCGGGGGCGGCCACGTCGCAGCCGTATCCGGTCCCGCCGCAGATCCAGGACGCGGCGGAAAGCGAAGAGGAAACCCAGGCCAAGCGCGAATTCTACGCCTGGTACGCCGGCTTCGAGGGCTACGGCTGCATCTTCTAGCGCCGCCGGCCTTCCGCCGAGAGCAACCAGCGCTGGTAGCGGCGCTGGGTGGGCCAGGTGAGCAGGGCCAGCCCCCAGCCCATCAGGCCGTAGTAAAACAGGTGGCGCGGGTCGCCGCTGACTTCGTACAGCAACAGCGGCGGCAGGCTCAGCAGCCCCAGCAGGCTGTTGTGCAGCAGCTGCCGGCCGCGGTATACGCGCCGGTTTTCGCGGATGGGCCGGCGCAGATCGGGCCGCAGGTAGCGCGAGAGGGTGTACAGGCTGCTCCCCACCATCAAAATCAGCAGGAAGGCCAGCAGCGCGAACGGCCCAAGCGAGGGCGCCGCGCCGCTGCTTCCGCTGGGGATTCCGCCGCCGATCCATAGCACCAGCGCGCCCATGAGCAGGGTTTGCAGCACGTACTGCGTCAGGTGAAGAAGCTGGGTGAGGCGAATAGGCGTCATGCGTCCGGGAGCCCGGACGCGGCTGGCTCGCCGGGCTATGCGTGATACGCAAAAACTACGGGGCGCTGCCAGGCCAACTCGGACGTAGCCACGGTAAAAGGGGGTGAGGAGTAGCCGCCGAAGCGGCTGACGCTAAATAGGGCTGATTTAACGCGCCGCCGACGCAGGGCTTCGGTCCCAGAGCGCCAGCATGGCCGCTAATTTCTGGTATTCCTCCTTGTCGTGTCCGTCGAGCACGCCGAAGCGGGTCTTGAACGCGGTGAAGTATTGCCGGGCCGCCGAGCTGCCGGATATCGTCGCCAGAAACAGCGTGTGGGCCAGCTCCATCTTGCCCGGCCCTTTCGGGGCGGTTTCGTAGGCAGTGGTGGCGGCCCGTATCTGTTGGCGACTGTACCTGGGGAGCTGCCGGTTCACGGCAAAGGTCCGCACGGCTTTATCGCCGACGAAGTACACCCGCTCGGTGGCCCACACCGTTTCCCGAAAGTCGAAGTTGGGGCCGGTTGGCAGGCGCTCCAGCTGCTGCACCAGCAAGGTGTCGCCGGCTACGGCGAGGCGGCACGTCAGCAACGAGCCCCAAAAGCCCACGATGCGCTGCTGCCCGCAGGCGGCCAGCACAAACTCCGAAAAGCTGGCCGGCCGGCTGTCCTCGTTGCGGTAGCCGCAGAGCACCAGCGTACGGCCGCTGGCAAGGTGGAAAGCCGTATCGGCGACGGTGCCGGCAAACTCGTTGGGGGGACAGGCGCAGGCGGCTTTGGCGCCTTGGCCGCGCACGGTGCCCGAGGTCAGCAGGGCCAGCAGCAGTAGCAGACAAGGGTAGCGCATCATCTGGGAGTGGGGCTTACAGAGGCAACACAAGGTCCTCAACTTCGGCAAATCGGCTGGGTCGCGCAAGCGGCCGCGGCCTTTTCTGCTTAAGCCGGGGCGGCTTGTATTGGACGAAGCGTAGCAAAAAACGGCCCGGACCGCGCGAGGCGAACCGGGCCGTTTTCGGGGCAGTGGCGGCAGTAGCGCTTACTGTACCAGCAGCTTCACGTACTCCACGTGGGTGCGCAGCTGCACGGTTACCACGTACACGCCCGGGCGCAGGTTGGCCGGCAGCAGGTAGCCCAGCGGCTGGTTGGCCGTGATGCTGGCGTGGGTGCCGGTGCCCACGGGCTGGCCGCGGAAGTCACGCAGCAGCAGCTCGGCCGGGCCGTCGTAGTCGCTCACCGTTAGCCAGGCTTTGGCCCCGGGCTCCACGGGGTTGGTGATGCGCACCACGGGCTGCTCGGGCGTTTGCTCGCTCAGCACGCCGGCCGCCGTGCCCGCGCTTCGCCAGGCCACGCTCTGCGTCGAGACGCGCAGGGTATAGGCCGTGGTGTTGCTGGTGGCGCCGTTGTAGCCGTACACGCGCACGTAGTAAGTAGCCGCTGGCGCGCCGTTGTAGGTAATGGTTTCGGGGTTGGTGCCCGACGAAGTGGAGGAATACAGCAGCGTGCCGCTGGCGTTATACAGCTCCAGCTCGTAGTCGGCGGGCAGGGTGCTGAGCGTCACCTTGATGTTGTTGTTGGTGCTGCTGCTCGTAAACGAGTACCAATCCACGTCGGCCGCCGGGCACACGTAGGCCAGGTTGTTCACGTTCACGCCGAGGGCCTTGCTGGCGCTCAGCGTCTCGTTGGCTTCGTAGCTGTCGGTGGGGCAGCTGGTGGTGGTGCCCCCCGAGGAGGTCCAGCTGGCCGAGAAGCCCGGGCGCGTGGTGGCGCAGTCGCTGCGCAGCTCCAGAAACACCTTGCCCGACGTAGCCTTGATGGTGCCGGGGTTCGTGGTGCCCGAGAATTTGCCGATCAGCGGCGCCTGGTTGTTGGCCCCGTTGTACACCAACAGGTGGTCGTAGCCGCTTTCCAGGTCGAAGCTGTTGAAGGTCAGGCTGACGCTGGTGGCGCCGGTGGGCGCTATGAGCTGGCACTGGCGCACGTCGTCGCCGTAGTTGCCGGCGCTGCCGCCCGAGTCGTACACGGTGCCCGAAGCGGCTGTGAGCGTGGTGACCGTCGGCGCGTTGTTCACTAGCTTGTAAAATCGTTCCCAGTCCCAGTTCACGCCCGGATCGGTGTGCGTCTGGTTGGGGTAATGCTGGTGCCCCTTGATTTTGACGCAGGCGCCCGTGCTCAGCGTGCCCGTGGTGGCCGCGCCGTAGAAGGTACGCAGCCCGCTGATGCCGTAGCCGCTGCCCACGATGTCGCGTGCCAGCGCGGCCGAGCTGTTGTACATGGCCGCGGTGTACCACGACGCGTCGTTCACGTAGCCCTCGTGCTCGGTGCCGATGGTGTAAGGGTTTTCGGAGCCCACGTGCCAGGCCTTGTTGGCTTCCGTGACCATCTGCGTCACCTGTCCGTCGCTGCTGCGGATGACGTAGTGCGCCGAGGCCTGGGCCGAACAGTTCTTAAACCACGAAATGCAGCCCGCGTAGGTGCCTTGCACCGTGTGCACGGCGTAGTGCGTCGCGGCCACGCCGTTGCGCGAGCTGTAGTTGCAGGTCGTCAGGTCCGTAATGGCCGGGCCGTAGTTGGTGGAGGCCACCACGGCGTACGTCGAGCCGCTGGGGTCGAAAGCCTGCCCGTTGGCTTCCACCTTGTGCTCCGATACCTGCGCCGTGCCGGCGCTCAGCACCCGGTAGTTGGCCCCGAAGATGCCCGGCAGGTCGAGGCGGTGGTCGGGAAAGCCGTAGCGCTGCTGGTTTTCGGCTTTCGCCAGAAACGACAGCACGCTGTAGAGGTGCGAATCGAGGGCGAAGGAGCCCACGGCATCCTTGCTGAGCGGCAGCTCGCTCAGGGCCAGGAGCACCGGCAGGTGCTCGGCGGGGAGGTTGGCCTTGAGCTGACGCTCAGCGGCCAGCCGGGCATAAGCGGCGGCGTAGGCCAGAATGTTGGTGCGCGGGTCAGCCTTGATGCGCTCCTCGCTGGCATCGGCCAGCTGGGCTACCGTGCGCAGGTTCTCGCGGAAGTAGCCCTTGCCGTCGGCAAACAGGCCCATCACGCCCGCCGGCAGCGGCATGCCCGTGCAGCTGGCTGGTTCCTCGGCCGAAATGTGGCGCATGTGGGTTTGGGTGTGGGCCACCGCTTCCAGCATGCCGCGCGGAATAACCGGGTAGCGCTGGTAGGCCTCGGCGAAGGCGGCCGCGTAGGGCGTGGCCGTTGCCACAATAGCCTGCGGGGCTGTTTGGGCCCTGAGCGTAGGGGACAGGCCAAGCAGCCCTACCCAAAGGAGTAGATTTTTTTTCATGAGCAGAACGGTGGTTAGGTGTTTGGTTTTGGTAGGGGTAAAGTACTGATAATGCGGAATTGTCCATAAAGAATGCTGTCCTGTTTTGAGATTTTGGCAATGCCATTTTGAATAAGGCCACCCAGGCTTATACAGGGCCGTTATGCAACAAGCCCTACCGCACGGCAGGGCTTGTTGGGTAGAAAATCAAGAGATAAAATTCGGCCTGCCCGGTAGCGCGGCCGGAAGCTGGGGCATCAGGGCCGGCCCAGCGCCGGGCGGCTTACACGGCTTCCGCCAGCACCGGTTCGGTGGCCAGCCTGCGCGCTTCCGCCAAGCAGTTAGTTGAGGCGACGCTGCGGGCGGAACGGTGAACCAGCAACGACACGCTCAGGGTGATGGTAAGCACGACGGCGGGCACCAGCCCGATGGGCGTGAACACCCACGTCGGCAGGGTGCTGGCCAGTATCAGCAGCACATGCCCGTACAGGCGCGGCCGGAGGCGCTGCTCGCCCTGCACGTAGCGGCGGCACTCCTGCAGCAACAGGTACGCTTGGTAGAACAAAAAGACCCCGAACAGCTGCAGTGAATAATGGTAGAAGCTGAATGAAGCCTTGCCCGCGGAAATGAAAGTATACGAGTCGTACGCGTTGCGCAGGCAGTGCATCACCATGCAGGTCATCAGAAACAGCGGCCCCCAGTACAGCACCGGCACCACGTGCTTGCGCGTCTGCCAGCTGCGCTCGGCCCGCCAGCGGTAGGCTACCCCATTGCTGAAAGCCACGGCACTTACCAGGGCAATGGGGCCACCAAAAAGCTCCAGAAACTCGGTGACGCGGTCGTAGGGAGGAATTTGCATAGGAGAAAGGCCAAGGGAAGCGACAACGCAAAGGTGGGCGAAGCACAAACCCGGCACAATCACACAAACGGGTGGTTAGAGGTTGATTGTTAACGTGGTAGGATAAATAGGGGCGCTGTCGGATGAGCAGCAGGGTACGGGCAGGGCCGCGCTCAACCTATCCAGCCCGCTCAGCAGCGGGCGTGTAAGCAACTCCGTCTAGAGAGCGTACAAATCAGCGCGGGTGGTTTTGCCGCAGCACTTCCTGGTTCAGGCCCAGCGCCATCAGCGCCTCCAGGTGCCGGGCATCGTCTTCGCGGCCCACCAGCGCCGCCAGCTCCAGCAGGGTGTCGTCGGAGCCGTCGCTGGCCTGGCCGAACAGCGCCGGGTACAGCTCCCCGAACGGCTCGGCGGCTTCGGTGTAGTACCCGGCCGGGTTCACCTTGAGCGCCAGTAGCTCCAGCAGCACGGCCAGGGGGTACTGCAGGCTGGCCGGGCTGGCCGACAACGGCCGCAGCTCGGCGTACAGGCCCTGCAGCGTCAGCCCCAGGTTACGCAGGCCCTGGTAAGCGAACCAGCGTGTGCCGGTGCCGCTGGAATGCGCTTCCCAGGCCGGACTGAAAAGCGCCTGCTTGAAATACGCTTCCCCTTCGGGGCCGCACAGCGAAAAGCCGAGCAGGAGGCCGGCGTTGCAATCGGTGGAGCAGTACTCTGTGCCGGAAGCGTAGAGCCGGGCCAGCCACGCGGCGCGGTCGGGAAGCTTGCTGACCAGCGCCGGCACAAACTCCGGAAAGACGTTTTTGCCGAGCGTGGCTTCGATGGCCGATCGGATGCTAGCCTCCAGGTCCTGGCAATCCAGGTGCAGCAGGCCCAGGGCGGCGTGTTTGGCCGTGTAATAGTCGGCCGGGCCAAATGCGTAGCGCACCAGCAGCGGCTTCACGGCGGTGTACCCGAGGCGGGCCGCCAGGGTCAGCACTTCGGGCGGCGCGTCGGCCAGCAGTTCGCCGGCCGGGCAGCATACGGCGCAAACGGCTTCGGCCAGGGCCGCGTCGCCGTACCGCTCAAAAACGGGCAGCAGGGCCGCGTGGGCGTAGTCAAACGGGTGGCGCAGGAACTGCGCGAGCAGCGCCCGGGCATCGGCCGCGCTGCCGCCCAGCAGCACGGCATTGACCAGCGCCTGCCGCACCGCGTCGTGCTGCTGGGCGGCCGGTTGCTGCAGGTGCGCCAGCAGGGCGTGCGTCGCGGGCAGCATGCTTAGCGGCCCGTCGCCGTTGAGTCGGGCAGCAGGCGAAAGTGCGTGGCCACGAAACGGTTGTCGACGACCTGGCCGCGTACTTCGGCCCGCCGGATGGCGTTGCAGAACCCGTCCTTGGCGTGGGCGTCGCCGTGCGAATCAATGGACGTGCCATCGACGAAGTAGGCCCGGCCGTCCAGGCGCACGGCCAGGTCGCAGCCCTTGCCGGGCAGGCCCAGGCGGCATTGCCCGCAGGAGGCCTCCACCACGCGGGTCGGGGCGGCGGGGGTGGGAGCGGTTTGGGCCAGGGCCGGGGCGGCCAGGGCAGTAAGCAGCGGAAGCAGCGCAAATGCTTTCATGCGGGTGGGGTGGCCCGTATGAGGGCCGCTAGTGAAGGTACGCGCCCGTAACCGGGCAAAAAAAGGCCCGCATCACTGATGCGGGCCCAAACCGGCCGCGGCCGGGCATTACGGGAACTTGGGGTACTTCGAGAAGTCCGGCTGGCGCTTCTCCAGGAAGGCGTTTTTGCCTTCTTTGGCTTCCTCGGAGAGGTAGTAGAGCAGCGTGGCGTTGCCGGCCAGCTCCTGAATGCCGGCCTGCCCGTCCAGCTCCGCGTTGAACGAAGACTTGAGCATGCGCAGCGCCAACGGGCTTTTCTGCAGCATCTTGCGGCACCACTGCAGGGTGGTTTCCTCCAGCTGCTCCAGCGGCACCACTTTGTTCACGAGGCCCATGTCCAGGGCTTCCTGCGCGTCGTACTGGTCGCAGAGGTACCATATTTCGCGGGCCTTTTTCTGCCCCACGATGCGCGCCAGGTACGAGGCACCGAAGCCTCCGTCGAAGGAGCCCACGTTGGGGCCGGTCTGGCCGAAGCGGGCGTTGTCGGCCGCGATGGTCAGGTCGCACACCACGTGCAGCACGTGGCCGCCGCCGATGGCCCAGCCGGCCACCATGGCCACCACGGGCTTGGGAATGGAGCGGATGAGCTTCTGCAGGTCGAGCACGTTCAGGCGCGGAATGGTGTCCTCGCCCACGTAGCCGCCGTGGCCGCGCACGCTCTGGTCGCCGCCCGAGCAGAAGGCCCGGCCGCCCTCGCCGGTGAGGACGATGACGCCGATGTCGGTCCGGTCGCGGCAGATGTGCATGGCCTCAATCATTTCCTGCACCGTGAGCGGGGTGAAGGCGTTGTGAACCTGCGGGCGGTTGATGGAGATTTTGGCAATGCCCTCGTGGAAGGAAAACAGAATTTCCTTGAATTCCTTGATGGGCGTCCAGGTGACTTGCTGGGACATATGGTGGGTCGTTGGGCTCTGCGTCTTCTGCGGTGAACCTCTGCGCCTGCGGCAGGCTAAAAGTCGTGGTTACGATTGTTTAGCCCGCCAAGGGCGCAGAGGGTTTCGCATAGAACGCAGAGGCTGTTCAAGAGGAAAAAGACGTGCGCACGGCGGCGCGGTATTGCTCGAAGAAAGCGGCGTTGGTGGCCGAGTCGGTGGTGATTTCCAGCACGGCCGCGTTGCCCTTCGACGAAGGCGCAAAGAAAACCGGCAGCACCTTATCTAGTTCGGCGAAAGTGGTGGCCGTGAAGTAGCGCAGCCCAAAGTCGCGGGCGGTATTCTCCGCCGTTAGCGCCTGCCGCGTTTCAAAATACTCCGCCAGCTCCGGCTGCTGCCGCGGTCCGTCGATCAGCCGAAAAATGCCCCCCGCGTGGTTGTTGATGAGCACCACGCGCAGGTTGGGCGTGGGGTAGTTGTGCCAGAAGGCGTTGCGGTCGTAGAAAAAAGCCACGTCGCCGGTAAGCAGCACCACGGGCCGCTCGGGCTGGGCCAGGGCCGCGCCCACGGCCGTGGAGTTGCAGCCGTCGATGCCGCTGGTGCCACGGTTGGCAAATACTTCGGCGGTGCTGCCGGCCGGTAGGCCCAGGATGTTGGCGTAGCGCACGGCCATGCTGTTGGCCAGGTGCAGGGCCGCGCCGTCCGGCATCCGCCGCAGAGCGCGGTAGATGGCCGTAAACTCGTTGAAGGGCTGCTTCGGCTGGGCCAGAAACTCCGCCAGAAAATCGGTGGCCCAACCGTTGGCCCGCTGCCACGGGGTGGTGAAGGCGTCTTTGGGGGCGGCCGCCCCGCCGCGCGCCGCGCCGGGCTCCTGCCAGGTCAGGCGGGAGAACGAGGCCCTCGACGGCTCGCCCGCCGTGCCGGCCAGCAGCGCCTCGAAAAACGCGGCCGGCTCCATGCGGATGATACGCGTGAGCGAACGAAACGTATCGGCTACCGCGCCGGCGGGCTGGATGTGCCAGTGCTGTTTCGGGGGGTACTCGCGCAGGTAGTTTTTCAGCGCCTTCGAAATCAACGACTGACCATAGGTAATCAGCAGTTCGGGACGCAGCGCTTCGCGCAGGCCGGCTTCCGGCACCACCATAAACACGTCCTGCCGGCCCAGCGGCGCGGTGCGCGCCGCGTCGAAGTCGGGCCCGACGGGCTGGTGCACGTTGGCAATCAGGTCGCCGACCACGGGCAGCTGGTACGCCGCGCTCAGGCGGCGCAGGGCCAGCAGCAGGTCCTCGTCGTGGGCGTGCTGGCCGGCCACCACAAGGGTCCGTGGGGTTTGCTGTAATTCCCGGCGCAGCACGTTCAGCTCGGCCGTGGGCAGCTGCGGCGCGCCGGCCACCTCCCGGCTGATGCGCACCCGTTCGTACTGGATTTCCTCGCCGGCCTTCGGGTAAAACGGCTCCCGCAGGGGCACGTTCACCTGCACCGGGCCGGCTGGGAAAGCCTGCGCGATGTTGATGGCCTCGTTCACCAGACGCGTAGCCTGCCAGCGGGCATCGGCGTGGGTAAAGTCCACGGGCAGCTCAAAGGCGGCCTTGGCATGGCGGCCGTAGAGGTTGGGCTGGCGGATGGTCTGCCCATCGAGCTGATCAATCCACTCCGGCGGGCGGTCGGCGGTGAACACCACCAGCGGAATCTGCTGAAAAAACGCCTCGGCCACCGCCGGGGCGTAGTTCAGCCCGGCCGTGCCCGAAGTGCACACCAGCGCCACCGGCCGCCGCTGGGCCTGCGCCAGCCCCAGGCCGATAAAGGCGGCGGCCCGCTCATCGGGCACCACGCGCACCCGCAGCTCGGGGTGGCGGGCAAAGGCAATGGTGAGCGGCGCCGAGCGCGACCCGGGCGACAGCACCACGTCGGTGATGCCGAGCCGGGCGCAGATTTCCGGGATGTTGTGGATGGGCTGAAGCGTGGCCAAGGGCAGGAGCGGAATAGGGCGCGGCAAAGGTAGACCGCAGACCGGTTATGGCCTCTTACGAATAACCACTCGGCAGGTATCCCACCACGACACGCGAAGCCGGTCCGCTGGCCGCCAGGGCGGGCGAAGCTTCTGCAGGAGGGCGCGAGCCAGTTTTTCTTCCCGACAGCACCGGCACCGTAACCGGCAGCAAGCAGGAAAACGAAGCCGCCCGAAACCGCAGGTGCTGGTTTCGGGCGGGGCTAGTGGTTGGGCCGGCACGCTCAATGAGACAGAGGTACTTATGCTGACGGAGGCTTCGGCTTGCCATTTCACAACGGCTTGGCGGCTCTGCCGTTACGCGTCGAGAACCGAGCCGACCGTGCGCAGCTTCATTTCCGTTTCCTGCCACTCCTTCGTCGGCTCCGATTCCGAGGTGAGGCCCGTGCCGGCGTACAGAATGGCTTCCGTCGGGCGCAGCTGCATGCAGCGCAGGTTCACGAACAGGCGCGAGGTGCCCGGGGCCGGCAGGTTCACCGGGCCGAGGAAACCGCTGTAATAGGTGCGGTCGTAGCCCTCGTGGCGCTGCAGAAAGGCCAGGGCGGCCTCGCGGGGCATGCCGCCCACGGCCGAAGTCGGGTGCAGCAGCCGGAGCATGTCGGTAGCGAAGGTGGGCGAGGTCACGCGTTTCAGGTCCACGCGAAACTCCGTGCGCAGGTGCAGCAGGTTGCCCGCCTGCACGGTGCGCGGACCGGTTTCGTCGTAGTCGCGGATGCGCAGCTGCTTAAAGCAGCTCACGATGTAGCGCCCCACCAGGGCCTGCTCCTCGATGTCCTTCTGCCGCCACATGGCCGAGTTGGCGGTGATGTCGGGCGTCAGCGGCTGGGTGCCGGCCAGGGCCATGGTCCGGAACTCCGCGCCATCGGTTTCTACCAGCACCTCGGGCGTGGCGCCCAGCCAGGTGCCCGCCTGCGGGGCGCTGACCAGGGACACAAACGCCCGCGGATGCTCCCGGCACAACGCGTCGAAAGCGCGCAGGGTGTCGAAGCCCGGGGGCAGCGGCTGGCGCGCCGCCCGGCTCGATACCACTTTGGTCATCTGCCCGGTGCGGATGGCTGCCACGCCCTGCGCTACCAGGGTTTCGTAGCTGCCGCGGTCGGCGGTGGCGGGCAGGGGCTGCGGGCTCACGTGCCAGGCCAGCTGCTCGGGCTCGGCCGTTTCGTGGATGACGCGCTGCACGGCGGCCACGGCCTCGGGCGGCAAGGCGTGCGAGAGGCGAAGCTGCTGCCCGGCCGAAAAGTCCAGCACCACGTCGGCCGGCAGCAGCATGGCCTCGGCCGTGTCGCCGTCCTGAAAGGGGTAGAAGGCAAAGCCGGCCGGCGCCGCGGGCTCTAGCGACGGCGGCAGGCCCGAGAGGTGCAGCGGCCGCAGGCTTAGCAGCAGCACGGGCGCCGGCGCGTGCGGCAGGCGCCACAGGGCCACCGCGCCCTCGTGGCGCAGGGCCAGGGCCACCAGCCGCCGCAGCGTGGCGGTGGCAGCCGTTTCCGCGGAAGGCTGGGCGGCTACGCTCACGCCGGTAGCTTTTTGGCCGGCAGCTCAATGACGGCCATGGTAATGCGGCTGACGCACACCAGCACGTCAGTTTCCTCGTGGCGGATGCGGATTTCCCAGATCTGGGTGGTGCGCCCCAGGTGCAAGGCCTCGGCCCGGCCCACGACGTAGCCCGAGCGCACGCTCTTGATGTGGTTGGCGTTGATTTCCAACCCCACGCAGGCGTAGCGCGTACGGTCTACCTGCAGCACTGCTCCGATGCTGCCCAGCGTTTCGGCCAGCACCACCGATGCCCCGCCGTGCAGCAGCCCCATCGGCTGGTGCGTGCGGTGGTCCACGGGCATGCGGCCCTCAATGGCCCGCTCGCTCACGGCGGTAATTTCGATGCCCAGATGTTCGCCCATCGTATTGCGCGACCAGGCGTTGAGTTCGGCCACCGTGGGCAGGGTAGGGGAAGCAGGCAGCATAAGGCAGTTCAGCAAAAACGGTCCGGGGGCGCTAAAGTGCTACTTTGGGCTCCCCATCCAGCAAAACTACGCCCCAAACCCGCGTGGTCAAGAAAATCTACCTCATTCGCCACGGCCAGACGTACTTCAACGTGCGCGGCATCGTGCAGGGCAGCGGTGTCGATGCCCCTCTCAACGACACGGGCCACCAGCAGGCCGCCCAATTTCACGCGGCCTACCAAGGCGTGCCGTTCAACCGCGTGCACATCTCCACCCTGATGCGGACCCAGCAGTCCATTCAGCCGTTTCTCGACGCTGGCCTGCCCCACGAGCGGCACCGCGCCCTCGACGAAATCAGCTGGGGCCACCGCGAAGGCACCCGCATTACGCCCGAAGAAGACATCGAGTACCATGGCCTGCTGCGGGCCTGGCAGCGCGGCGAGACGCACCTGGCCCTGCCCGGCGGCGAAAGTCCGGAGGAAGTGGCCGCCCGTCAGCGTCCCTTCATCGAGGAAGTGCTGCGCGGCCGGCCCGAGGAAGAAACCGTGCTGGTGTGCATGCACGGCCGGGCCATGCGTGTGCTGCTGTGTCAGCTGCTGAACTACCCGCTGAGCTGCATGGACCACTTCGAGCACCGCAACCTGTGCCTGTACCGCGTGCACTACACAGGCTCCATGTTCAGCCTGCGCACCTACATGGATACCGGGCACCTGGTGTAGAGGCTTGGCGGCGCATACTTTGCCCGTCACGGCAACTCTTCGGACGGGAGACAGTTAGCAGAGTAAGCGCGCACTTTCCCGCGCAGAATACCCGCAGCGCACTGGAATCGTTTGCGGTAAATCGGGTTTGCGGCCGGAAAAAATCCGGTCTATTTTTGACCCCCTGAACTCAATTGACGACTAGCAATGGCCGAAATCATAAAAATGCCCAAAATGAGCGACACGATGACGGAAGGCGTCATCGCCGCGTGGCTCAAAAAAGTGGGCGACAAGGTAAAGTCCGGCGACATCCTCGCGGAAGTGGAAACCGATAAGGCCACCATGGAGCTGGAAAACTACGAGGACGGCACCTTGCTCTACATCGGTCCGAAAGAGAAAGAATCGGTGCCGGTGGATGGCGTACTGGCCATCGTCGGCAAAGAAGGCGAAGATATTTCCGGGTTGCTGAGCCAGGTGAGCGGCGGCGGCGCTCCTGCGGCTGCCCCGGCTCCGGCACCGGCACCTGCCGAAGCTCCGGCCGCACCGGCTCCGGCTGCTCCTACGGCTCCCGCCCCGGCCCCGGCAGCGGCTACACCGGCCCCCGCGCCCGCAGCAGCTCCGGCTGCCCCGGCCGGCAACGGCAAGAAAGCCACCGTCGTGCGCATGCCCAAGATGAGCGACACGATGACGGAAGGCGTCATTGCCAGCTGGCTCAAGAAGGTTGGCGACAAAGTGAAATCCGGCGACGTGCTGGCCGAGGTGGAAACCGACAAGGCCACGATGGAGCTGGAAAACTACGAGGACGGCACCTTGCTCTACATCGGTCCGAAGGACGGTGAGTCGGTGCCCGTCGACGGTATTCTGGCCATCATCGGCGAAGAAGGCGCCGATGTACAGGCCCTGATCGGCGGGCAGTCGGGTGGTGCCGCACCGGCGCCGGCCGCCGCGCCCGCCCCCGAAGCCGCACCGGCCGCTGAGGCTGCTCCGGCCCCGGCGCCTACTGCTGCTGCTACCGCACCGGCCGCCGCGCCCGCCACAGCTACCGCCGGGGGCCGCGTGTTCGTGTCGCCGCTGGCCAAGCGCATTGCCCAGGACAAAGGCATCGACCTGAGCGCCGTGAAGGGCTCGGGCGAAAACGGCCGCATCGTGTCGCGCGACCTGGAGAACGTGCAGCCGGGCGCTCAGCCCCAGGCCGCCGCGCCGGCCGCTCAACCCGCCGCTGCTCCGCAACCGGCCGCCGCGCCGGCCGCTCAGGCAGCCCCGGCCGCTGCGTCGGCCCCGCAGGCCGCCGAAGGCACCTACACCGATACGCCGGTGTCGCAGATGCGCAAGGTCATTGCCCGCCGCCTCTCCGAGAGCCTGTTCACGGCCCCGCACTTCTACCTGACCATGGAAATCTTCATGGACAAGGCGATGGAAGCGCGCGTGCGCCTGAACGAGCTGTCCCCGGTGAAGCTGTCGTTCAACGACCTAGTCATCAAGGCGGCCGCCGTGGCACTGAAGCAGCACCCGGCCGTCAACTCCTCGTGGCTCGGCGACAAGATCCGCCAGAACAAAGTGGTCAACATCGGCGTGGCCGTAGCCGTGGACGAAGGACTGCTGGTGCCCGTGGTGCGCAACGCCGACGGCAAAGGCCTCTCGGCCATTGCCACGGAGGTGAAAGAGCTGGCTGGCAAGGCCAAGAGCAAGAAACTGCAGCCTTCGGAGTGGGAGGGGAGCACCTTCACCATCTCCAACCTGGGTATGTTCGGCATCGAGGAGTTCACGGCCATCATCAACCCGCCGGATGCCTGCATCCTGGCCGTGGGCGGCATCAAGCAGACGCCCGTGGTGAAGGACGGCCAGATCGTCATCGGCAACGTGATGAAAGTGACCCTTTCCTGTGACCACCGCGTGGTGGACGGCGCCACCGGCGCTGCCTTCCTGCAAACGCTGAAAGGCCTGCTGGAAGACCCGATGCGCATGCTCATTTGATTATAAGCAATAAACTGCCCCCGTTCCTCCTTCCTAGAAGGTGTTTGACTTAGACCAAACACTGGGCAGGACAAGAGGAGCGGGGGCAGTTTATTTTATCGGCTACCTTCGCGCCACCAATGCCTATTCCCGACTTCCAATCCCTGATGCTGCCCGTGTTGCAACTGGCCACAGACGGCGAAGAACACACGCTTTCGGCTTCCGCTCAACACTTAGCAGAACAGCTTCACTTGGCTGATGCCGACAGAGAAGCTGTATATGAAAGCGGCAGCGGTTTGATTTTCAAAGACCGAGTTAGTTGGGCCCGCTCTTACCTGAAGATGGCGGGCTTGTTGGAAAGCACTCGGCGTGGGTATATGCGCATTACGGAACCCGGGCGCGTATTGCTAAGCGAGAACCCCCTAGCCATCAACTTGGCTTTGCTGCGACAGCGTTTCCCCAGCTTTCGAGAAAAGCTAGAAGAAATCAATCGGGGAGCGTCGGGCCGGACCATCGTTACTACTCCTGCTGCCGTTACGGCCTCCCCGCGTGACGTGCTAAACAGTGCCTACCATCAGTGGGACGCCGCGCTGAAGCAAGACTTGCTTGAACGCATGGTGCAGTTGCCTTGGCAAGCTTTCGAAAGGCTTGTAGTTGACCTGTTAGTACGCATGGGTTACGGTGGCTCTTTCGCCGAGGCAGGTGAAGCTTTTCAGCGCGGTGGGGATGGAGGTCTGGATGGAGTTATCAAAGCCGACCGGCTTGGGTTCGACAAGCTGTATGTCCAGGCCAAGCGTTGGCAGAGTGGCAACACGGTTGGCCGACCCGATATCCAAGCCTTTGCAGGGGCGTTGTTGGAAAAAGGTGCGACTAAAGGCGCATTTATTACGACGTCCCGATTTTCAGCAGAAGCTCGTGCTTACCGGCCAGCAAATCTCAACCTGGTGCTAATTGATGGCAACGAATTAGCTCAGCTGATGATTGACTACAGCGTTGGGGTAAGTATTGAAAGCACTATTCAACTGAAACGCCTCGACAACGACTACTTCGACCAAGAACTATGACGAAAATCCGCTCGACGACGGTCCTGGGCATCCGGCACAACGGCGAAATTGCCGTGGGCGCCGATGGCCAGGCCACCATGGACAAGCACGTGGCCAAGAACAACGTGCGCAAAATCCGGCAGCTGCACGGCGGCAAGGTGGTGACGGGCTTTGCCGGCTCCACGGCCGATGCCTTCACGCTGCTGGAGCGCTTCGAGGAAAAACTCGGCGCCTTCGGCCAGAACCTGAAGCGGGCCGCCATCGAGCTGGCCAAGGACTGGCGCAAGGACCAGTACCTGCGCAAGCTGGAAGCCATGATGGTGGTGGCCGACGCGGACGAGCTGCTCATCATTGCCGGCACCGGCGACGTGCTGGAGCCCGACTCCGACGTGGCCGCCATCGGCTCGGGCGCCATGTTTGCTCAGGCCGCCGCCCTGGCCCTGAAGAAGCACGCCCCGCACCTGACGGCCCGCCAGATGGTGGAAGAAGCCCTGCACATCGCGGCCGATATCTGCATCTACACCAACCACAACCTCATCATCGAGGAGCCCACGCGCGGGTAGCGCGTACTGCCTGAAAATTCAGCATCGGTCCGTGAACTACGCCCGTGGGGGCTGCGTTAGGGGCCGGTGTTTCGGTTCAAGTAGCCCGTAGACACCCGTACAACCCAACCCGCAATGAACGTAACCAACTTCCTCAAGCACCACTACCGCCACTTCAACGCCGCCGCCCTCATTGACGCGGCCGAAGGCTACAACAAGCACCTCGCCGAAGGCGGCAAAATGATGATTACGCTGGCGGGTGCCATGAGCACCGCCGAAATGGGCATCCAACTGGCCGAGCTGATTCGCCAGGACAAGGTGCAAATCATCAGCTGCACGGGTGCCAACCTGGAGGAAGATATCTTCAACCTGGTGGCCCACGACTTCTACGAGCGCGTGCCCAACTACCGCGACCTGACGCCCGCCGACGAGCAGGCCCTGCTGGAGCGCCACATGAACCGCGTCACCGATACCTGCATCCCCGAAGAGGAAGCCATGCGCCGCCTCGAGCACTCGGTGCTCAAGTTCTGGGAGCAGGCCGACAAGAAGGGTGAGCGGTACTTCCCCCACGAGTTCTTCTACCAGATCCTCAAGTCGGGCGAGCTGGAGCAGTACTACCAGATCGACCCCAAGGACAGCTGGATGCTGGCCGCCGCCGAGAAAAACCTGCCCATCATCTGCCCGGGCTGGGAAGACTCCACGCTCGGCAACATCTTCGCCGGCCACGTCATTTCGGGCGACATCCAGAACGTGCACACCGTGCGCACCGGCATCGAATACATGATCTACCTGGCCGACTGGTACACCCAGAACGCCCAGGAGGAAAGCAAAGTGGGCTTCTTCCAGATCGGCGGCGGCATTGCCGGCGACTTTCCCATCTGCGTGGTGCCCATGCTGCACCAGGATCTGCAGCGCACCTCCGTGCCGCTGTGGGGCTACTTCTGCCAAATTTCGGACTCAACGACTTCCTACGGCTCGTACTCCGGCGCCGTGCCCAACGAGAAAATTACCTGGGGTAAGCTGGGCCAGGACACCCCGAAGTACATCATCGAATCGGACGCCACGATTGTGGCCCCGCTGATTTTCGCGATGGTGCTGGGCCAGTAAGACTCCACTGCACCCCCAAGCAAAACGCCCGCCGCTGGATTCAGCGGCGGGCGTTTTTGTTTGTCTCTTTATAAGGTTGTGTAAATCGGCTCCCGCAACGGCGCCTGCCGATATTCCGCAGCGGGCGTTTCGCATGTCAGCGTTTAATGGCGGCTATCCAGAGGGTTTAATAATGGTTTCTTGGACAAGCGTATCCGTGACGCCAGATAAATTAAAGTTGATTCCGGCGGCACGATATGCCTTAAATGTCTGCACATATTCATTCCAAGCGCGGGCCACTTCGGCATCGTACGCTGCTTTGGCAAATTCAAAGCGCTTATGAGCATCAAATCGCCTATTCGCAATGTCCCAGATTACCGAATTTGAAGTGTGCACGACCTTTACTTCACTATCGATGCCGGCGCATTCCGGGATACCGCAACCGCAAGTTCAAATAAAATAGCGGCCAGACTTTTCGACGGATTCCCGCAAGGCCAGGATATCTACTGGTAAATCGATCCAAGAAAAGGGCGGTTCATTATCAATAACCGCTTCGGCTGCCAATAGCGGGGATGACGGGAAGTCAGGCGCTTCCCCAAATTTGATATCGATTCGAATACTATTCATTAGCTAATGGATAACGGGGCAATGATGGTACATTATCGGCCAGTATATATTGGGGAAAAGCCTTAATTATTTAGCTACACCATTAGGGAATGTCTTGTGCAAAACAGACACAGTTGAAATTCTCTGACACACCCTCAGAGCTAGGGTAGGATAGCCAACGGTTTCCGCCGGTACGGATCCGCTTGGCGCGCTAGCGGCGGGGCTGCTCGATCGGGGTCTTCCGGGCGGTTTGGGCCTTGAAGTCTTTCAGCAGCGAGGGGTCCTGGCGGATGAGCGAAACCAGGATAGCCACCTGCACCAGCACAATGGTGAGCAGCAGTACCACCGTTTGCAGCACCACCGTGCCGATGCTGCGCACCCATTTGTCCTCCACCGGAATGCGCGCCGGTTCGAGCAGCTGGCGGTACACCCACGCGGCGTAAGCCATGTAGGGCAGCATGGCCAGCATCAGTAGGGACTGCAACGCCGGAAAATGCGGTATCAGCAGCAACAGCGGCAGCATGACGAGGGAGGAGATGATGGTGGTGGTGCCCGACACGAAGGCCTGGCTCAGCAGCATCTCGGCGAAGTTGAACCGGGCCGGCCGCAGCAGCCACGCTGCCAATAGCGCATTGACCGGCAATACCACCAGGTAAATCAGCGTCGGGTACTTGGCATAGAGCTGCATGTAGCGCTCCAGCATCAGCTGCAGCAGCCGCGGCATGTCGTTTTGCTGGCTGGGGGGCACGGCGCTCATGCCCACCGCCGAGAGCAGCAGCATGCTCACGGCCGTAATCAGCAGCAGGTAGGAGATGGGCCGGAAGTGCTGGGCCCGGCGGCCGGCCATGTACTCGTGCAAGGCGGCACCGGGCCGCGTCATCATCTGCCAAAACGTGTACCCGACGCCCTTGTCGACGTGCCAGATGGAGTGCGGTAAGTCGTGCAGGAGTAGGTAGCGCAGGGTGAAGCGATGGGTGTGGTGGGCGTCCTGCCCGCAGTGGCCGCAAAAACGCTCGGCCACGGGCTGGCCGCAGTTCAGGCAGGACGCGTGCGGGTGGGCGGCCGGGGCATCCACGGCTAGGTGCGCGGCGGGCGCGGTTGGGGTAGAGGTCGAATCCATAGCCAAGTTGGGTATCGGGCAGCAACTAGGCGGGTAAGATACGCAAAGCGGCAGGGCTAGTAGGCGACAACGGGCTTTTTGCTGGATTTTCACGGTTTGGCCGCGCGCTTCGCCAAGACACCGGAAAAGCACCGCCCGGCCCCGCAGTGCGGAGCCGGGCGGCTAAATGGTGGCGTACGAGTGCCCCTGCGCGTTAGAAGCGGAACAGCGGCCGCTCGGGGTTCCACACGCCCCACGGAATCATCAGCAGCACCAGCAGCAGCGCGATGCCGAAGTAGATGGCCGCGCGCTTGTGCTTGAGCACCGGGTCGGTGGCCTTCTTCGAGAGCGAGCGGCCGATCTGGGCGAAGACGACGGCTAGGATCATGACTGTGATGTGCTCCACGGCCCAGAAACGGGCGCCGGCGTCCTTCATCACGGCCGAGCCGGCCGCGTCGAACGCTTTCACGCCGAAGGGGCTCAGGGCGAAGTACAGAATCAGGCCCAGCAGCAGCTGCAGGTGCATAGAGCCCACGAAGGCGGCGCCCATGCCGTTGTCGGCCCCGACGTAGGGCCGGCGGTTTTGCCAGCCGGTGAAGGCCCGGAACAAGGCAATCAGCCCGAAGATGAGAACCAGCCAGCGCGACCAGGAGTGCAGCGCGAGTACGATGGAATAAGCAGTCATGGAGAGAGAGTTGGTGCGGGGCAAAGTAAGGGAATGATCAATGAACAATCCGCAATGAACGATGGGTGAAACCGGGCCGGTGAGCGGGCGTAGCCGCATTGCTCATTGCTCATTGCTCATTCATCTTCGCCCTCGAGTGGATAAACCTCCTCGGGAATGAACTGTTCGCCCTCCTGGCGCAGGATGGCCAGGTTGCTGATGCGCAGCTTCAGGTTAAAGGTCTGCTCGTTCAGGTACTGCAGCACCGGGCCCAGCAGCTCGGGCGTGGTATCGTGCAGCGCCAGGGAGATGTGCGGCAGCCACAGCTCGGGCTGACTGAACTTATCGGTGCGCAGACACAGGGGCAGGGTGGCCGTGATGAGGCGGTGGTGCAGGCGGTTCAGCGCATCCGAGCGGAGCACCGGAATATAGATGACCGGGTTTGGGCCCGGAAATAGCCCCAGGCCGGTGGTGTGCGCCTCGAAGGGCGCGGTAGTGGTGGCGATGTCCTCGAGCACTTCCTTCAGGGCCTCGTGCTTGTTAATGCCGGCCAGCAGGTAGGTGATGTGCGGATCGGGCGTGGCCTGCACGTCGTCGAGCCCGAACTCGTCCTCCAGGCTCTGGATGATGCCGTTGATCCGGGCGGCGTTCTGCGGGTTGAGCAGGGAAGTAATGGCTAGCATACGCGGCGCTTAAACTCCGGAAGGGCCGTCAAGGTTGGCGTTGCGGCCATATTGGTTTTGCATCTGGGCGTTGAACGGCCCGCTTTGGCCGCGCGCAATGCTCAGCGTTTGCCACGCCGCTCCGCGGATGGCCTTGGCCAGCAGCACCAGCTGCCCGGTGTGGTAGGCGTAGTGGGCCACCTGCCGCTGCAGGGCCGCCAGCGCCGTGTGCGGTTCCTGCCGGATGTACACCGTGCGCAGCCAGTCCTCGGGGTGCGCCTCCAGGTGGTCGAGCACGGCCCAGAGCACCGGCCAGGCCGCCTGCCACTGCTGTTGCAGGGCCGCGATGCCGTCGGCGGAGGTGGGTTCCTCAAACTCCGCGTCGCGCCGGCGGTTGGGCTTCTCACCATCGGTGGTCCAGAAGTCCGTGAAGCGGGAGCGGAGGTTGCCCGTCAGGTGCTGCACGATGACGGCCGCGCTGTTGGAGCCCGGCTCGGGGCGCCACAGCCACTCGGCGGGCGTGATTTGGGCCAGGGCTTTATCGGCCAGCGTCTGGTAGCTGCGGAAGCTGTGCCGCACGGTGGCCAGCAGGGCCGCGGCCAGATCGGGGGAAACGAGCGAAGACATAAGCGGGCTGAGAGGGCAGAACGGGGCGAAGGTAGGCCGTGACGCCCCAACTCCGCCGCGCATCCGGCCGCGGGGGCGGCTTTTGCGTTAGAAGCCTACTTGCTGCCCGCCGTGTCTTCGACTTCCGCTTCCACCGCTGCCGTTCCCGCCGCTTCGCCGCCCGCCCGCCGGCGCTTTCGCTGGCTGTGGTGGCTGCTGGGTTTACTGGGGCTGCTGGGGCTGGCCGTGGTGGCCGCCCGGCTGTTCGACCCCTGGCTGCGGCGCACCCTGGAGCGGCAGGTGGCGGCCAAGTCGCAGGGGCGTTACGAGCTGCGCATCGGCAGCCTGCGCAGCAGCTTCGCGCAGCGCGCCGTTACGCTGCGGCGGGTGTGGCTGCGGCCCACCGGCTGGCCCCGCAGGCAGCCGGCCGCGGGGCAGCCGGCGCCCTGGGTGCTGCTCACCGTCGACGAGGTGCGCGTGGCCGGCATCGGGCTGGGGGCCCTGCTGCGGGGCGAGGTAGTGAGCGTGGATACGCTGCGCATCCGCACGGTGCGGGCCCGGGTGCTGAGCACGCCCCAGCGTCCGGCGGCCGGCAAGCCCCTGCACGAGCAGCTGCCCACGCGGTTGCCCGGCATTCGGCTGAACCAGCTGCTCATCGACGACGTGCGCGTGGCCTCGGGGCTGCACGGACCGGCGCGCACCCGGCTGCGCCAGGGCCGCCTCGCCGCCACCGACGTGCTCATCAGCCGCGGCGCGGCCCAGGATTCCATGCGCCTGAGCTATGCGGCCACCGTGGAGCTGACCGTCGACGGGCTGGAGGCCAACGTGCCCGGTCACCACCTGCGCCTCGGGGCGGCCCGCTTCAGTTCCCGCGGGCGGCGGCTCCAGATCGATTCCCTGGGGGTGCAGCCCGTAACCGACGGCCAGCAGCCGGCCGGCGCCGCCCGCGCCACGCTGTGGCTGCCCCGCCTGGCGCTGGCCGGGTTGAACCCCCAGCAGCTGCGCCGCCGCATTCTGCAGGCCGATTCACTGCTGCTGACCGCGCCGCGCCTCGCGCTGGCTTTGCCGGCCCAGGCCCCGCCGCCCCTGCACCAAGCGCTGGCGCCCTACCTGCGGCGCGTGCTGCTGGGGCACGTGGTGGTGGCCGGCGGGCGGCTGCGCCTGACGCGCACCAAGCTGGCCCCGCAGCTGGCCGACCTGCACCTGCACGGTACCGACGTGCGCGTGGACGCCGCCGCGGCCCGCGACCCGCGCCGGGTGCTGTACGCCCGCGACTGGACGGCGCGCAGCGGCCCCGGCCAGCTCACCATTGATGCGCCTTACTACCGCGTGGGCTGGCAGGGCCTGCGCCTGGACACCCGCGCCCGCACGCTGCAGCTGAGCGGCGGGCTGATCCGGCCCACCATGTCGCCCGACGGGCTGGCGCGCAGCAAGGGACACCAGGCTTCGCACCTCACGCTG
Organism: Hymenobacter coalescens; assembly: GCF_054783195.1. Taxonomy (NCBI): domain Bacteria; kingdom Pseudomonadati; phylum Bacteroidota; class Cytophagia; order Cytophagales; family Hymenobacteraceae; genus Hymenobacter; species Hymenobacter coalescens. The sequence continues at coordinate 7,341 of NZ_BAAGRA010000025.1, read as the reverse complement.
CGGGTGCCCACTGTGGCCGTCACCGGGCTGGACTTCGGGGGCCTGCTGCGCAAGGCGGTGCGGGCGCAGACGGTGGAGCTGCGCAGCCTGCGTCTGCAGATCATCGGCAACGCCAAGTACCCGCTGGGCAGCAAGCTGGCGCTGGTGACGCCCGAAAACGTGCGCCGCCTGCCGTTTCGCCTCGACGTGCGTACGCTGCGGGTGCGTGACTTTCTGCTGGCCATCAAGTTTACCGGGCAGCGCGCCCGCCGGCCGGGCTATTTCCGTATCACCCGCTTCAACGGCACGGGTACCAACCTCACCAACGACCCGCGGCGCATGACGGCCGCGCGCCCGGCGGTGCTGCGCGTCACGGCGTATCTGCAGGACCGCTGCCGCCTGCAGGTCACGGCCTGGCTACCCCTGCTCGATGCGCAGGGCCGCCACCGCCTGGAGGGCACGTTTGGGCCGGCACCCTTTGCCATTCTGAACTCCATCACCGAGCCCACGCGCTTCGCCCGCTTCGAGCGGGGACAGGTGCGCCACATCCGGGTGCGGCTGCAGGTAAACCGCCAGCAGGTAACCGGCACGATGTGGGCCCGCTACTCCGATCTGAAAGTGGACATGCTCAGCGGCAAGGGCGGCGGCCCCGACCGGCAGACCTTCCTGACCAAAGTGGTATCCAAAGCCGCCAACGTGCTGGTGGTGCGCAACGATAACCCCCGCCGCCGCGGCGAGGCCCTGAAAGTTGGGACGGTGCGCTCCGACCGCGACCTGCGCTACAGCGTGTTCACCATCTGGCTGCAGGGCGTCAACAGCGGCCTGCTCAACAGCGTGGGCGTGCCGCGCAAGCTAGCGGAGGAGTTGAGCGAGCTGTAAGGGCTGTGTGAACACGAAGCAAAATGAACGTCCTGCTGAGCCCCGCGAAGCATCTCTACCGCTTCGTTGGATAGAAATTACTATCAGTAGAGATGCTTCGACAAGCTCAGCATGATGGCTTATTGTCTTTTCAGCTACTGTCCACTGACCCTAGAAGCTCACCCGGTTGATGCTGAACGTGGCCACGGGCGGCTGCTGGTTGGCCTGGAGCGCGTTCAGGTTGGAGTACAGCACGTACGGCTGGTCGGCCCGGCGGGCCAGCGTGGTGGGGTACACCGGCGGCGTGCTGAAGGTGCCCGACACGGCGGCGCTGGTCCAGCCGTCGGTGCTAGCGAGGCGAAATACGCGGGCCTGCGCGTTGCACACCACCAGCAGCGTGTTGTTGTCGGCCAGCTGCAGGCCGTCGGCCCCGGCCAGGCTTGGGCCGATGGTCACGCGGCTCAGGGCGCCGGGGTTGTTAAGTGGCACTTTCAGGATGGCGCCCTCGTTGGTTTTGGCCACCAGCAGGTAGCCATCCGGGTGCACCACGATGCCGTTCAGCCCGAAGGCGCCGGCCGGGGCTCCCAGCTGGCTGTTTTCCACCAGCACACTGGCCGTGCCTTGCGCGTCGAAGCGGTAAATGAGGGGCGCAAACGAATCGGTGACGTAGGCAGTGCCCTGCGCGTCCACGGCAATGTCGTTGGCGAAGTGGTTCAGGGCCGGGCGCAGCGCCCCCAGGTCCACCAGGGCGATGAGCTGCTTGTTGTCGCGGTTGAACACGGCCAGCTTGGCCAATTTGCGCTGCGTCACCGCGCTGGTGCGGGTTGCGTTGTACCCCGGGTCTGACACGGCGACGAGCAGGCGGTTGCGGGCGTCGTCCACGTGCAGGCCGATGGAGGACACCAGGGCAGGGTCGTTGACGAAGACGCTGTAGCTGCCATCGTCGCGCACGAGGCCCACGCTGCCGCGCGTTTGGGAGCTGACGAGGAAGTAACCGTGTTTGGCGTCGTACGCGACGCCTTCGGGATAGAGGCCGGCTTGGGTAAACGCCACGCTGTCGGGCGGAGCGGGCTCCTCCTTGTCGTCGCCTTCGCAAGCGGCCGCGCCCAGCAGCAGGGCCAGCAATGAGGCATGCAGGAAGGCTGCCGGGCGGCGGCAACGTAGGATAAAGGTTTGAATATCAGGCATGGCAGTGGCAGCGGCGGGTGCACTCCACATACGCAGCCCGGCCCGGTCGCGGTTATGGCCGCGCCGGGTGGCTCGGGGTTATTGGCTTTGGCTGGGTACGTCGTCGGGCACGGTAGGCAGTTCGATGACAAACGTGGAGCCCCGCCCTTCTTCGCTCTCAAACCGGATGCTGCCCTCGTGCAGGGTCACCAGCGTCTTGATGACGGACATGCCCAGGCCGATGGTCCGCTCGCCGCGCAGGCCGGGGCGCCGGGCCTTGGTAAATTTCTCGAAGAGCAGGGGCTGTAGCTTAGCCGGAATGCCGATGCCGCTGTCCTGCACCGTGATGAGCACGCGCCCCAGCTGTTCCTCCACGCTTACCTCAATGGTGCCCCCGTCGGGGGTAAACTTGAGTGCATTGCTGAGCAAGTTATTGATGACCTGCTGAAACTTGTTGTCGTCGATGTAAGCGTACACGGCCTCCGAGCTGCTGCGAAAGCCGATGCGCTTGGCCAGCAGGTGCTGCGCGCTCTGGTAGCTGTCGAGCAGGTCGCGCAGCAGCGCTACCACGTTCAGGCGCGTGAGCTTCAGGTCCACGTTGGCCGATTCCAGGAACTCCTGGTTGACGAAGTCGCGGATCAGATCCACGCTTTCCTGGCAGGTGACGCGCATGAGGCGCAGCAGCTCCTTCAGCGCCGGGTTTTCGTAGCTGCGCGACTGCTCGGCCACGTGCTCGGCCAGTTGCTGCAGCACCAGCAGGGGGCCCGACAGGTCGTGGGAAAGAATTTCGAGCGTGGCGTTCTTCTTAGCGTTGAACTTGTCGGCATTGGCCATGTACTCTTTTACATGGGTGATGTCGTGCACCGACCCGGTGAGCAGCAACTCGCCCTGCTCATCGTGGCTGCGGCCCGCGGTGAGGCACAGCCACTGCCGGCGGCCGTCGGGGTGGCGCAGGCGCAGCTCCACGTCGGCCACCAGCGGCTGGCCGCGCAGCAGCAGCAGCACCTGCTCGCGCAGGTATTCCAGGTCATCGGGGTGCAGGGCGGTCAGCCAGCGGGGCAGGTCTTCGTCGACGCGCTCGGGCGGGCTGCCGAGCACCCGCTTATAGGCGGGACTCACGTAGGTGACCCGCCGGGTATCGGGCCGGTACGCGAAGTAAATGGTCTGGCTATGTTCGGCCAGCGGGCGAAACAGCGCGGTGTAGTCGGGCATGGAGCGTAGGCAGTAAAATGCGGTAGCCGGTTTACCCCAATCGGGCCGGTTTCGTTGCCCGGCCCGTCGGCACCGGGGCCGGATTAGCGCCCCGGGCGGGCGCGGCGGTAGGAGGCATAATTCTGCCAGTCGACGGGCGTGTAGCCGTCGGCAATGGTCACGCGCAGCAGCTCCGGGAAGGCGCTTTCGGCGTTGTCGCTGTTGCTCATCAGCAGCACCCCGATGCCGCGCCCAGGAAACAGAATGGAGTAGTGCTGAAACCCGTCGCCGTGGCCTTCCTTGAACGCGCCCACGCCGTGGGGCGACTGCAGCAGCCCCCAGCCCAGGCCGTACGCCAGCTGCAGGTGGTCGTAGAGCGTGGTGTCGCGGTGGGCCAGCGGGCCCATCTGCTGCACGGAGCGCAGGCGCACCTGGGGCCGAAACAGCTCCTGCCACGAGGCGGGCCGCAGCAGGCGCCGCTGCAGCACGGCTTCCAGAAAGCGGGCGTAGTCGGCGGGCGTGGTCTCGAGCGTGCTGGCGCTGCGCGGCTCGTTGTCCTTGTCCTTTTCCAGCACCCGGCCGTCGGCGCCGTGGCCGTGGGCGTAGTCGGCCTCGAAGCGGGGCTGCCACTGGTAGCTGGAGGTGCTCATGCCCAGCGGGCCAAACACTTTTTCCTGCATCAGCGCCTCCAGCGGGCGGCCCAGCTTGTGCTCCAGCACCACCTGCAGGTACACCAGCCCCTCGCCGGAGTAGCTGTAGCGCGTGCCGGGTACCCGGTTTACGCGCAGCTGCTCGTCTTTTTCGTCCCAGCGCCAGTTGGCAAAACCGGTGGTGTGCGTCAGGCACATGCGGGCGGTGATGCGCCGGTACAGCGAGTCGCGGCGCAGGGCGCGGTAGTCATCGTGCCAGCGCGTCTGCGGGGCGTACTCGTAGATGGGCTTCGGCAGGTAATTCTGCAGCGGCTCGTCGAGGGTGAGCTGGCCTTCCTCCACCAGCCGGAGCACCAGCACCGCAAACACGGCTTTGCTCAGCGAAGCCCCGTAGAACTCCGTGTCGAAGCGCAGCGGCTCCCCGGTGGCCGTGTTTTTCACCCCGAAGGCCTGCCGGTACACCGCCCGGTTGCCGTTGAACACGGCCACGGCCAGCCCGTGCACCCGCGCCGAGTCGGTGATTTCGCGGATGCGCCGCGTCAGCTCGTCGGGCCGAATGCGGGTGCCGTCGAGGCGGGTGATGCGCCGGGGCGCGGCGCAGCCAGCCAGCAGGGCCGCTAGGGTCAGCAGCAGAAGCGTACGGAAGGTGTGCATAGGCCAAACGGCTGCGGTTCAGGGGAAAGTACACATTTTCCTGCTCGGGCGTGTGGTTGGCGGCAGTAGCCGATGGAGCAGTGCCAACCCTGGGTTTTCGCAGGAAGGCAGCCCCAGCGGTTAGCGGATGCGTTTGCCTTGGTGGTTATACTCCCGGTGGCTACGCTTTTTGACGACCAGGTAGTAGCGCAGCGCTACCAAGTGCCGGCTGGCCTTGTCAAACTCGTTGTTGACGACGCCGGCGTTATAGCCATAATTCACGTCGACGTTCGACAAGCTGAAACCGATTTCCGGCCGCAGCTTCAGGCTTACCGCGTCGAAATCGGTGTAGAGCACCGGGGCCAGGCCGACATTGGCAAAGACTACGTGGACGCGGGCCTGCACTTTAGGGGCTATTACCAGCCGATCGAGGTAGGATACCTCGCAGCCATAGTGCCACGCGGTGGAGTATAGCGGCAGCGCCCCCATGCGGTACACGTAGCTGCGGTAGTGGCCCACTTCGGCGAATAAGTACCGGCCGTAGTTCAGGCCCAGCGTCACGCCGCGCTCTTTCCAGCTGTCGGAGGCAGGTTCCTGCGCTGTCCGAATGCCCTGCGCCGATGCGCAGGGCGCAATGAAAGCGGCTAACAGGCCGCACAGGGACGTGACGAAGCGGATCAACGGGGCGTCGGTGGGGCGCTATTGCCAAAGAGAAAAATCTTGCCCTGGAAAGCTGACCTCATCGGGCTGTTGCAAAGGAGAAAGGCTAAGCGGCCCAAACGCCGTACCTTTGCCCTTCCTGCGCTGCAAGGTATCTACATGATTTCCATCTCCGACCTCGACTTTCACTTCGGTGCCCGTACGCTGTACGACAAGGCCTCTCTCCACATCAAGCCCAAGGACAAAATCGGCCTCATCGGGCTGAACGGCCAGGGCAAATCCACGCTGCTGCGCCTGCTGGTGGGCGAATACAAGCCCGACGGCGGCAGCATCAGCATGAGCAAGGACGTCACGCTGGGCTTCCTGAACCAGGACTTGCTCAGCTACGACTCACACGAGCCCATCCTAGTGGTGGCCATGCAGGCCTTTGCCGAGGCGCTGGACCTGCAGAAGAAAATCGACGCGGTGCTGCTGGAGTTCGAGAACAACTACACCGACGATTTGGTCGACAAGCTGGCCTCGCTGCAGGAGCGGTTTGAGGCCCTGGGCGGCTACACCATGCAGGCCCGCACCGAGGAAATTCTTGAGGGCCTGGGCTTCACCACCGAGGAGCTGCAGCGGCCGCTGAAGCTGTTTTCGGGCGGCTGGCGCATGCGCGTGATGCTGGCCAAAATCCTGCTGCAGGAGCCTTCCCTGCTGCTGCTCGACGAACCGACCAACCACTTGGACTTGCCCTCGATCAAGTGGATTGAGAACTACCTGGCCGGCTACGAAGGGGCGGTGATTATCGTGTCGCACGACCGGGAATTCCTCGACAACACCACCAACATGACGGTGGAGGTGACGGGCGGTAAACTGGTGCCTTACGCCGGCAACTACTCCTTCTACCAGGAGGAAAAAGTGCTGCGCGACGAAATTCAGCAGGGCGCTTTCGACAACCAGCAAGCCGCCATCCGGCAGGCCGAGCGGTTTATCGAGCGGTTCAAGGCCAAGGCCTCCAAGGCCAAGCAGGCCCAGAGCCGCCAGAAGATGCTCGACAAGATGGAGCGCATCGACTCGGTGGCGCCCGAAGCGGCCAAGGTGAACTTCTCCTTCCGCTTCTCGGTGCAGCCCGGCCGCCACATCCTGCGCATGGAGCACGTGACGAAGAAGTACGGCGACAAAATTATTTTCCGCGACACGAACGTGCACATCGAGCGGGGCGATAAAATCGCCCTGATCGGGGCCAACGGCAAGGGCAAATCCACGCTGATGCGCATGGTGTCGGGCTCGGAGGCGCCGACCTCGGGCACCCACCAGCTGGGCCACAACGTGATTATGGCCTTCTACGCCCAGCACCAGCTAGAGTCCTTGAACGTGGACAACGAGGTGCTGCAGGAGATGGTGCAGGCCGGCTCGAAGCGCACCGAAATGGAATTGCGCACGGTGCTTGGCTCCTTCCTCTTCACCGGCGACTCGGTGTTCAAGAAAATCAAGGTGCTCAGCGGGGGCGAGAAAAGCCGCGTGGCCCTGGCCAAAACGCTGATTTCGGAGGCCAACTTCCTGCTGCTCGACGAACCGACCAACCACCTGGACATGCAGTCGGTCAACATCCTGATCCAGGCGCTGGAGCAGTTCGAGGGCACGTTCCTTGTCATCAGCCACGACCGTTACTTCGTGGAGAACGTGGCCACCAAAATCTGGTACATCGAGGACTTCCAGCTGAAGGAGTACCCCGGCACCTACCACGAGTACGAGCAGTGGCAGGAAGACCGCGCCAAGGAAGCCAAGAAGCTCGGCCTCACGGCCCCGGCCGCCCCCAAGCCCAAACCGGTGGAGGTGAAAAAGGAGCTGAGCCAGCAGGAGCGCGAAACCACCCAGCGCGAGCTGAAGCAAACCAGCAAGCAGCTGCAGGAAGTGGAAGCCCGCGTGAGCAAGCTGGAGCAGGAGCTGGCCGGCTACGAAAAGCAGCTCGGCGACCCGAACATCTACAACAACGCCGCCCAGCTGAAAGACGCCACGGTGAAGTTTGAGCAGGTGAAGAAGGAGCTCGGCAAAGCCAACGACCAGTGGAGCGAGCTGGCCGAGAAAATAGAAGTGCTGGAGGGCAAGCTATAGCCTGCAGAGGCAACTTCCACCGGCATGAAAAAGCCCCGCCAGAGGCATTGCTACAGTATCATAGATAGGGTACCGTTTTTCTTAGCGCGCAGCAGGAGTACCGCTT
>NZ_BAAGRA010000024.1:0-34874 GCF_054783195.1 Hymenobacter coalescens | reverse complement strand
GCTGCCGCACCGCGTACATTGCATACCCCGAAGCTACGGCAATCTACGCTCCGTAGCAATGCCATTTTTTGGTCATGATTGTAATATAAGTTCGTACACTTACGCTGCTGAAGGGGGCAGGTCGGTTTGAAAAACAAAGGTCTGTACAGTACGCTGCACAGACCTGAAAACGGATACAAAAACAGATGAAACTGCTTACACTGCCCCCGCGCTACGCGACGCCGTCTGCTTGCGGCTCTGGTAATACAGCGTGAGCCGCTCGTAGTACTTGCTGGCGCCCTGGTGCTGCACGTCGTAGCGCTGGGCCAGCTGGAAGTAGCGGTGGGCGGCGGCAGCCTCGCCCTGCTCGGTGAGGCAGGCACTGAAGCCGTAGTACACGTTGGCGTTGGTCGAGTCCAGCAGCCAGGCCTGGTTGAAGCGCTTGATGCTGGCGGTCAGGTCGCTGGCGTAAAAGCGGCTCCAGCCCTCCGATACGCTGCCTTCGGACGCCGCGCGGCGGTCCTTGCCGTACTGCTTCAGCGACTGGTTGATGAACTCCTGGTCGAGCTTGCGCAGGGCTTTCGACTTGGGCTGGCCGCCGTAGCGCGGCAGCGTGTTCAGCGGGGCCGCGCCGCCCGCCTGGCCGTGGGCCAGGGTGCCGAGCAGCGTGAGGGCGGCCAAGGGCAGGGCTACGAGCAGGCGTTTCATAGGCGGGCTGGTGGCTATTGGGCAGCAATATAACAAAACCGCCCGGGGAACGAACGTCCCCGGGCGGTTAGTATGCGCGTTCGGCTTAGCGGGTGCTGGCCAGGGCCGTTTCCTCCAGCACTTTGTCGACCCAGCTTTTGCCCCAGTCCTCAAATTCCTGCTGGGACCACAGCTGCGGGTAGAAAATGCGCTTTTGAAACTTCGGCGGCAGGTACTTGCGCCAGTTGGTGCCGCCGGTGGCGGGCACCGCGTCGCCGGCCTGGCGCTCCAGGTAGCGCACGGCCGACTTGTAGTGCATCAGCGGCCAGTTGATGTTCACGTTCACGTCGAGCTGCTTGAGCTGGCGCAGCAGGCGCGGGTGGCGGCGGTCCTCCTCGGGCAGCCGCTGCACCACGGCCCACACGTTCCGCTCGCGGAAGCGGGCGGCGTGGTCGAGCAGCTGCTGGTGGTATTTCTGCTCGAATTGCTTGAGCGTAAGGGTCTTGGCGCCGTCGGTTTCCAGCGTGGCCCCGGCGCGCCAGTAGATGCAGCCCATCAGCTCATCGTGGCCGGCCGTTTCGCCCAGCAGGCGGTGCTTTTCCTTGTCGACGAGGTTGCTCAGGTCGGTGGAGCTGATTTCGATGAGGCGGTACTGCACCGACTGGAAGCCGGAGGCCGGCATCAGGGCCATGCGAAACTGCAGGAACTGCTGCCGGTCCATGCCGTCGACCATCACGTCGAACGAGTCGATCAGGTTTTCGAAGTAGCGGTTGACGCGGCCCAGGCGCAGCACCAGCTCGCCCAGGGCGGGGTGCTGCAAATCGCCGATCTGTTCGTACTCGACCAAGCAGAGCTTGAAGTACAGCTCCGTAATCTGGTGGTACATGATGAAGATGCGCTCGTCCGGAATCTTGGTCAGCGGCCGCTGCAGCGACAGCAGCGTGTCCAGCTCGATGTAGTCCCAGTAATTGACGTAGTCGGCGTGGTACAGGCCTTCGAGGTAAGCCGCTAAATCCTGGTCGTCAGAGGCATACTTCTCCTGTAAGCGCCGCAGTTGGGTGAGGACCGCGGGCGAAAACTCTTCCTGGTTTGACATGGATGGGGGGAAGGAGAGAAGGAGGTAGGGTGGGTGGGTGGTGTGGGAAGTCACAAAGAACGAAAAAGACGGGAAAACGCCAGTTCCCGGGCATCCTTTTGTGCAATTCGCGCATCAGCCGAGGAAGGTGCCCCGGCCGATGCGCCACCCAAGTTGGTTTTGTAGCGCGGCTCAGTACCTTTAGCCCGCCTACAGGCTGAATTATGGCTGAGAAAAGCTCAATTTTTGATATGATCGGTCCGGTGATGATCGGGCCGAGCTCCTCGCACACGGCGGGGGTGGTGCGCATTGCCCGGGCTGCCATCCGGGTGCTGGGCTCCTTGCCCACGCACGCCACCATCACGTTCTACAACTCGTTTGCCCGCACTTATGAGGGCCACGGCTCGGACCGCGCCATCGTGGCCGGGCTGCTGGATTACCCGACCGACGACAAGCGCATCCGCGAGGCGTTCGACCACGCGAAGGCGGCCGGGCTGCAGTACTCGTTTCAGGGCGTGGGCAACGCCTCCACCATGCACCCAAACACCATCCGGCTGCAGCTGCGCGACGAGCGCGCCGGCACGGAGGTGGAAGTCATCGGCCAGAGCCGGGGCGGCGGCGTCATCCGCATCGTGGAGGTCGACGGCTTCCCCTGCGACTTCTCGGCCGCGCTGCACACGCTTATCATCGACGCCGACGACGTGAAGGGCTCCATTGCCTTCATTGCCGACGTCATTGCCCACGACGACTGCAACATTGCCACCATGAACGTGTCGCGCAAGGGCAAAAACCAGGTGGCGCGCCAGTTCATCGAGATGGACTCGGCCCTGTCCGACATTTCGCTGCAATACCTGCGGCACCTGCGCTGGGTGCACGCCGTGCGCTATATCCCCGCCATCGACTAACGCCCGCGCCGCCCACTGCCTGACGAACGCATCTCGACCGACTACTTTGCCTACCAGCTCGATGAAACAAACTGACCTGACCCTGTTACGCCGCGCCGCCCGCGGGGCTGTGGCACTGGCGGTGCTGGGCCTGGCGCTGCCCGCCGCGGCCCAAACGCCCACGTCGCCGCCGGCCGCGGCCGTGCCACAGCCGGCCCCCACCGGCCCCTGGACGCTGATGCAGGCCGTGGAATACGCGCTCAACAACAACTTAAACGTGCGGCAAGCGCAGCTTTCGGCCGAAATCAGCGAAGCCACGCTGCGGCAGAGCCGCTTCAACCAGCTGCCTACGGCCAACGCCAGCGCCTCGCAGACCTGGAACTACGGCACCAACGTGGACCCGCTGACCTTCACGTTTCAGAACCAGACCACCCGGGCCAATAACTTTTCGGCCAATGCGCAGCTGAACCTGTTCTCGGGCTTTCAGGTGCGCAATACCATCAAGCGCAACGGGCTCGACTACCAGGCCGCCCTGCAGGACATCGACCAGGCCCGCAACGACTTGTCGTTGAACGTGGCCTCGGCCTACCTGCAGTACCTGCTGGGCGAGGAGCTGCTGCGCGCCAATCAGCTGCGCGTCAACACCGCCCAGCAACAGATTGAACGCACGCAGAAGCTGCTGCGCGCCGGGGCCGTGGCCGAAAGCAATCTGCTCGACGCGCAGGCCCAGCTAGCCTCCGACGATGTGAACGTGGTGACGGCGCAAAACCAGCGCGACCTGGCCCGCCTGCAGCTAACGCAGTTTCTGAACCTGGACGCGGCCCGCAGCGCCGGGTTCAGCATCGTGGTGCCGAATTTGCCCGACCCCGACGAAATGCCGGCCATGGACGCCGACGCCGAGGGCACGTACCAGATTGCCCAGGGCAACCAGCCCCAGGTGCGCGCCGCCGACCTGCGGGTGCAGAGCGCCATGCGCGGGGTGGAGGTGGCCCGCGGCGGTTACTACCCGCGCCTGAGCTTTGGCGCCAGTATTTTTTCGGGCTATTCGTCGGCCCGTTTCGCGCGCAAGTTCACCGGCGACTCCACCATCGTGCCGGCCGGGTTTATTTACCAGATTACGCCCACGGGGCCGCAACAGGTGCCCGGGGTATTCGCGGGCATTGAGCAGCCGCGCTTCGAAACCTTGTCGGAGGGGTTTGGCTCGCAGGTAAAAAACAACCTGGGCAAGCAGCTCAGCTTCAACCTGACCATCCCCATCCTGAACGGCTGGCAAGTGCGCACCAACGTGCAGCGCTCGGTCATCGGGGTGAAGCAGGCGGAGCTGCGCGCCGAGCAGACGCGCCTGACGCTGCGCCAAACCATTCAGCAGGCCTACGCCGATGCCTTGGCGGCCCAGCGCCGCTACGCGGCCAATAAGCGGCAGGTGGAGGCGCTGACCACGGCCTACCGCAACGCTGAAATCCGCTTCAACAACGGCCTGCTCAACGGCACGGATTTCAACCAGGCCAAGAACAACCTGGGCGCGGCCGAATCGAGCATGATTCAGGCCAAGTACGAGTACATCTTCCGGCGCAAGGTGCTCGAGTTTTACCAGGGCAAACCGCTGAACCTCTAAGCTTTGACGTGACCAATGTGATGGAATGTGGATGAGGTGCTCCAGGTCGACCGAAATGACCAAGCGCACGCCACCACATTCCGCACATGCACCTGCATTCTGCACATTCCAAACACTGATATATGCGAAACAACCGCTTGTTGTTCATCCTGCTCGGTCTGCTGGTAGTCGGCGTCGGGTTGGGGATGATGGCTAAAAAGAAAGGCTGGATCGGCAAGCCGGCCGGTACCGAAGTACTGACGACCAAGGCCGCCCCGGCCAACATCGTGGAGAAGGTCAGCGCCTCGGGCAAGGTGCAACCCGAAACGGAGGTGAAGATTTCCTCGGACGTGTCGGGCGAAATCACCGAGCTGTACGTGCGCGAGGGCGACTCCGTGCGCAAAGGCCAGCTGCTGCTGCGCATCCGGCCGGATAACTACCAGGCCATGGTCAACCAGCAATCGGCCATGGTGGGCACCCAGCAGGCCAACGTGGGCCAGACGCAGGCGCGCCTGCAGCAGCTGATGGCTTCGGCCAAGCAAACCGAGCTGACCTTCCGCCGCAATGCTTCTCTTTACAAGCAGAAGGTAATTTCGCAGGCCGAATACGAGCAGGCCAAAGCCGCCTACGACGCCTCGCAGGAGGAAATCAACTCGGCCCGCGCCAGCATCCGGGCGGCCCAAAGCTCGGTGCGCTCAGCCCAGGCTGGCCTGGAAGAAGCCCGCAAGAACCTGAACAAAACGACCATTTACGCCCCGGTGAGCGGCACCATCAGCAAGCTCAACGTGGAGCGCGGCGAACGAGTACTGGGCACCTCGCAGATGGCCGGCACCGAAATCATGCGCATCGCCAACCTAAACTCCATGGAGGTGCGCGTGAACGTGAACGAGAACGACGTGAGCAACGTGGACCTGGGCGACTCCGCCGTGGTGGAAGTGGATGCCTACGCCGCGCGCAACGAGAAATTCCGCGGCATCGTCACCAGTATTGCCAACACGGCCAAAGACGCGCTGACGGCCGAAGCCGTGACCGAGTTTGAGGTGCGCGTGCGCCTGCTGCCCGAGTCGTACCGGCAGCTGGTGCGCACCGTAAACGGGCGCACGGTGGTGCCCTTCCGCCCGGGCATGACGGCCTCCGTGGACATCATCACCGACCGCAAAAACAACGCCCTGGCCGTGCCGCTGGCCGCCGTGACCACCCGCTCCGACAGCGCCCTGGTAAAGGACGACAAACAGGAAGGCGGCATCAAGGTGGGCCGCGGCCGCGGCGGCAACGCCGGCAGCGCCGACCAAGCCCAGCCCAAGGGCGACATCGAGGAAGTGGTGTTCGTGGTGCGCGACGGCAAGGCCGTGCTCACTCCGGTCAAGACCGGCATCAGCGACTTCGACCACATCGAAATTCTCTCGGGCGTGAAGGCCGGGGAAGAAATTGTGAGCGGGCCGTTCCGGGCCGTGTCGAAAACCCTCAAGGACGGCGCGCTGGTGGTGGTGAAGGATGCCAAGTCGCTGAACCGCGCGGCCTTGAAGGAGGGCGAGCAAGACAACGACGACTAACGCGGACGGCTGCGCCCCCGCCGGCAGAGGCCGGGCTGAACCATGTTCGGCCCGGCCTCTCGCTTTTTTTAGCTAAAATCGGCCCCTGTAGCGCCGTAACGCGAGGTGCCGCTTCGCGTGGGCCAGCCGGCGAACGGCCGTATTGGCCCGCGGCCGGGCTTCGAAGCCCGGCCGCGGGCTACCTTCCACGACTCCCATTCCCTGCATTCCCCTTGGAAAAAATTGCCATGATTGGCGGCGGCTCCTGGGCCTCCGCACTGACCAAAATCCTCTCCGAAAACGGCGCCCGCGTGGGCTGGTGGCTGCGCCACAAAGAGGACGTGCAGCACCTGCGCACCACCCGCCACAACCCGCGCTACCTCTCGTCGGTGCAGTTTGACCTGACGCGCGTGTTTCCCTCCACCGACCTGGAAGACGTGGTGAAAGAAGCCGACTGGGTGGTGCTGGCTGTGCCGGCCGCTTTCGTGAAGGAGGCGCTCGACAAGCTCGACCGCGACGCGTTCAAGAACAAACGCATCATTTCGGCCATCAAGGGCATGATTCCGGGGCGCAATGAGCTGGTGACCGACTACGTGTGCGAGCGGTTCAAAGTCAACCGCGAGCGGCTGGGCGTGGTGGCCGGCCCCTGCCACGCCGAGGAAGTAGCCCTGGAGAAGCAGAGCTACCTGACCATCGGCTCGCCCGACCTGGCCCTGGCCGAAGACTTTGCCCTGCTGCTGCGCAACCGCTACGTGAAGGCCCACGCCGCCGCCGACCTCGACGGCATCGAGTACTGCGCCGTGATGAAAAACATCATTGCCCTGACCTGCGGCATTGCCCACGGCCTGGGCTACGGCGACAATTTTCAGGCCGTGATGGTGTCGAACGCGGTGCAGGAAATCCGGCGCTTCCTCTACGCCCTGAACCCGCAGCCGCGCGACCTATCGGCCTCGGCCTACCTGGGTGATTTGCTGGTGACGGCCTACTCGCAGTTTTCGCGCAACCGCACCTTCGGCAACATGGTGGGCCGCGGCTACTCCGTAAAGTCGGCACAGATGGAGATGAACATGGTGGCCGAGGGATACTACGCCGTCAAGAGCATCTACGAGGTCAACAAGGACTTGCGGGTAAACATGCCCATTACCTCGGCGGCCTACCACATCCTCTACGAAAAGATTGCGCCGGCCGTGGAAATTGAGCTGCTGAAGGAGAAGTTCAGATAAGTTTTTTATGACCTGGCGTAGTGGTTCCCGGTGGTGGATAGTGACTCTTGCACTCGTGGCGGCCCCCAGCTACGGGCAGGTCCTGCTGCGCACCAGCAGGACGGCCTACGCCTATCCGGAGCCGCTGACGGTTGGGGTAACCAACAACTCGGCCGGCGCGCGGTGGTGCGCGTTGAAGTTGGAGTACCTGAGTGCGGGCCGTTGGGAGGAACTCGATGATGACATATTCTCCAATACGCCGGAATCATTCAGCACCAAGCGCCCCAGCCTGATCAGACGCTTAAAGCCGGGTGAAAAGGTCATAATCAGCTACAACGCCTACGCCGCCGCCCACGCCAAAGGATTGCTGCCTACGCTGTTCGACCAGCACCTGCGGCAATACCGGTTCGTCGTCAAGTACAGCGCAGTGGTGGAAGGCAAGCCCGCTACCGCGGTTTCCCGAACCTTCACCATTGCTCCGCAGTAAGTCTAACCACACTCATCCGACCCCCACCAATGGCCACCTGGGACTACCACAACTTCGACAACGACGCGGCGGCTGACTTCGCCGAGGATTTCCGTAAAAGACCCAACGAGGCCGTGCTCTACGAAGCCCTGGCCACCGTGGCCGAAGAAGAAGGCCAGATTGAGGCCGCCGAGGCGAGTCAGGCCCTGGCCGCAGCCGAGCTGGTGGCCGCCATCATCGGCAAGCCGGCGCCGGACATGCCCGTGGGCCTCTTGCCGGCCACCACCCAGCTCGACGCCGACGGGCAGGAAGACCTGCAGGAACTGGCCATTGACGCGGTGGAAGCCGTGCTGCGCAGCTCGGAGCTGCAGCAGCGCTGGGCCGGTACCGACAACTACGCCTACTGGCAGGCCTTGCAACAGAATCTGCTGGCGCGCCTGCAGTTGGAAGACGACGGGGACTAGCGCATGCCCTGGCTTGTACTGGCCCTGCTCACGGCCCTGGCCCTGGCCTTTTACAACTTCTTCATCAAGCTGGCCGCCGACCACGTGCCCGCCGCCGTGGGCGCGGTGGTGCTGCAGCTGGTGGCCGCTGCCCTGGGCGCGGTGTGGCTGCTGAAGCTGCGCTTGCAGGGCCAGCCGCTGCTGCTCACCGGCAAGGGCCTGGGGCTGGCAGCACTGGCCGGCCTGGGCGTCGGGCTGGCCGAAATTCTGACTTTTGTGGTGTTCAGCCGCGGCGTGCCATCCTCGGTCGGCACGCCGGTGATTGTGGGCGGCTCGGTGCTGCTGACGGCCGTGCTCGGCTTGGTGGTGCTGCGGGAAGCCCTGACCGTGCCGCAGGTGCTCGGGCTGCTGCTCATCGTGGGCGGCATTGCATTGCTGGCCCGCGGGCACTAACGCACGGGTGCCGCCACGCGCAAACGGGCCGCTGCTCCTTCGGGGTAGCGGCCCGTTGCTTTGCGGGCTTGCGGGAAGACCAGGACCGGAAGACGGTGACCCATTCGAAGGCGTCCAAAAAAATTATTTCGGTCGCAAACGTTTGTAATTCAGCCCGGCCCGAACGCTTTGCGCCTGGGGCCGTAATTTTGCCCGTTCACGCCTCCCCATCCCACCCAAAACCGCGCCGCTTGGCGCCCTTTTGCACGCTTCTTTCGCTGGGAACATCATGATTTCATTGGCATTGCCGCAACATATAACGCCGCGTACGCACCGCTTGGCCGTGGCGACGTGGTTCTTTTTGCAAGGACTGATTTTCGCGAGCTGGGCCTCGCGCATTCCCTCTATTCAGCAGCGCATGGGCTTCTCCGACGCCGCGTTGGGGCTGCTGCTGCTGGCCATTCCGCTGGGGCAGCTGCCATCGTTGCCGCTCTCGGGCTGGCTGATTCATCAGTACGGCAGCCGCCGCACCGCCATAGCCGGGGCCGTGCTCTACAGCACGGTGCTCGTGGGCCTGGGCTGGGCCCCGACGCAGTGGCTGCTGGTTCCCTGCCTGGTGTTGTTTGGCTTTGCCAGCAACCTGATGAACATTTCCATCAACACCCAGGCCGTGGGCGTAGAAGCCCTGTACGACAAGCCCATCATGGCGTCGTTTCACGGCATGTGGAGCCTGGCCGGCTTTACCGGCGCGGCCATCGGCACGGCCATGATTGGGTGGGGTATTCAGCCTGAATTCCATTTCCTGCTCATCCTGGCGCTGATTCTGTTGGGCGTGGTGCTCAGCTACGGCGCGCTGCTGCCGCCCAGCCCCCGCGACGAAGCGGAGGAGCAGCCCCTGTTCGTGCTGCCCGACCGCACCCTGCTCAGCCTCGGCGCCATTGCCTTCTGCGCGCTCATCTGCGAGGGGGCCATGTTCGACTGGAGCAACGTGTACTTCCGGAAAGTCGTGCACGCCGAAGAAGGCTGGGTGGGCGCGGGGCTAACCACTTTCATGAGCACCATGGCGCTGGGCCGCTTTGGGGCCGACTGGCTCACGGCCCGGCTGGGGGCGCGCACCGTCATCCAGCTCAGCGGCTGCCTGACGGCCCTGGGCCTGCTCATCGCCGTGCTCTTTCCCACGCTGCTCACGGCCATGCTCGGATTTATGCTGGTGGGCTTTGGCACTTCCGCGGTGGTGCCGCTGGTGTACAGCGCGGCCGGCCGGTCCACGGTGATGCCGGCGGGCATGGCGCTGGCGGCCGTGTCGACCATCGGCTTCCTGGGCTTCCTGATCGGGCCGCCCGTCATCGGCCTCGTGGCCGGGGCTACCAGCCTGCGCCTTTCTTATTCGCTTATCGCTCTGATGGGATTGTGCGTGGCGGGCGTGGCCTCGCGGGCCAAATTGTAAAAGCAGGAAACCGACGAAAACGGCACGTCCGGCCGGGGCATCTGCCCCGGCCGGACGTGCCGTTTTTTTACGGGCCGCGCGCGGGCTAGTGGAGAATTATTCTCCGAAAGAACAAACACAATGGCTATCTTGGGGGTATAGCATCTACAACCCTCAACCCAAACGCCCATGACTCCAGAACAGCCCAATTCTCCGCAGAATGGCCACAACGGCTCCCACACCGGCAACGGCCACTTGCCCGTCGATGGTACCGGCACGGCCGTGACGGGCGCCGGGACCTCCCAGGACCCGCGTACGGCGGAGGGCGAAGGCGCCCAGACCCTGACCACCCGGCAGGGCCACCCGCTGACCAACAACCAGAACCTGCGCACCATCGGCAGCCGCGGCCCGGCCACGCTGGAGCAGTACGCGTTTCTGGAAAAAATCAGCCACTTCGACCGGGAGCGGGTGCCGGAGCGCGTGGTGCACGCGCGCGGCGCCGGCGCCCACGGCGTGTTCGAAGCCTACGGCAAAGTCGGCGACGAACCCATCGAAAAGTATACCCGGGCCAAGCTCTTCAACACCCCCGGCAAGCAGACGCCGGTGTTCGTGCGCTTCAGCACGGTGGGCCACGGCGGCCACTCGCCCGAGACCCTGCGCGACCCGCGCGGCTTCGCGGTGAAGTTCTACACCGAGGACGGCAACTGGGATTTGGTGGGCAACAACCTGAAGGTGTTCTTCATCCGCGACGCGATGAAGTTTCCGGACCTGATTCACTCGCAGAAACCCGATCCGGTCACCAACCGCCAGAGCGGGGAGCGGATATTCGACTTTATCTGCAACACGCCGGAAGCCATGCACATGGTGGCGTTCCTGTTTTCGCCCTGGGGCATCCCGGCCAACTACCGCCAGATGCAGGGCTCGGGCGTGAACACCTACAAGTGGGTGAATGCCCAAGGCGAGGCCGTGCTGGTGAAGTACCACTGGGAGCCGCTGCAGGGCATCAAAAACCTGACGGCCCAGGAAGCGGAAGCCATCCAGGCCAAAAACTTCAACCACGCCACCCAGGACCTGTTCGAAGCCATTGAGCGCGGCGACTTCCCGCAGTGGGAGCTGTGCGTGCAGATCATGGCCGACGGGGAGCACCCCGAGCTGGATTTCGACCCGCTCGACGACACCAAGATCTGGCCGCAGGACCAGTTTCCCTTCCTGCCCGTGGGCAAAATGACGCTCAACCGCAACCCCGAAAACTACTTTGCCGAGGTGGAGCAGTCGGCTTTCGGCACCGGCGTGCTCGTTGACGGGCTGGACTTCTCCGACGACAAGATGCTGCAGGGCCGCACGTTCTCGTACTCCGATACGCAGCGCTACCGCGTGGGCACCAACTATTTGCAGCTGCCCATTAACGCCCCGAAAAAGCACGTGGCCACCAACCAGCGCGACGGCCAAATGGCCTACCACGTGGATACGGCGCCGGGCCAGAACAACCACATCAACTACGAGCCCAGCTCGCTGAACGGGCTGAAGGAAGCGCCCCGCAGCGCCCCAGAGCACATGCCCGAGTACACCGGGCGGGCCATGCGCCAGACCATCGACCGGCAAAATAACTTCAAGCAGGCCGGCGAGCGGTACCGCCTGCACGAAGACTGGGAGCGGGACGACTTGATCAACAACATGGTGGGCGCCCTGGCCGACGCTGACCGCCGCGTCAGCGACAAGATGGTGGAGCTCTGCACCAACTGCGACCCGGACTGGGGCCAGCGCCTGGCCGCCGGGCTGCAGGCTGCCCGCAGTGGCAAAAAGGCCCAGGGCGGCAACCAGTACAACGAAGCCAAGCAGGAGCGGGCCGTGGCGCAAGCCGAAGCTCAAGGGCACGAAGCCCGGCCTTACTAACCAGGGTTGGCCCCAAGTAAAACGGCCCGCCGAGCAGCTGCTCGGCGGGCCGTTTTGTTGCTATGCGCTGGCGAATTGGGCCGTAAATCCGGCTCGTTGCGCGGCTCTGCTCGTGCGCAGGCACGGCACCCAAGCACAGGCTGCTTACTCCACCGGCACGCCTGTGGAGTCCAGGTCGAGGTAGCCCTTGCGGGCCGGCAGTACCGAATCGGTGGGGGCGGGCGTGAGCTGCTGCCCGGTCGAATCGATGATAACCGTGTTCAGTCGCTCTTCCAGCTGCGCGGCGGCTTCGTCTTGCGGCGTTTCGGAAGCAGGCTCGACTTGCGGGGCGGGAACTGCTTCCTGGGGCGCAGGGCGCCGCACTTCCCGACGAGGAGCGGCGGGTTTGCGGCTTTCCCAGGGCAGCTTGGTGAGGCCCCAGGCGCCCGCGCCTAGGGCCAGCAGCACGGCCACCACGGCCGCGGCCCGGCCGGGCTGCAGGTGCCAAGCAGAGTAGCGCTGTACCCGCGGAGCCGCGGGTTTTGGCTGGGTTGGGGTTGGGGCTACTCCAGGTGTAGGCTTAGCCGGGAGCGCCGGCCGCCCTTGCAGCTGCTGAATGAGCGTGCCAAGCTGCTGAATACGCGCGTCCAACTCCCGGTTGCGGGCCTCGGCTTCGGCGCGGGTAGCCCGAATGGCTGCTTCCAGCACGGCTTTTTCGCGGGTTTCGGCGGCCAGGCGGGCCTGCAGCTCGGTCGTGGCGGTGCTGGCCCTGGAAGCCTGCGCCAAGCGCGCCTGCAAGTGGGCAATGGTCTGTTCGCGCTCGGCTTCGCGAGCGTTGATGGCCTGGGTGTGCTCCGCCAGCTCGGCCCGCACCTGCCGGCGAATCTGCTCGAGGCGCTCCTGCTCCGCCGCGGCCGATTCGGGGCCGCCATAGGGCGGGTCGGCGGGCACGTCTTCGGCCCCGAGCCAGCGCCAGAGCTGCCGCGCTTTCTGGGTCCAGTAATCGTCGGGGGCAGCGGCGTCCGGCTCGGTGGGCGCGGCGTCCTCCGATTCCGTCTGCAGGTACTGCAGCCAGCGCTGCAGGGCCTCGGCCGGCAGCGCAGCCCCGGCGGGCGCGAGCTGCTGCAGGCGCCGCGGCAAGTGCGGCAGGCTGCTCAGCAGCTGAAAGTTGTCGGCGCCGGATTGCACGTTCAGCCGCGCTTCGACCTCCGAGCCGAAGCTGACCGGCTGTGCAAACAGAACCACGCCGGCAATGGCTTCCGGGCGAATAAACCCCAGCTCGGGCTGCGCCGACAGCCAGGCGGCCAGGGCCCGCTGCTGCCGCTGAAACTGCGCGTAGGGATTGGCCGTGCCCGCCTGCCCCGGCAGCGGCTGCCCGGCCAGCTGCCAGGGCGCGTGGCCGAGCGTGGGCAAATGCAGGGCGCCGCCCCGGGGCACAAAGAGCAGCAGCACCGCGCCCGCCGGGCGCACCAGCACCGCATCCAGGGTACCGGCATCTTCCAGCGCCAGGTTGCCCAGCAGCAGGGCCGGCCCGTGGGCGCCTTCGGCCAGCGGCTGCAGCGCCGCGTGCAGGGCGTCGAACTGCGCTTCGGCGGCCGGATCGGCAAACGGGGCAAACAGAAAGCTGTGCAGCATGCAAGGCAAGGGGTGAGGGCCGGTATTCCGCCGCAAACGAAACCCCGGGGCCGAAGTTGGGGTGGATGAGAACCGGGCGGTAAATGTATCGGTCTGCCGGGCTTTTGCGGCCGCAGTTTGGGCTTGGCTGCTGAGCGACCCACCCGGCCAGCCGCAGTGCGCAGTCAGCGTCAGATCGGCAACCGGCCGGTATCACATCAAAAAGTAGTCTGCGGGGCTGGTTAAGGGTGGTTTTGACCTTTTGATGCGATTGAAACGCGTGGGGTTTTGCTGGTCCTTTGTGATGGTCGCGACCCTGTTGCGCCGCAGCCTTGCCGTCAAGCCCCACCCCGTCATGAGTAAGATTGCGCTATTGTTGCTGCTGCTGTTCCTGAGCAGCCTGCCCCGGGCAAGTAAACTGCCGGTGGCGGCCTCCGGCACGTTGGTGTGGGCGCCGGCAACGGGCACCTCGGATTTCAATGCTGCCTGGCTGGCCCACCGTATTCCCCGCGGGGCCCCCGGCTCCGCTGTGCGGGCCCTCGCGCGGCTGCTCCGTGCGTACTCCGAAACGCCCCGCGTAGCTCATTCGCCGGCCCACTGGACCACGACGCTGTAAAGGCCAAGACCCAATCAGCGCCGCAACCGGTACACGCGCACGTCGGCGTTTTCAAACACGGCGCGGCCCGCAGACTTCGCCGCCCCCGGGCCGTCCTTGTCGACCAAACTGTACTCGTAGGTGACGCCCGGCACCGGGGCTGCATCCACGCGCAGGAGCCAGCGGTCGGCCCGGCCGTACTCCAGCAGGTAGACCTGGTAATGGGCATGATCGGCCAGCACCCGGTGCGCCTGTTGCCCGCGCAGCCAGCGGTACGCCTCGGCCACGCGGGCGTTGCGTTGGGCTTCCAACGCCGCGCGCCGCTGAAACGGCAGCAGCGCTGCCCCCGCCCACAGCAGCACGGGCAGGGCCACCGTCAGGCCCACGTTCAGGGTACGCAGCGGCCGCCAGCGGCGGAGAAATAGGTCGAAAAGCGCAGCGGCCGGCAGCAGCAGGAAAAACATCCGGTACGACAGCACCCGCACCGGCGGAAACACTTGCCGCGCCAGCAGCACCGCGTACGGCAGCCACAACAGCGCCAGCACGGGCAGCACCAGGGGGCGCAACCGGCGCGCGGCGGGCAGGCGGTCGGTCGCCACGAGCAAAGCCAGGCTCAGGCCCAGCGCCGGCAGTGCGCCCAGCCGCTCAACGCCCAGCAGCTGCCCCTCGGTGCGTTGCACGAAAGCCAGGGCCGTGAGACCCGCTGCCCGCCCGGCGCCGGGGGCCACGTAGGCATTGCCGAACAGTGTCCCCGGCCCCGATACCACCAGCACCGGCGCGTACACCAGCAGCGTGAGCAGGCCCGTCAGCACACCGCTCAGCACGAGAGGCAGCCACGCGGCCCGCCGCCGGTGAAAAGCCGCGTGCAGGCCGAGCGCACCGTACAGCCCAGCCACGATCAGCAGGTACGTAGGCATGGCATAGAGACCCACCACGCTGGTGGTGAGCAGGACCGCCCAGGTCAGCCGCGGCCGCTGCGTGCCCCGCAGCAGCGCCAGCGCGGCCACGAATCCTATCTGCCCGCACACGGCCAGCAGAAAGTAGCCGCGCCCGACCACGGACTGGAACAGGGCGTAGGGAAAGAAGCCGTACAGCAGCACCGTCAGCGTGGCCACCCGGAAGCCCATGTGGCGCAGCAGCAGCAGCCCCACCAGTACCGTGCCCACCCCGCTGATGAGGAAAGTGGGGGCGCGCATCGCCCAGTGGATATTGGGGCTGAGCTGGCTGAAGAGCCAGCTCAGCACGCTGTAGCAGATGTGGTTATTGGGAATGGGGTAGAAGCCGGTAGCCGCCACGATGCCCGGGCGCACGAAGCATTGGTAGCTCACCACTTCGTCGCCGTAGAGCGGGTAGTACAGCAGGTAGTAAGCGCGCACCAGCAGCAGCAGCGTCAGCAGGCCCAGCGCAGCGCCGCGCTCAGCCGGGCGCAACCGGCGCCAGCCGGCCAGCAGGGACGGGGCCGTCCGCCACTCCCGGCGCAGGGCCGCCAGCTCCGCGTACCAGCCCGCACCTCGGTGCCACTGCCACGCCAGCAGCGCCGCGCTGCCGAGCATTAGCGTCAGCAGCCCCGCCCTGGCCCAGAAGTAGCGCGTCGGGGTGAGGGGCAGGTGCAGGTAGCGGAAGGTACCGTCGTGGTAACGCAGCTGCCGCAGTGCGTCCACGTCGGCATAGCTTGTGGGCAGATAGATCAGGGCCAGCAGCAGGCTGATGATGGCCAGCAGCGCCAGCCCGAGGGCAAGAAAAAAACGGTAGCTGGGAGCGGCTGCGGGTCGGCTCATGCCGGCAGCAGGTCGCCGCGCAGCCGGCTCAGCTCCTCCCACACGCGGTGCACGGGCAGCCCCATCACGTTGAAGTAGGAGCCTTCCAGCCGCGTAACGGCTACCAGCCCGATCCAGTCCTGGGCCCCGTAGGCGCCGGCCTTGTCGAGGGGCTGGTAGTGGCGCACGTAGTGGCGGATTTCGGCCTCGCTGAGCGGGCAGAAATGCACCCGCGTCTGGTCGGAAAACACCACCTCGTGGCCCTCCCCGGTGAGCAGGCACACGCCGGTGTACACGTCGTGGGCGCGGCCCTGCAGCAGCGTGAGCATGCGCACGGCGTCTTCCTCGTCCACGGGCTTGTTGAGCACCTGCTCGTCGAGGCACACAATGGTGTCGGCCGTCAGCAGCACGTCTCCGGGCTGCAGGTCGGCCTGGTAGGCGCGGGCCTTGTGGGCGGCCAGGTACTCGGCTACCGCCGCGCGCCGCAGCTCGGGCGGGTAGCTTTCATCGACTTCCTTCAGCCGCACTTCGTAGGTTAACCCCAGATCGGAAAGCAGCTGACGACGACGCGGGGAATTGGAGGCAAGAATCAGCATAATATCGGGTAAGGGGGGCAGCGACTTGGCTTCGGCAGCAGGTTGGCAGGGGCTGGGTGCAGTGAAAACAATGAAAGGGCTTCAGCGCGACATGTGTTCCTCTGCCAAGGGCGGGGCATCGGACGTTTCGTCTCTGCTTACCCCAGCAGCCCGACCGGCTCGGTGTCGCGGATGCTGGTGAAGAGCAGGCCGCCGAGGGTTTTGGGGTAGAAAAAGGTGGATTTGGGGGGCATTACGGCCCCGGAGTGGCACACGCGCTCCACCTCGTCCATGGTCACCTCGTTGGTGATGAGCGCGGCGCGGGCCTCGCCGCTGTCCACGCGCTGCAGGCACTCAGGGAAGTTGCGCACGTACGTCACGCCCGGCCACTGCCGCTGCGCGTCCGGTCCCACGATGCCCAGGGCCCGCTCCAGTACGAAGTAGTGGAGCACCGTCAGGTCCAGCTGCTTGACTTCGGGCGTGGTGTCCCAATCGAGCTGCTCGTGCACTTCGGGCCGTAGGCGCAGCTTGTAGGGCTGCCCGCCCAGGTACAGCCCGAAGGCCCAGGGCTTGCCGGCAATCAGCTCGGGCAGGCCGAAGGCATCCTCGCGCTCGGTGACCACGAAAAACTCGGCCAGGCGCGTGAGCAGCTCCGCGTCGCTGAGCTGGCCGGGCAGCTCGAGCAGCAGCCGGTGCGTGGGCAGGATGCGCAGGTCGTCGGAGGCCGCGTTGGTGAGGTACATCAGGTGGTAGTGCCAGGGCTCGTGGCCGGTGTGCGCGGGGTCGGCGGCCATACGGGCCTGCCGGTAGGCCAGGGAGCCTTCGTAGCGGTGGTGGCCGTCGGCCAGGATTATTTCGCGGTCGGCCAGCAGGGCCTGAAAGCGGCGGATAACGGCCGCGTCCTGAATCACGGCCAGTACGTCGCGGGCGCCCTGGTAGTCCTCTTCGGTCTGGCAGAGCGGGTCCTGGATAGCCTCGTCGAGGTAGCGCTCCAGCTCGTGGGCGTCGTCGCGGTACAGGCCGTGGGTGGCGCTGGTCTGAAACTGGGTGCGCGCCAGCAGCTCGGCCCGGTCGTTGACGGCCGTCGGCAGCGTGTTTTCGTGGCGCAGCACCACGTTTTCGCGCCAGTCGTAGGCCCGGATGTGGCACATAAAACCCTTGCGGCAGTATTCCTGCGGGCTGCCCGGCAGTCGGAAATACTGGTAATAGGCGTAAATGCCCGGCAGCGCATCCTGCCGCAGCACCCCCGACTGCTCCCAGTCGGTGAGGCGGCGCAGGGCTTCGCCGGCCGGGTCGTCGCCCTGCCGCGGCACCGAGAGGTGGATGCTGTTGAGCGGGTTGCGGTACAGCGCCTCGCGTTGCTTGGCCGACACCACGTCGAACAGCGGCGAGACGTACTCATCAATGCGCTGGCTTAGCTCGGGGTTGTAGCGCCAGGCCCGGACGGGTTGAATTTCAGCCAATTTTGGGGTGATTAGGTGATTGGGTAATTAGGTGATTAGGTGTTGTAAGGCGACCAGTAGGATTGATGCCGCGGCAGGCAGACCCAATTACCTAATCACCTAATCACCCAGCTCAGGGAGCCAGCCGGCTCCGCTGCCAGCCGCCGGCGGTGCGCTCGTACACCAGCCGGTCGTGCAGGCGCGAGGGGCGGCCCTGCCAGAACTCCACGCGCTCGGGCCGCAGCACGTAGCCACCCCAGTGCGGGGGGCGTGGCAACGGTTCTTGCCCGGCAAAGCGCTGCTCAATGTCCCGCTCGCGCTGCTCCAGATCTTCGCGGCCGGCAATGGGCTGGCTCTGGGGCGAAGCCCAGGCCCCGACCTGGCTGCTGCGCGGCCGGCTCTGAAAGTATTCCGTGGACGCCGCTTCCGGGGCTTTTTCCACCGTGCCCTCCACCCGCACCTGCCGCTCCAGGCCGGGCCAGAAAAACGTCAGCGCGGCCCGCGGCGTGGCGGCTAGCTCCTGGCCCTT
Source organism: Hymenobacter coalescens (assembly GCF_054783195.1). Lineage (NCBI taxonomy): Bacteria > Pseudomonadati > Bacteroidota > Cytophagia > Cytophagales > Hymenobacteraceae > Hymenobacter > Hymenobacter coalescens. The sequence goes on along the minus strand of NZ_BAAGRA010000024.1, from coordinate 16,770 downwards.
GCGCGAGTCGTAGTTGGTAAAAAACAGGAAGCCCGCGTCGTCGGGCAGGCCTTTGAGCAGCACCACCCGCGCCGAGGGCTGGCCGGCGGCCGAGACGGTGCTCAGCGTCATGGCCGTGGGCTCGTCGACCTGGGCCTGCAGGGCTTCGTCGAGCCAGCGGCGAAACTGGCGCAGGGCATCGGTATCGGCCGCGGTTTCGCTCAGTTCGTGCTGGGCGTAGGTTTTGCGCAGATCGGCCAGGTGTTGGTCTTGCATGGCAGGAAAATTACGGCGGCAAAAGTAGCCGCAATTTGCACGGCAACGACACGCATGCTGCGCCGAAGTCCTGTGCTGCCGCCGGCGCCGGCCGGGCTGCGCACGTCGTGGTTGCGCGGTTCTAGGCCGGCGGATGGAACCCGCGGGGCCCTCGCCAACGTAAGGCTAGGAGGCCCCGCCGGACTTGCCGCCCCCGTTTCTTGGCGCATCTTTGCGCCGCCCCGGCCGTCAGTGGTTCTGTTTGTCACCCTTATAGCGTCCCTTGTCATGTCCCAACTCCGCAGCGGTAGCCTCCTGATATCGCAGCCTTTCCTGGGCGACCCGAACTTCGAGCGGTCCGTGGTGCTGCTGTGCCGCCACGACGAGGAGGAGGGTACCTTCGGGCTGATGCTGAACCGCCCCACCACCGTGCGTCTGGGCGATGCGATGAACCTGCCCGGCGAGGACGCGCACCCGGCCGCGGCGCTGCCGCTGCACGTGGGCGGCCCCGTGCAGCCCGACACGTTGCACTACTTGCACCGCCGTGCCGACTTGCCCGGCGCCGAACCCCTGGGCCCCGATGTGTACTGGGGCGGCGACTTTGAAATCCTGCTCGGGCTTATCGCCTCGGGCGAGCTGACGGAGAATAACTTGCGGCTGTACGTGGGCTATTCGGGCTGGACGGCCGGGCAGCTGGCCGGGGAAGTGCAGGAAAATACCTGGATTGTCCACCCGAATGCTGCCGGGAAAGTGTTTACTTTGACCACTGATGCCTTCTGGCAGGCCATTTTGCGCGAGAAAGGCGGGCGCTACCGCGTCCTGTCCAACTACCCCTTGGACCCGCGCTTGAATTGATACACCGTAACACACCGGGCGGGCCAGACGGCCAGCCGGGTGAGTTTGCCGAGAGAGAACCATGCAACCGGAGAACGAGAATACCGCCCCCAACCGCCCCGAGTCGAACCAGGACACGCCGATGAGCATCCTGGAACGCCGGCTGGCCGAAATCGCGCAGTCCCGCCAGCAAGGCGACGAGACGGCCGATGCCCCTGCTGAAACGCAACCCCAGGCTGCGGCCGTGCCGCCCGTAGAAGCACCCGCCACCTCCGGTCTCGACGTGCCAGCCACCCTGGCTGCGCCCGACGTAGACGCGGCGGCTTCGCCCTCGGCCCAGCCCGTTACGCCCGCTTTCCACAATACCAACGAGCCGACTAGTCAAGGTGCTCCGGTAGCTACCGAGCCGGTGCCGGCCGCGCCGGCATCGGCCGAGCTGACTTCCGGCATTACGCCTGACACCGCCGGCCAATCGGCCGCCAACCAGGCATTTGCGGCGCAACAGGCAGCGGAGGCGCAGGCCCCTGAACTGTCGGCTTCGCAGCAGCGAGCCGAGGAGCACTACGGCGACCAAGGGCCCGGCGCCGTGGCGCATGCTTCCGAAACCAACGCCCCGGTGGAAGCCATTCAGCCCGACGTGGCCCCGGCCGCGGCCGACGAGCCCCTGGCCGTGACGCTACCCGCGCAGCCCCTGGCTTCGGCCGAGGCGCTGGAGGCCGCCGCCGCGTCACTGGCCGCGCTGCCGACGTCCAACAACGAGTCGGCGGCTGATGCAGCCCACGCGGCCGAGCACGCCGCGCCGCACCACGAGGAGGAGGAAGACTACGTGCCCGAAACGCCGGCCCCGGACTTTACGAAGCTGGACCAGACCGCGCAGGGTGCCTACTTGCTGGAGCTGCTGCGTCGCCCCGACGCGCGCCAGAACCGCCGTCAGATCCTCGACCTGCACCGCCAGTACGAGCAGGGCGTCGGGACGGAGCGCGGCGCGGCCCGCCAGCGCTTCACCGAGGCCGGCAACAACGCCGAGGACTTCGACTTCGCCGGCCCCGAGGGCTACGCGGAGGTAACCAAAGCCGTGCAGGAATACCGCGACGCTCGCGTGCGCGACGCCCGCCAGGAAGACGAGCAGCGCGCCAAAAACATGGTGCACAAGCAACACCTGTTGTCGCAGCTGCGGCAGCTGGTGGAGTCGGCCGAAACCAAGGATTCGTCGGCCCGCATCAAGACCCTGCAGGCCGACTGGAAAGCCACCGGCCCGGTGCCGCAGGCCCAGTCGCAGGAGCTGTGGAACAGCTACCACGCCCTGCTCGACATCTACTACAACAACCGCGGCCTCTTCTTCGAGATGAAGGAGCTGGACCGCCGCCGCAACTTCGAAGCCAAGGAAGCCCTGATTCAGCGCGCCGAGGCTTTGGTACAGCAGCAAAGCATCAATAAGGCGCTGACGGAGCTGCGCCAGCTGCACGAGGAATGGAAAGGCATCGGTCCGGTGCCCAACGAAATGCGCGAGCCGCTGTGGCAGCGCTTCCTGCAGGCCTCGGAGCAGGTGCACAACCGCAAGCGCGCCTTCGTGGACGCCCGCTCGGCCCAGGAAAACGCCAACCTGGCGCGCAAGCAGGAGCTGCTGGCGCAGATCCTGCCCTTCGGCGAGTTCAAGACCGAGCGCGTGAACGAGTGGCGGGCCAAAACCGACGAGCTGCAGACGCTGAAGGAGCAGTGGGACGCGGCCGGTCTGGTGCCGCGCAGCCAAGCCGAAACCATGAACAAGCAGTTCTGGGCGGCTTACAAAGGCTTCTTCCAGCACAAGAATCAGTTCTTTAAGGCCCTCGACGAGGAAAAGAACCGCAACCTGAAGGCCAAAATTGCCCTCTGCGAGCAGGCCGAAGCGGCGCTGGAAAATCCCAACTGGGAGGAAGGCCGCGAAACGGTCATCCGCGTGCAGAAAGACTGGAAAACAATCGGCCGCGTGCCCGAGAAGCAGTCGGACAAGATCTGGCACCGCTTCCGCACGGCCTGCGACTCGTTCTTCGAGCGGAAGCACCAGGAAACGCGCCAGCGCGAGGAGCACGCCCAGCACCTCTCGCAGGAACAGTCCACGCGCCTCGACGGCATCGCCGCGCACGTGGCCACGCTGTCGGCCGACAACCCGGGCACCCAGGAAGGCCTGCAGGCCCTGGTGGCCGAGTGGAGCCAGAGCGAGGTGCCGCAGGCCGGCCGCCGCGGCGGGGCCGCACAGGCCGAGGAGAAGTTCCTGGAGCTGATGGGCAAATACATCGATACCATTCCGGGCCTCACGTACCTGGAGCGCGACGAGCAGCTGTTCCAGCTGCAGATCCAGCGCCTCAAGTCGAACCCCGATGCCCAGCAGCTGCTCTACCGCAAGGAGCAGAACCTGCGCCGCGACATCAACGAGCTGGAAAACGACGTGGCCACGCTGCAGACCAACCTGGATTTCTTCGCTCGCTCGAAGAACGCCGGTCAGCTGCGCGAGGAATACCAGGGCCGCATCGACGAAACCAAGCAGCGCATCGAGCGGCTCAAGCGCCAACTGCGCGTGGTGCGGAGCTAAGCTCAGCGCCCACAACGAGGCAACGCCCCGCGCCAGCTACTGGTGCGGGGCGTTGTGCTTTCCGGCCGGGCCGGCGGCGTTGGCGGCGTTGCGCGTGCTGCTATATTCGACAGCCGCCGGCGCGTGTGCCGCGGCCATGCGAGCCGACTTATGATTATCTACGGAACCAACGGTTCGCACGTGCGCACCGAGCCGCTGCCCGGCACGGCGTGCCCTGCCTGCCGCGCCCCCGACCAGATGCAGGCCAGCCTATTCAGCCGCTACGCGCACATTTACTGGATTCCGCTGCTGCCCTACAGCAAGCCCGCCGTGGCGGAGTGCCTCCATTGCCGGGGCAACTGGGAGCTGGGCGAGCTGCCCCCCGAAGCCGGAGCCGTAAAAGAAGCCTTGCGGGCCCGCCGGAAAGCTACGCGGGCGCCGTGGTAGCACTGGTCGGGGGCTGCGCTGCTGGCCATAGGCGGCATCTGGGTGGCCGACGCCGCCATCCGCGACAGGCACGACAACGAGGCCTTTCTGGCCGCGCCCCACTTGGGCGACGTGTACACCGTGCAGGACGACTCGACGCACCAGTACACACTGCTGAAAGTGGTGCGGGCCCAGGCCAATACGGTGGATGTGGTGGCCAACGCCTATGAAACCGACAACGCCCAGCCCCTGCAGAAACTCAACCGCCCCGATTACTTCGGCAAGGAGCCCTTCACGCTCACGCACCTAGATCTGCTGACCATGAAAAACAAGGGCCAGCTGACCGATGTGGACCGGCTGGCTGACTAAAGCACCGGCGGCCGATCCATCGTCGCTAGCCAGCAATGCCGCCGGGCCCGGGCGGCCGCGACTTGCGCGGCCACCCGGGCCCGGTACGGTTTGGAGGGCTACACCCTACTGCTTCACGATCATGCGCGAGGAGGTAAGCGCGCCGGCGGTGGCGCTTAGCACGTACGTGCCGCTGGTCAGGCCCGTCAGATCGAGGGTGGTGCGGCGCCCAGGCTGCAGCTTGGCGGTGCGTACAGGGCGACCCAGCAGGTCATAGAGCGTGGCCGTGCTGGCCGCGTCGGCTTGCAGGGTCAGCTCCTCGCGGGCCGGGTTGGGGTAGGCCTGCAGGCCGGGCACGGCCGCCGCGGCTGGCTCGCGCGAGGCGGTGATGACGCGCTGCCCCTGGGCGTACCACACGCCCCACTTGCCGTCGGCGATGAGGACGTTGGGGGTGCCCGTCGGGGTGATTTTATCGGCCTGCAGGGCCGTGACAGCCACCACGGTGTCGCCGCTGGTATTCAGCGCCGTAAACAGCATCCGGTCGTCGAGCTTGCTGAAGTTCGGGGTGCCGATGACGGTGCTGTTCTGGAAGATGGTGCCCGCATCGCCGGTTTCCAGGTTCAGGGCCATCACGCGGAAGGGCGCGCTCGGGGCGCTGGCATCGAGCACGTCGAAGGCCATGATGTGGGGCGAGTTTTTGGACAGCACCGGGTTGCCGATGCTGATGCCCGCGGGCAGGTTCTGCACCAGCTTCTGAATCTGGCCGTCGCCCCAGTTGTTGGTTGCCCGGTTCCACACGCGCAGCTGGCCGATGTCGTAGAAGTCAATCGACTGGCCCTGCGAATTGCGCAGCACGTTGTAGGCGTCATAAAGGAGGGTTTCTCCCGTGTAGTCCCACTCCAGCGCGTCGGCAAACAGCACGCCCGTGCCGCGCGTGCCGGCTGAGGTAGGGTTGTAGAGCATAAAGCGCGCTGAGCGGTTGCCCACCAAATCGAACACGTAAATCGAGGTGTCCTGGGCGGTGGTGACGGCCGCCAGCTTGGTGCCGTCCTTGGAAATGGCCACGTTGTGCCACACCGGCTGGCTCTGAATCACCGTTTCGGATACCGTCGGGCTGAGTTGCAGGGCGCGCAGGCGGTGCTGGGCGTCCACGAACACGGCCACCGTGCCGGCGTCGTTCACGCTGGGCCTGGAGCGGGCCGCGGTGGTTGATAGCTGCAGGAAGCTTTGCCCGGCCGTGTTGCTGCGGTAGAGCGTGCCCGGGTCGGCCGGGTTGGTATCGTAGCTCAGGATGTAGTCCTGGCCGGGGTTGGGCGGCAGCGTCTGCGTGGGCGGCTGCTGGGCGGGGCCGCCCAGGATGCCCACCGCGTCGAAGGCGTTGCGCACGGCCGTCACGTCGGCGGAGGAGCCGCCGTAGAGGTCGGTGGCGGCCTGAATGGCGGCCAGACGCAAATCCAGGAACTGCGAGGAGCGCGTCAGGTAGGTGGTCAGGGCGCGGTACCAAATCTGCTCGGCGTGCTCCCGGCCGATGGCGGTGGCGGTTTTGTAGAAGGCCCAGTTGGGAATACCGCTGTTCACGTGCACGCCGCCGTTGTCCTGGCTCCCGGTGTACAGCTCGTTCATGTGGCGCGGCTGGAAGCCCCGGTCGGCCAGGCTGCTGCCGCCGTTGTGCGGGTCCTGCAGGGAGCGGAGGGCACCACTCGGGAAGGCTGCGGTGCGCACCACGTCTTCGCCGATCAGCCAGTCGGCGCGGTCCATCATGGCCCCGAACACGTCGGCCATGCTCTCGTTGAGCGCGCCGCTCTGGCCCTGGTACACCAGGTTGGCCGATTTCTCGACCACGCCGTGGGTCATTTCGTGCCCGGCCACGTCGAGGCCGCCGGCCAGCGGGGTGAAGCCGGTGCTGCCTTCGCCGTACACGATGAAGCGACCGTTCCAGAAGGCATTGTCGAGGCCCGTGCCGTCGCTGTCGGCCAGGCGCACAATGCTGATCATCGTACCGCCGGCCCCGTCGAGGGAATTGCGGTTGAAGGTCGTGCGGTAATAGTTGTAGGCCACGGCCGCGTTGAAGTGTGCTGACACGGCCGAGCGGTTGGGCCCGCTGCCGCCGGTGTTCACGTGCGAAATCGTCGGGCCGGTCTGCCGGGTGTTGTTCGCGTCGAGGGTGAGCAGCGCGCCCACCGGGTCGTCGGGCATGGTGGAGCGGCCGAGGTTGAACATCGGCTGGGCACCGTCGATGAAGTACATGCGGCTGTTCCACTCGTAGAGGTTCAGGGTGCGCGTGACCCCGTTCAGGTCGGTGCCCACGGCCTGCGCGGGGCCGTTGGCCGAGCACGACGACTCAAATTGGCGCAGCACCGTGCCCGTGCGCGCGTCCACGAGGGTTTCCCAGCGCTGCAGCACCGTGGGGCGGGTGATGACGTGCCAGGCCAGCACCGGCGCGGCGTAGGCCTCGGGGTGGTACACCACCAGCTCGGTTTCGGGCGCGGTGTACTCAAGCAGCCGCTGCACATCGGCCGACAGGGCCACGACGGCCGTGTGGCGGCGCAGCGCGGCCTCGGCCTGTGCGGCGGCGGCCGGCCCGGCCAGCGCGGGGGCGGTATCCGTCAGGCCCGTCGGGGTGCGGAAATGGCGGCCCGAAAACAGCTTGGGCTGGCCGCTGCCGTCGAGGTGCACCACCACTTCCGCGCCGTACACGGGCAGGCCACGCCACTGCTGGGTGAGGCGCACGTGGGTTTGGCCCAGCGGGTCGCGCGAGACGGCCGCGACCTCAAACTCGCGTCCGGGGTCCTGCACCTGCAAATCGGCCCGCAGCTCGCCAAGAAAGGCCAGGGAAGCGGCCGCCGGGTCCTGCGCGGCGCGGGCCAGGGCGCTGCCAGGCTTGGGCGTAGCGCTGATGAAGACGGGCAGCCCGGACTCGGCTGCGCGCCAGAGCTGCACGGGACCAATGGCGCTGCCGGGACCGGTCGGGCGCGGCAGCGTCGGGAGCAGGGCGGGGGCGGCCGGCGGGCCGGCGGCACGCCGCAGCTCGGCCGTGCGCGCCCTGTCGATGGTGGCCTCGATGCGGGGCCGGACTGCGGGTAGCTGCGCCCGGCCGGCGGGCTTGAGGCGCGGCGTTTGCGCGGTGGCCTCGGGCAGGACGCCGCTCACGGTGAGCAGGCCCAGCATAGCTAAAGTTGTTTTCATGGCAAATCGTTAGGCAACAGGGAGCAGGAAGGCTGGCGGGCCGCAACGGGCTCCACCCGCTGGGAGCGGACTTTGGTGCGGCCCGGCAACCAGGGCAAAAGTCCCGGATCCGGCCCGCGCTGTCAATCGCACAATCATGTCAGCCACGCCGGCACAGGGCGCTACAGGCGGTCCGGTGGCACCAGGGCCTGCAGCTGCCGGTAGAAGACGCGGGCGCAGTACGGCGCCGGGGCATCGGGGGCGCCCCAGGTCAGGCGCACGGGCTGCCCGGAGGCGGTGGCGCTTTCCAGAAAGTAGTAGTGGTTGCCGGGCTGTTCAAACTCCAGGCTGTCGGCGGGCAGCGCATCGAGGCGCCGGAAGATGGCCCGGACCTGTGCCGGCGGGATGCTGAGCCCGGCCGGCGCGGCGCCGAGGCTGGGGCGGCCCTGGCCAGCGTGGGCCAGCAGGGCGCCGTCGGTTTGCAGGGTGTAGGTGGTGCGGAAGCCGGTGTAGGCGCTGCCGAAGCCGAAGCGCAGCACCCGCGGTTCCGGGCGCAGAGCGCTGGCCTTCGCCGGCGGCGTGGGGCCGCTGAAGGCGTGGCGCTGGCAGCCGGCCAAGGCCGCCAGCAGCCCGGCGCCGAGCAGCGTAAGCGTGGGAGAAACGAAACTGGTTTTCATAGCGCAGAAAGGGCAGGAGCGAAGTCGGACCCGGTTAGGGAGCCGACACGACAAAGGTCTGGGTTGCCTTTTCTGAATTCAATGCCATGATAATGTGTGGTTTATCAAAGGATTGTTGGAGTCTGGGCGGATCCGTGGCCGGCGGGCGGCGGGCAGGCGCGGGTCGCTCACTTCATCATGTGAAGGCGGCCGCGGTGCACGGGCAAGCGCCGGAATTTGACACCTTTGCCCTGCGGAAGCCGGCGCCACCTTCGGCCGCTTCCGCCGCTGCTCATGGCCCAAGGCAACATTCTCATCATCGACGACGAACCCCGCCTGCGCCAGCTGCTGGCCCGCCTGCTGGAGCTGGAAGACTACCACGTGCTGCAGGCCGTGAATGCCGCCGAGGGCCTGGAGCTGCTGGGCCAGCACGCGCAGGTGCTCGTGGTGCTCTGCGACGTGAAGCTGCCCGACGCCCACGGCGTGCAGCTGCTGCCGCGGCTGAAGCAGAAAGCGCCGCTGGCCGAAGTCATCCTGATGACCGCCTACGGCACCATCATTGACGGGGTGCAGGCCATGAAAGACGGGGCCTTCGACTACATCACCAAGGGCGACTCCAACGACCAGCTGCCGGTGCTGGTGGAGCGCGCCGCCGAAAAGGCCCGCCTGCGCTACCGCGTGCAGGAGCTGGAGCGGCAGGTGGGCGCCCAGCATTCGTTTGAGTCGATGATCGGGCCCTCGCCGGCGCTGGAGCGGGCCAAGGCCCTGGCCCGGCAGGTGGCCGTGACCGACTCGACGGTGCTGCTGGAAGGACCTACCGGCGCGGGCAAGGAGCTGTTTGCGCAGGCCATTCATCAGGCTTCACCGCGCCGCTCCAAGACCTTTGTGGCGGTCAACTGCTCGGCGTTTCCCAAAGATTTGCTGGAATCGGAGCTGTTTGGCTACCGCAAGGGTGCCTTTACCGGGGCCCTGGGCGACAAGAAGGGCCTGCTCGAGGAGGCCTCGGGCGGCACCCTGTTTCTGGACGAAATCGGGGAGCTGGAATTGAGCGTGCAGGCCAAGTTTCTGCGCGTGCTCGAAACCCAGACCTTCACCAAGCTCGGCGACACCAAGCCTACCAAGGTCGACGTGCGGTTGGTGGCGGCCACCAACCGCAACCTTAAGCAGGAAGCCGCCGCCGGGCAGTTTCGCCCCGACCTGTACTACCGCCTCTCCGTGTTCACCATTGGCGTGCCGCCGCTAAAAGAGCGCCCCGAGGACGTAGCCCCGCTGGCCGGGCACTTTCTGCGCTACTTCGCCGCCCGCATGAGCAAGCGCGTGCCCGGCCTCGAGGGGGAAACGCTGCGCCTGCTGCAGCGCTACGACTGGCCCGGCAACGTGCGCGAGCTGAAGAATGTGCTGGAGCGCGCCGCCATCCTGGCGCCCGACGGCCAGCCGCTGGCCGCCGCCTACCTGCCCGATGAATTCCACGCCAGCGGCGCCCCGGCTCCCGGGCTGGCCGGCTTCAGCCCCGACGACCGCAGCCTGCGCGCCCTCGAAGCCCGGCACATCCGGCAGGTGCTGGCCGAAACCGAGGGCAACAAGACTGAGGCCGCCCGCCAGCTCGGCATCGGCCTGACCACGCTTTACCGCAAGCTGCAGGAATACGGGCTGTAGCGTACGTTTGCCCGGCCCCGGCGCGCGGGCAAACGTACGCTACAGCCCGCGCCGCATACCTTTTCGAAAAAGCAGACCCTTCCAAAACGGAAGGGTTTTCTGTTTTAGAACCCGGTTGATGGGCTGTGAATTTATTTTTAATAGCTGATAATCAGCAGATAGTGTTCGTTTTTTGGTTTTGCCGCCGGCCACCGGCACTTGGATTGGCTTAGGGTCCGCGTCCCGCAAGACGTTACCCTAACCGCCTTTCCCAATGGCCCTTTTCGACAACCTTACCAAAGCCGCCAAAGACTTCTTCATCGAGGAAGACCACACCGCGGCTGCCCAAGCTCCGCAGCCCAGGCCGCTGCCCGGTGCTGCCCCGGCCTTCGGGCCCGGCACGCCGGCGCCGCCCGCCGCCGGCGCTCCGCCACCCGGCTTTTCCGCGGCGGCTGCTCCGGCGGCCGTGACACAACCCGAGCAGCGCCACGTCGACCACATCAACGGGCTGCTGGCCGGCAACGGCAAGGACTTCGCCGCCTACGCCAAAATGGTACGCAGCATGGCCGCCAGCGGCCTCACCGGCCCGGTGCTCTACCAGACGGCCTACCACGCCTTCGCGGCCGTGACCAGCCTGACGGTGCAGGAGCTGCTGGCCTCGGCCGACCAGCTGGAACGCGCCCTGCAGTCGGACCGCAACAAGGTGCTGGAGCGCCACCAGGAAAAGCTCGGCGAGCTGAAAATTCCGAACAGCCGGCCCAGCGTCATCGTGCAGCTGCTGGCCCAGGAGCAAAAACTGCAAAACGACCTGGCCGAGCTGACGCGCCAGCTGGAGGCCAAGCGCCAGGAGCTGCAGGCGGCGCAGCAGCAGCTAGGAGAGGAGCGCCACAAAGCTCAGGCGGCCCTGGCGTCCTACGAGCTGGCCAACGCCGGCGCCGCCGCCGATCTGCACGCCCACTACCAGGCCGCGCAAAGCTTCCTGCTCAGCCTGGGCACCACCCCGGCCAAGTAACGCCTGACTGACAACCGACAACTCAAAACTGACAACTAAACCATGGATACTTCACTGCTAACCACTGGCTACGAGGCGGGCAAGGCCAAGTGGCAAAAGCCGGAAAAAGTTGCCGGCTGGGTTTTTCTGGGCGCCGCCGTAGGCACGGGCGTCTACTTCTGGGGCACCATTGCTCCGTTTCTGGTCGACATGGTGTTCGACACGGTGAAGCTCGGCATCGGGCTGGGCGCGTTGTTTCTGCTGGTTACGAACAAGCGCATCAAAGCCGGCCTCTGGTACGCCGGGCAGCGCTTCTTCCGCTCGGCCGCGGGCATCTTCGTCGAGACGGACCCCATCGGCATCATGGAGGACTACATCCGCAACACCGAGCAGGAAGCCAAGAAAATGGACGGCGAGGTGGCCCACGTAGAGGGCGCCCACGAGCTGGTGAAGCGCAAGATGGAGGCCAACAAGCAGCAGATGCGCGAGTACCTGGGCCTGGCGGCCTCGGCCCAGCGCCAGGGCGAGAAAGACGCCGCTGAGCAGTACGCCTCGCGCGCCGCCCAGCTCGAAGAATACAACACCCGCCTGCAGCCCATGCTCACGACCACCGCCAACGTGAGCCTGGTGATGCGCCAGATCCTGAAAGCCGCCCTGCGCCAGATCGATAACTCCAAGTTCAAGGTGAACCTCTTGAAGGACGAGTACAACCTGGTGAAGCGCACCTCCTCGGGCATGCGCGCCGCCATGAACATCCTGCGCGGCGACCCGGACAAGAAATACTTCTTCGACCTGGCCACCGACCGCGTAGCCCAGGACATGGCCCAGAAGCTCGGCCAGATCAAGCAGGCCATGCGCTACTCCCAGGCCTTCGTGAAGGAAATGGACATCCAGAACGGGGTGATGAGCGAGAAAGGCCAGCAGCTGTTGGAACGCTACCAGAAAGGCGACTTCAACGCCCTGCTCGACGAAAAGGCCGTGCGCCAGTCGCCGCGCACCACCGCCCAGGCCAGCAACGACGCCTTCAGCAAGCTGCTGGACTAACCAGAACGTCATGCCGAGCGAAGTCGAGACATCTCGCGGGCTGACAGCAGCTAGTAATGAACTCGATCAAAGGGAATTACTATCCAGCGAGATGCCTCGACTTCGCTCGGCATGACGGCCTGAAGAATACCACACCAATGCTCTTTCGAACCCACTTTTTCTTCCTACTACAATGACAACTCGCGGTAAAATCGTCATCGGCCTGCTGCTGGTGCTGGCCGCTTACTTCGGCATCAACAAGCTCATTAGCAGCGGCGCCGTCTTCCAGAAAGCCGAAACGCAGTCGGTGCTGCTGAACTCCATTGAGCTGCCCACCCAGGCGGGCGGCACGCGCACCAACCTGGCCGTGCCGCTGGCACCGCTGCCCGGCCGTACGCCGGCCGAGAAAGGCACCCCGGTGGTGTGGGAAGTCATGGCCTGGAACGCGCAGATGGCCGGCATGCTGGCCAACGGCGGCCCGCGCAGCACCGAGGGCTCGGCCATGGCCGCCAACGGCATCGACATGCAGATCGTGCGCCAGGACGACGTAGCCAAAATGCAGGCCGACCTGGTGAAGAACGCCCTCGATCTGCAGAACAACCCCAACACGCCGGGCCTCATCGTGAGCATCATGGGCGACGGGCTGCCGGCCTTCTCGGCCGTGCAGCAGCAATTGGAGAAAGCCGGCACCGGCCTGCAGATTCTGCCCTACAGCCCCGGTAAAAGCTTCGGCGAGGACAAGCTGATGGGCCCCAGGGAGTGGCTCGACAACCCCAAAGCCGCCCTGGGCAAGACCATTGCCTGCTACCTGCGCGACGGCGACCAGAACATTGCCCTGAAGTGGTGCGCCGACAACGGCCTTAAGGTCAACCCCGACGAAACCACCTACGACCCCGAAGCCGTGAACTTCATGGCCGCCTCCGACTTCCTGGTGGCCGCCGAGAAATATATCCTTGGCAAGCCCGAGCAGCGCCTAAAAGTGGTGAAAGGCCGCAGCACCGGCGTGAAAGTGGACGTGGTGGCCGACGGCGTGGCTACCTGGACGCCCGGCGACGTGAACATTGCCAAGCAGAAAGGTGGGCTCGTGAACATCGTCTCCACCAAGGACTACTCCAACCAGATGCCCAACATCATGGTGACGACCAAGCGCTGGTATGAGGCCCACGAGAAGGACGTCACCGGCCTGATCACCGCCCTGGCCGTGGCCGGCGACCAGGTAAAGTCGCACCCCGAAGCCCTGCAGCGCGCCGCCGATATTTCCGCGGAAGTGTACGGCGACAAGGACAAGCCCGGCGCCTACTGGCTGCGCTACTACAAGGGCGTGAGCGAGGCCGACCGCACCGGCGAAGTGGTGGAGCTGGGCGGCAGTAAGGCCTTCAACTTCGCCGACAACCTCACCCTGTTCGGCCTCGACAACGGCGGCACCAATATCTACGCCTCCGTCTACAAAACCTTCGGCGACGTGCAAAGCCAGCTGTATCCCAAAGAGCTGCCCAGCTACGTACCCCTGGACCAGATGCTGGACCTGAGCATCCTCCAGAAGCTGCAGCAGCAGTACCAAGGCAAAGCCATTGCCCCGGCCGAGCAGCAGCAGTTTGCCGCCGACGATGAAATCCGGCAAAGTGTCAGCAAGCGGGCCTGGAACATCGAGTTTGAAACCGGCCGCAGCGCCTTTACCCCGGCCGCCGAGCAAGACCTCAGCCGCCTCTTCGACGACTTGGTGGTGGCCGGCCGCCTGAAAGTGGCCGTGCACGGTCACACCGACAACGTGGGCAACCCGCAGAAAAATCAGCAGCTCTCGGAGCAGCGCGCCCTGGCTGTCAAAAGCTGGCTGGAACAGAAAAGCCGCTCTTCGTTTCCCGACGGCCGCGTGCAGGTCTACGCCCACGGCGCCTTGGAACCCGTGGCCGCCAACACCACCGAGGACGGCCGCGCCAAAAACCGCCGCGTCGAAATCGTGCTCGGCAACTAACGGGTCTTGCGGGCCCGCTTATCCCGCGTGTTTTATCCCTACGCCCTGTCAGCTACTCAACTATCCGCCCGAGCAAGCAGGCGCCCCGCCGGTAACCTATCCGCCCGAGCAAGCAGGCGCCCCGCCGGTAACGGGGTGCCTGCCGGCAGCGGGCCGGGCCGGCTTCGTGCTCGGTGGCCTGCTCTGGCAGCTGCTGGGCTGAAAGTAGCGCGGGCTTGGCTACGCCTTCCTACGGTTCAGCCCGCGTCCGCCTTAGCCGCTCACGGCGGCAACAACACACACGAAGGCCGCTACCGCCAGCAGCATAATGAGCAGCCAGGCAGTAGAGCCCAGCGTCGAAAGTCGAACCTTGAACACCTGCTTCAGGATGAACACCAGCCCAATGCCGCCCACCACCACCAGCACGACGGTGACAAAATGGACCAGCGCCCCGAATGAGCGCAGCACCGAGGATTCATCTAACAACAATGGGTTCATCAGCGCGAAAGTAGCTACCAGCCCCTCATCCCTGCAAACCCTGTTTCTGCCCAACGCCACTCCCGGCCGCGCCATGTTTACCACCATGGTGGCCCTGCAGGTGCTGGCGCTGCTGCTGCTCTGGGCCTTTTATCCGGTGCAAATGTTCCCCGGCCTGGGCCAGGTCCTGCGCGCTCTCGGCGAGCTGACCACCTCGCAGGGCCTAATCCCGGAGCTGTGGGCCAGCATGACCACGGCCCTGCAGGCCTTGGCCATCGGCACGGCGCTGGCGCTGCTGATATCCTACCTGACGGCGCTGCCCTTCTTCCGCCCGCTGGCCTACGCGGCCACCAAGATGCGCTACCTCACCCTCACCGGCCTCACCTTTTTCATGGCCCTGATGATGAGCTCCGGCCACGAGGTCAAGCTCTCGGTGCTGGTCTTCGCCACCACCGTGTACCTGGTCACCGGCATGACCAGCGTCATCCTGATGACCACCCAGGAGGAAATGGACCACGCCCGCACCCTGGGCCTGGGCGAGTGGCGCAGCTTCTGGGAAGTCGTGGTGCTCGGCAAGCTGGACCTGATGCTGGAAGTGGTGCGCCAGAACTTCGCCATCATCTGGACGATGATTACCCTGGTGGAAACGCTCTACCAGTCGGAAGGCGGTATCGGGCTGCTGCTCTACAAGCAAAACCGCTACCTGCACCTCGACGGCGTGCTGGCCATCCAGCTGGTCATCCTGGCCACCGGCGCCGCCCAGGACTACCTGTTCGGCCTGCTGCGCCGGGTGTTCTTCCCGTACTCCGCCCTCACCGCCGCCCAAGGCTAAAAACGGTTGGGACAGCCGGCGCCTGCTGCGGACCCCGCCACGATTGGGAGCCGCAAAGCCAACGTCCGGGCGCAACCCGCCAACGCTTGGTTCCAACCCGCTATAGCCTAGCCGCAGGCGTCCAAACCTTGGTCACACTCGCCCAACGCCTGGTCCCGGTTCTCAAATGCCCGGACCCACTCGTTCAAAGCCTCGTCCCGATCTTCCAAAGGCCGGACGCGGTCCTTCAAAGCCTGGTCACAACAGCCCAAAGATTCGCCTCAAGCGTCCAAAGCCCAGCACCAGTCATTGGGTCCACAAAGCAGCACGCCCCAACTCCTAAACTCATACCCGCCTACCCCCATACCCTAAAACCATGAGTCCCTACAGCCACCACGAGCCCGTGCTCACCCTCGACCACATCTCCATGAGCTTCCGCGGCGAGCTGGTGCTGCGCGACATCAGCGCCCAGGTGCGCAACGTGGTGCGCCCCGGCATGAGCCAGGGCCAGGTCGTGGGCTTCTACGGCCGCTCCGGCATCGGCAAATCCGTCCTCTGCCGCATCATCGCCGGCCTTACCCAGCCCACGGCCGGCGCCGTGCAGGTAGGAGAGGAGCAGCACCCCGTACGCCCCGGCGACGTGGGCCTGGTGCAGCAGCGCTACCCCTTGTTCAACCACCGCACCCTGGCCGATAACCTGCTGCTGGCCGCCCAGCGCAAGCACCAGCCGGAGGCGGCCAGGCAGGAAGTCGAATCCTTCCTGGAGCGGTTCCGCCTGGCCCCGCACCGCCAGAAATTCCCCGCCCAGCTTTCCGGCGGGCAGCGCCAGCGCGCCGCCATTGCCCAGCAGCTCCTGTGTTCCGACCACCTCATCATCCTCGACGAGCCCTTCTCCGGCCTCGACGTAGCCATGATCGACGAGCTCAAGAAAATCATCGTCGAAGTCACCACCCTCGACGAGCTTAATACCGTCGTCATCGTCTCCCACGACCTCTCGACCACCACCGCCCTCTCCGACACGCTCTGGCTGATGGGCTACGAGCGAGACGAAACTGGCCAACCCCTGCCCGGTGCTACCATCTCCCAGCAGCACCAGTACGACTTGGCAGCCCTGGGCCTGGCCTGGCACCCCCACGTGGAAGCCGAGCCGGAATTCGGCCGCTTCGTGGAGCACCTGAAGGAGGAGATTCGGCGGTCGTAGGGTTCTTTAGAACGTCATGCTGAGCGTAATCGAAACCTCTCTATCGATTCGTTGGTTGGTAATCTGTCAATATATTCTTATTTCTAATTTTTCTTTCTGTTTTTGAGAAATAGGTGAAAGTAAAAAATTTAATAAAGATCCACTGAATTTGAAGAGTTGCTTTTGCCAAAGGATGGTTTTGGATGCGTCTATTAATATTTTTTCGGTTTTTCCAGATGTATACTTTACTGTGTACAGTATTCGTACATAGCTGTGGCGAAAATTTGCTGAACTAATCGATAGAGAACTAAGAGCGTGTTGGGGATTAGGTAATACGATTTAGACAAAGAGCGATGTTGGCCCAGAGCACCCAGGCCGCGTGGCTTTCTGGCAAGTGCTCGTAGTCAATGACCAGCCTGCGGAAACAGTTATAGCGGATTCATGAACGGTGTACATGATAGCCACAATGGTTGAACCAAGCTTTGGCGTCC
>NZ_BAAGRA010000023.1:0-38418 GCF_054783195.1 Hymenobacter coalescens | reverse complement strand
TTTCGGGTTGCAAAGGTAAGAAGCGCTCTGCTTCGTTTGCAAGCCCCGGAGCAACTTTTTTTTTGCGGCCCCGTCCTGGTAAACTCTAGCCGGTTCGCGTTTCGAACCGGGCTGCAAAGGCAGCCAACTGCGGGACCCGTTTGCAAGTTCCCGCCGCAAGTTTTTTCCTCGCCGCGCTTTCCGCTGTGCCGTTTCGGCGCGAAACGGAAGGCAAAGATCGGAACCCTTCGGCGTTCGTGTCAAGCCCGGCCGCAACTTTTTTTTCGCCGCTGGCCCGCCTCGCCGCTTCCTGCTGAATCGGGGTGCAAAGGTAACAACACCGAGTTGGAGAAGTCAAGAGACTTGACAGAAAAACTTTTCAAAATTTCCTCATTTGAGGTTTCAGCTGGCCGTTTGCCGAACTGGGATGACAAAGATAAGGCCCGCTTGCGCAATGTCAAGCGGGCCTTTGCACTTATTTTTCACCTATCGGCTAGTTCCGGTGGATTGTGCTCGTGCGGTCAGGGCCGACGCTAACGATGCTGACGGGGACTTGAAGCTGCTGCTCAAGGTATTGTACGTAAGCAATTAACTGAGCAGGCAGATTGGTAGGCTCCGAGATGTTGTCGAGGTTGGTCTGCCAGCCGGGCAGCGGGGTGTACTCGGGGGTGAGTTCCTGCAGTTCGGCGAGGTCGAGCAGATGCTCGGTAGTGCTGCCGTCGGGGCGCTTGTAATGAGTGCAGACTTGGATTTCGTCGAAATCGGAAAGCACATCGGCTTTCATCAGGTGGATTTCGGTGACGCCGTTCAGCATGATGGCGTAGCGCAGGGCCGGTAGGTCGATCCAGCCGCAGCGGCGGGGCCGACCGGTGGTAGAGCCGAACTCGCGGCCGGCTTGGCGAATCTTCTCCCCTACTTCGTCGTGGAGCTCCGTGGGGAAAGGGCCGCTGCCGACGCGGGTGCAGTAGGCTTTGCTGATACCGTACACCTTGTCAATGTGCTTCGGAGCGATGCCGAGGCCCGTGCAGGCGCCGGCTACTACGGTGCTTGAGGAAGTGACAAAGGGGTAGGTGCCGAAGTCGATGTCAAGCAGAGAACCTTGAGCGCCTTCGGCCAGGATGCGTTTGCCCTGGGCCAGCAGGTCGTTGAGAAGGTACTCAGTATCGGTGAGGCGGAGCTGACGGAGCTCTTCGACGGCCTCGAAGAAGATAGGCTCAGCTTCCTCGATTTCCAGCTCACGCTGGTGGAAGTTGGCGAGTTGGCGGTGCCGCTCGACAGCCTCCTTATACCGCTCCTTGAAGTTGGGGTGCAGGATATCCCCTACCCGGAGGCCGGTGCGGCCGATTTTGTCCTGGTAGGTTGGGCCAATACCTTTTAAGGTAGAACCTATCTTACCGCCGCCGCGGGCTTCTTCCCAGATACGGTCCAAGGCACGATGCGACGGCAGAATCAGTTGAGCCTTCTTGGAGATGTAGAGGTTGGCGGTACCATCGACGCCGCGGGCAGTGAGCTTGCGCAGTTCCTCGCGGAAGACGACGGGGTCGAGGACGACACCGTTGCCGACTACATTGATAATGTGCGGGTGGAAGATACCCGATGGCACCTGGTGCAGGACGTGCTTGGTGCCATTGAAGGTGAGGGTGTGGCCGGCGTTGGGGCCGCCTTGAAAACGAGCTACTACGTCGTACGTGGGTGCAAGCACGTCCACGATTTTACCTTTTCCTTCGTCGCCCCACTGGAGGCCAACGAGTACGTCTACGGGCATTTAGTTGGCGTTTTTGAGCAGGCTGGAGGCAGCTGCTTCGTCGTCGGCAATGGTAAAGATGGAGGTGAGTTTGGTCAGGGCCAGCATCTTACGCGGGTGCTCGGCGGGGTTGATCAGCACCAACTCACCGCCGCGGCTGCGAAACTTAGTCAGCAGCGACACCAAAACGCCAATGCCAGAGCTGTTGACGTAACGAACATTAGAAAGGTCGACGGAACAGAGCTTCACGGCTTCGTCGCCGAGATGCTGATCAACGGTCTGGAGGAGTTGCTGGGAGTCGGGGCTGCCAATCAGGTCGCCGGTCAGGCGCACTGACAGGATGCCGTCTTGCAGGTTGGCGTCAGTTCTCATTCGGTGTTGGTACGAGCGGCTTTGGCGCGGCAGTCGCCGCAAATGCCGTAAAGATTTAAGGAGTGGTGCAAGATATGGAAGTTCAATAACTCCCCGACCATGGTCTGGATACCGTGGATGCGCGGGTCGCAGAATTCCACAACCTTATGGCATTCGGTACAAATGACGTGGTCATGCTGCCGGTAGCCGTACGACTTCTCGTACTGGGCGAGGTTGCGGCCAAACTGGTGCTTGCTGACGAGGTGGTGCTCGACAAGCAAATCCAGCGTGTTATACACGGTGGCACGGCTGACCTGCACGCCGCGGTCTTTCATGCCGGCGTAGAGTTCTTCTACGTCGAAGTGGCCGGTGCGCGAGTATATTTCCTCCAGAATAGCGTACCGTTCGGAGGTTTTGCGCAGGCCTTTGCTTTCGAGGTAGGCGGTGAAGATTTTCTTTACCTCCTCGTACTTCTCAACATCGAGCATTTTGTGCTGCTATATATACTAAGGTGTACCAGCTATGTACCTGGACATGCTGAACGGGCAAGCTGTTAACCGGTTTAAGAACCGAACCGTTCGACCGACAAGACACCGCGCACCCGGCTGAGGCGCTGAATGAGTTTTTCGAGATGGGCCGTGTCGTTGACGAACACCATGATCTGCCCTTCGAACATACCGTCATCGGAGTCGATGGTGATGGAGCGCATGTTCACCTTCAGGCTATTGGAAATGATTTTAGTGACGTCGTTAACGAGGCCAACGCGGTCGGAGCCCTTGATGCGGATACCGGCCAGGAAAGCCAGCTCCAGTTGCTCGGTCCACTTGGCGCGCACGATGCGGTTGCCAAAGCTCGACATCAGGTTCGTGGCTTTGGGGCAAGACGTACGGTGAATCACGATGCCCTCGTCGGTTTCGAAGCCGAACACGTCGTCGCCGGGAATCGGATTGCAGCAGGTGGCAATGGTGTGCCGGATGGTATCGGTCTTCTCCCCTATCACCAGCATATCGGGCCGCACGCCGCGCAGCTTCTGCACCTCCTGGTCGAAAGCTTTCGGCTCGAGCATGGACGGGCTGCGTGGCACCGGCGTGGCCGGGTCAAACAGGCTCTCCTTGATTTCACGGCCGTCAATCTGCCCGATGGCCAAGCGGTAGTAAAATTCGGGCAGGTTATGCACGTTAAAGTGCGCCAGCAGGCGGTTCTGGTTGTCTTGGCTCAGTTCGATGCCTAGCAACTCGAACCGCTTCTCTAGCAGGAACTTCCCGTCTTCGGACTTGGCCCGCTTGTCGTCGCGCAGGTAATCCTTGATGCTGCCCCGCGCTTTCGAAGTAGTAACATAGCTGAGCCACTCCTCCGTCGGCCGCTGCTTTTGCGAGGTTAGAATTTCCACCTGGTCGCCGTTGCGCAGGCGGTAGCTCAGCGGCTCCAGTTTCTGGTTAACCTTAGCGCCGAGGCATTGCAGGCCGATGTGGGTGTGGATTTCGAAAGCGAAGTCCAGCGCCGTCGCGCCATCGGGCAGAATGATGAGCTTACCCTTGGGGGTGAAGATGTAAACCTCCTTCACGAAGAGGTTTTGCCGGAACTCGTCCATGAACTCCAGGGCGCTGGAGTTATTGGTTTCGAGCATCTCGCGCACCTTGTTGATCCACGCTTCCAGCGAAGACTCCGGCTGCACGGCCCCGGTGTCCTTGTACTTCCAGTGCGCTGCGTAGCCCTTCTCGGCAATGTCGTCCATGCGCTTGGAGCGAATCTGCACTTCCACCCATTGGCCGGTTTGCGACATGACGGTGGTGTGCAGCGACTCGTAGCCGTTGGCCTTGGGCGTACTCACCCAGTCGCGCAGGCGGTCTGGGTTGGGCTGATAAAAATCCGTGACAATGGAGTAGACGCGCCAGCAGGCCGCCTTCTCCTGCTCCGGGGGCACGTTGAGGATGATGCGAATGGCAAACAGATCGTAAACCTCCTCGAAGGGAATGTTTTGCTTGCGCATCTTCCGCAAAATGGAGTAGATGCTCTTGGGCCGGCCTTTGATTTCGAAATCAAAACCCTGGGCCTGCAGCTCGTCGTGGAGCGGCGCCACGAATTCCTTGATAAAGCGGTTACGCGCCCCGCGGCTTTGGCGCACCTTCTGCGTCAGGTCGCGGAAGGTTTCCGTATCGGTATATTTCAGGTGTAGATCCTCCAGCTCGCTTTTGATGGCGTAGAGGCCGAGGCGGTGGGCCAGCGGGGCGTAGAGGTAGATGGTTTCGGAGGCAATCTTGAGCTGCTTGTGGCGCGGCATCGAGTCGAGCGTCCGCATGTTGTGCAGGCGGTCGGCGATTTTGATGAGAATCACGCGCACGTCTTCCGACAGCGTGAGCAGCATCTTGCGGAAGTTCTCGGCCTGCTCGGAGGTGCCGTAGTCGAACACGCCCGAAATCTTGGTCAGGCCGTCGACGATGCGGGCGACCTTGGTGCCGAACTCCCGCTCCACGTCGGAAATTTCCCAGGGCGTGTCCTCCACCACGTCGTGCAGCAGGGCCGCCACGATGCTGGTGGTGCCCAGCCCGATTTCCTCCACCACAATCTGCGCCACGGCCAGCGGGTGCAGGATGTACGGCTCGCCGGACTTGCGGCGCATGTCCTTGTGGGCCTCCAGGGAGGTATTGAAGGCCTTTTTGATGAGCTTGGCGTCGCCCCCTTTCAGGTAGGGCTTGGCCGTGCGGAGCAGTTTGCGGTAGTGGCGCAGGATTTCCTGCCGCTCTACCTCCGGATCTATGAGAGTTGCCATTGGCGAAAAAGCACTGCGGGCCGCTTGCGGAAGGCGGCCGACGAAGGTACGAAAACCGCGCCCGGTGGGTCGGCTTCGCAAGGCCAGAGTAGACGGATGAACGGTTCGGCTGGGCGAAGGGCGGGTTGGGGCTTGGCGGTACTAGGTAGGATAACAGCGGATTGAAGCCGGGCGTTACCAACCGCTGCCAGGCCCGTTATCCTGGTTTACCCAATATCTGAACATTATGCGTCTGCTGAGAATATCGATCCAAGTTTCACTGTTAGCAGTATTGATGGGTTGCGACCCGGCACACTGCATTATGGCGAAAAACAAGACAAAGAATCAAGCTCCATTCATCTATACAACAATTGGTCCTGGTGGACGGGACGCCACAGTTGCGAGAACGTTAGATGGGCGTGGGAGGAAAAGTCGTTTTATAATCAATCACAAGATTAGATTGTGGCAGTATCAGCACGCGAGATTCCTCGACTTCGTTCGGAATGACGTGCTGGAATTACAGCAACGAAGCGGTAGAGATGCTTCGACTTCGCTCAGCATGACGACCTATATGTCGACCGCGATACCGCCTAAGTGCTAACTGGGCGCAAGGGTTTGATATTCCGCGGCACTTGCTTAGCTTTGCGGCCCCGCGGCGACCGGCCCGGCTAATGCGGATGTGGCGAAATTGGTAGACGTGCCAGACTTAGGATCTGGTGCCGCAAGGCGTGTGGGTTCGAGTCCCTCCATCCGCACCACTTCTCTGCCGTTTCGGCGGCAGCCTCGATGCAGGCCCTCAACACCCCGGCCCCGGTGCGTTGGGGGCTTGTTGCCTTTTTATCTAACTGGGCCAGCGGCCCGCTTACTTTTAACCTCCGACTCGTTTTGGACATCACCCTCGACAAAAAAGACGAACAGCAGGGCGCCCTGCTGACCGTGCGCCTCACGGAAGCCGACTACTCGGAAGCCGTAGAAAAGCAGATCAAAGACGTCAGCAAAAAGGCGCAGATCAAGGGCTTCCGACCGGGCAAGGTGCCCGTGGGGCTGGTGCGCAAGATGTACGGCAAGGGCGTGCTGGTGGACGAAATCAACCGCCTGCTGAATTCGTCGGTTGACGCCTATATCAAGGAGAACAACCTGCGCCTGCTGGGTGACCCGCTGCCGGTACCCGCCAACGTGGACTTCGACTCCCAGAAGGACTTCGAGTTCCAGTTTGAGCTGGGCCTGATTCCGGAGTTCACGCTGCCGACCGGCGACTCGTTCGAGGTGGAGCGTCCGAAAGTGGAGCTGGACCAGAACACGCTGGAGGAAACCTACGAGCAGATCGGCCGCCAGTTCGGCGAAAACACCAACCCCGAAACCTCGGAAGCTGGTGACTACATCTCGGGTCAGCTGAAGCAGGAAACCACCGAGTTTTCGCAGAAAGTGCTGCTGCCTACCAACAAGGTGAAGAACGGCGCTGACAAGTTCATCGGCATCAAAGCCGGCGACGTGGTGACCTTCGACCTGAAGGACGCTTTCGGCGGCGACGTATCGGCCATTGCCAACTTCTCGGGCCTCTCCAAGGAGCTGGCGGCCGGTGTGGAAGGCGAATACACCTTCGAAGTGGAGCAGATCCACCGCTCGAAGCACGCTGAGTACGACCAGGATCTGTTCGACAAGGTGTTCGGCAAAGACGCCGTGACCACGCGCGAGGAGTTCGATGCCAAAGTAAACGAGACGATTCAGCAGAACTACGACCGCGAAGCCGACAACGTGCTGAACCGTCGCCTGATCGACAAAATCGTTACCGAGACCGAAATCAACCTGCCCAAAGAGTTCTTCAAGAAGTGGCTGGTAGCCGCCAACCAGGGCAAGCTGACCAAGGAGCAGGTGGAAGAGCACTACTCCGACTACGAGAAAGAGTTGAAGTGGTCCTTGATCCGCAACAAAGTGGTGGAAGAGCAAGGCCTGAAGGTTTCCAACGAGGAAATCATGGACCGGACCATGGACAAGATCCTGGCCCAGTTCAACATGCCCGAAGTAGGCGAAGAGCTGCGCGAATCGGTGCGCGGCTTTGCCGACAACTTCCTGCGCCAGGAGAACGGCAAGAACTACGTGCAGGAGTACGAAGCCATTCTGGCAGAGAAAGTGCTCGACAACCTGCGTGGTCAGATTGTTGTTAAAGACCAGCCGATGACGGCCGAGGACTTCCGGAGCAACCCGCAGGCGTAATTTCCGCGCTGGGTTGATTCCCACTAAAAAAAAGCCCTTACTTCGTCGGAGTAAGGGCTTTTTTCGTACCCTTTGCTCCCCGGCCCTCGGGTCGGTATCACGCCGTACCAACCATTCTCCTACCTCTTCAGTCAATGCTGAACAAACAGGAATTCCGCAAATTCGCCGTTAAGGGCCAAGGCCTGAGCGGCTTGGGTGTCGATCAGTATCTGCACCACATCGAAGGGCAATCCAGCCATTTCGTCACGGGCATGACGCGCTCGGTTATCGAGGAGCGCCCGACGCGCTTCGCCGAAATCGACGTGTTTTCGCGCCTGATCATGGACCGCATCGTGTTCCTGGGCACGCCCGTCGACGATTATATTGCTAACATCATTACCGCCCAGCTCCTGTTCCTGGAGTCGGCCGACGCCAAGAAGGACATCCTGCTCTACATCAACTCGCCCGGCGGCTCGGTGTACGCCGGCCTGGGCATCTACGACACGATGCAGTACGTGGGCCCGGACGTAGCTACCATCTGCACCGGCTTGGCCGCTTCCATGGGAGCCGTGCTGCTGGCCGGTGGTGCCAAGGATAAGCGCTCGGCTCTGCCCCACGCCCGCGTGATGATTCACCAGCCCTCGGGTGGCGTGCAGGGTCAGTCGTCGGATATCGAGATTACCGCTCGCGAAATCCTCAAGCTGAAGAAGGAGTTGTACGACATCCTGGCCAAGCACACCGGCAAAACCTACCAGGAAGTGCACGACAACTCCGACCGCGACTACTGGATGCGCGCCGACGAAGCCAAAGAATACGGCATCATCGACGAGGTGCTGGAGCGCCACAAGCTGGAGAAGTAATTTCTCGGCGACGCTGAAATAATCAGGACGTCATGCTGAGCGCCGCCGAAGCATCTCTACCGCTTCGTTGCAGCCGTCAGCATGACGTTCTTGTATTTCAAAAATTAAGCTTGATGCGCCACGCTGACTTACCGGAACGCTGGAAAACCAAGATTCGGGAATATTTGATTGCGAAAGGGGAAACCAAGTATCATACGCTTGGGGCCTCCGATTTTCCTTCGGATAGCGTGGTTCGCATCAGATTTGAGGACGACTCTGCCGTTGATTTCAAGCACGCTTTTATACTGAAAGCGCCTGAGTGGCACGAATTGGCCGTTTTCACGGAACACTGCGGTTACCACTTGTTTCAGCTACATGACGACCTTGATCTGGTTATTCAACGAAGCAGTAGAGATGCTTCGGCAAGCTCAGCATGACGTTCTTTTTAGCCGGCTGAATTAGTTCTGACCAATTCGTTCAGCCAGTAATTCCGGCTGTTCGGCGACAAATTTATTGGAGCAGACGGCCGCTCATGCAACCGTCTCATTCTGAATGGTAACTTCAGGGTGAGACGGTTGTTCTTTTTGTAGAAGCCTACAGGTGCGGCACTTTTACTTGCACCGGGGGCGTTTGCGAATTCGTACCTTTGAGACCGTATTCGCCCTGGCACGGCTAATACAGTTAGTTTTTCGACTTTCCTTCGACAATGGCAGATATCACCTGCTCGTTTTGCGGCAAAAGCAAGCGCGAGGTTTCCATCATGATTTCCGGCATCAACGCGCACATCTGTGAGCGGTGCGTCGGGCAGGCGCAGCAGATTCTGAACGAAGAGAACAAGATTCGTTCGAACTCGAAGACGCCGAAGTTTAACCTCGTGAAGCCCCGCGACATGAAGGAATACCTCGACCAGTACGTGGTAGGCCAGGATGAAGCGAAGAAGGTGCTGGCCGTGGCGGTGTACAACCACTACAAGCGCCTGATGCAGAAGCCCGCCGGCAAGGATGACGTCACGATTGAGAAGTCGAACATCATCATGGTAGGCGAAACCGGCACGGGCAAAACCTTCCTGGCCAAGATGCTGGCCTCGGTACTGCAGGTGCCCTTCTGCATCGCCGACGCGACGGTGCTGACCGAAGCTGGGTACGTAGGCGAAGACGTGGAAAGCATCCTCACGCGCCTGCTGCAGGCCGCCGACTACAACGTGGAAGCGGCCGAGCGCGGCATCGTGTACATCGACGAGGTGGACAAGATTGCCCGCAAGAGCGACAACCCCAGCATCACCCGCGACGTGAGCGGCGAGGGTGTGCAGCAGGCCATGCTGAAGCTGCTGGAAGGCACCACGGTAAACGTGCCCCCGCACGGCGGCCGCAAGCACCCCGAGCAGAAGATGATTACGGTGAACACGGAGAACATCCTGTTTATCTGCGGCGGCGCCTTCGTGGGCATTGAGCGCATCATCAAGAGCCGCCTGAACACCAAGCCGCTGGGCTTCGCCAAGACGCTGCTGGACGAGAAGGTGGACACCAACAACTTCCTGCGCTACATCACGGCCCAGGACCTGAAGCAGTTCGGCCTTATCCCCGAGCTGATCGGCCGCCTGCCGGTGCTCACGCACTTGAACCCGCTGGACAAGGCCACCCTGCGCATGATCCTGACGGAGCCCAAGAACTCCATCCTGAAGCAGTACAACCGCCTGTTCGAAATGGAAGGCGTCACGCTGACGTTTACCGACGAGGCCCTGGACTACATCGTCGACAAAGCCGACGAGTACCGCCTCGGCGCCCGCGGCCTGCGCAGCATCTGCGAAAGCATCATGACCGATGCCATGTTCGACATGCCGTCGATGACGGATCAGACGGAGCTGGTTATCGACCTGGAGTACGCCCACGAGAAGTTCGAGAAGTCGCCGCTAAAGCAACTGCGGGCGGCGTAGATTTCCTGCAAAAAGCAGATAGCGGCTGGAAGGCACTACTTTCCAGCCGCTATCTGCTTTTTTATGGGTTTTAAGTCAGTCCTCGCCTGTTCCTTGCTGATCCTTTGGTGGCTCTGTTTGGGCTTCCTATGGTTTCTATATTATGCCTCCGGCCACCAGATACCGGCCTCAACTGATACGGCCTTCGCAATAGCTGCTTTGCTCTCCAGCATTGCCACGGCAAGCATCGTATGGATTTTGCGCAAAAGGAAATGAGATAATCTACCACGCGCTACAAATGCCACCGGGCCTCAGAATACTGTTTCTGAGGCCCGGTGGCATTTGGAATATCTAGTAGAGCTACTTCTTCAAATACCCCACCATCAGCTCCGCTGCCTTATCGGCCGCATTGGTGCGGCCGAGCTTCTCGCGGATTTCGGCGTAGCCGGCTTTTACCTGGCCGATGTACTGCTCATCATCGAGCAGGCGGTGCAGCTCAGTGACGAGGTTACGGGCAGTGAAGTCGCTCTGGATGAGCTCTTTCACGACCTGGCGGCCGGCAATGAGGTTGACCAGCGAAATGTAGGGCACCTTTACCACGGCTTTGCCGATGGCATACGACACGGCGCTGGTACGGTAGCAAACGACCTGCGGCACGTCGAACAGGGCCGTTTCCAGCGTGGCCGTGCCGCTGGTCACCACGGCTGCTTTGGCGTGGCGCAGCAGCTCGTAGGTCTGGTCATACACGATGCGCACGTTGATGCGCTCAAAGTGGTTGTAGTAGGCCGGATCGAGGTTTGACACGGCGGCCACCACGAACTGGTAATCCAGGAAGGGCGGCAGGATACGCAGCATCTCGAAGAGCATTTCCTCGATTTCCTGCTTGCGCGAGCCGGGCAACACCGCAATGATGGGCCGGGCCGGGTCGAAACCGTTGCGCTGAAAAAAGTCGTCGGTGGCGGGGTGTTCGTGCACGGCGTCGGCAGTGGGGTTGCCGATGTAGTCCACGTCGTAGCCGAAGCGCTGGTAGAACTCCCGCTCGAAGGGCAGGATAACGAACATCTTGTCGACCAGGGCCTTGATCTTGTGGACGCGGCCCTGGTTCCAGGCCCAGATTTTGGGCGAGATGTAGTAAAAGACCTTGATGCCGTGCGCCTTGGCAAACTTGGCCACCCGCAGGTTGAAGCCGGCGTAATCGACCAGAATCAGCACGTCGGGCTTGGCGGCCAGCAGGTCATCCTGGCATTCCTTCAGAAAGCGCCGGAACTTGAACACGCTGGTGGCCGCTTCGATAAAGCCCATGATGGCCATTTCCTGGTAGCGGTGCACCATGGTACCGCCAGCTTCCTCCATCATATCGCCGCCCCAGCACCGAAACTCGGCGTTGGCATCGCGCTGCTGCAGGGCACGCATGAGGCGGGCCGCATGGAAGTCGCCGGACCGTTCGCCGGCAATGAGGTAGTATTTCATTGTCAATTAAGAATTAAAAATTAAAAATTAAAAAATTGAACTGCCGTTCGATGCCCGCGGCCGGTGTGGCCTGCTACGGCACCAAACACGCCAGACGACTGGATTATTCCGCGCTGGCGTCTGAGCAATTCTTAATTTTTAATTCTCAATTTTTAATTGATTTACTCGCCGTAGTACTCGACGAAGTTGCGGGGCGTTTCGTAAATTTTGATGCAGTGCAGCTGGGCCGTGGCGGTGATGCCTGGCAACTCCCGCGCCAGAATCTGCCAGAAAGCCACCGCGAGGTTTTCGGTGCTGGCGAGCTTACCGGCCATGAAAGGCACGTCGAGGTTGAGGTTCTTGTGGTCGACGTGCCGGACGATGTGCTCGCGGATTAGCACGCTAAGGGCTTTCAAGTCCACCACGAAGCCCGTTTCGGGGTCTGGCTGGCCCTTCACCGTCACGATGAGGTCGTAGTTGTGGCCGTGCCAGTTGGCGTTGGCGCAAGGCCCGAACACCTCCTTGTTGCGCTCTTCGCTCCACTGCGGGTTGTAGAGTTTGTGGGCGGCGTTGAAGTGTTCCTGGCGGCTGAGGTAAATCATGGATTCGGATGCACGGAGGGGCTTAGGAGCACCACCGCGGCCGCGGCGTCGTGCCGCGCCGGCCTGGTCTGCGTCCTCAAGCCCCTTTTTTTCGCAGCAAATATACGAAGAACGGTACGCCGAACAGGGCCGTGACCAAGCCCACCGGCAAGCCCGCCGGCGGATTGAGCGCCCGGGCCAGCAGGTCGCAGCCGAGCAGGAAGGTGCCACCTAGCAGGGCGCAGAAGGCCACATTCAGCCGGCCCGTGACGCCCAGCAGCCCGCGCGTGGCGTGCGGCACAATCAGCCCGACGAAGCCCAGCGGCCCGCACAACGCCACTACCCCCGCCGTGATACCCGACGAAGCCAGCAGCAGCAGCCAACGCGTGCGGCCCACGTCGAGGCCCAGCGCGGCGGCCCGCTCCTCCCCCAGCAGCAGCACGTTGAGGTGATTCCGCAGCAGCCAGGCCGCCCCCATGCCGAGCAGCACGGCCACAGCCGGCCCACCCAATAGCGGCCAGCCGGCGCGCTCCAGGCTGCCCAGCCCCCAAGAAATGGCCGCCCGCAGCTGCGAGTCGGTTTGGGCCCGGAAGGTTATCAGGCCCCCCAGCGCATTCAGCAGCGACGACAGTGCCACGCCGGCCAGCAACAGCTGCGCGGGCACCAGCCGGCCGCGGCGCGTACCGATGCCGATGACCAGCAACGTAGCGCCCACTGCCCCCGCCAGGCAGCCAATGGGCACCAGCCAGGGCGTGACGGCGCTGGCCGTGGGCAGCAGAATGTTGATGATCAGCGCGCCGAGGGAGGCCCCAGAGGCCGTACTGAGCAGGTAAGGGTCGGCCAGCGGGTTGTTGACCATTGCCTGCATGAGGTAGCCGCTCAAGGCCAGGCCCCCGCCGGCCAACAGCGCCAGAATCAGGCGCGGCAGGCGCAGCTGCACCAGCACCACGTGCGCCGGATTGTCGGCGTCGTAGTGCTGCAGGGCCTGCCAGAAGGTGGCGTAATCGGCGCCGGGCACACTGCCCAGGCGCAGGCCGATGAGCAGCAGCGCGCCGGCCGCCACGGCCAGGCCCAGAAACAGCAGCGGCCCGCGGCGGCTCATGAAGTGGGGTGCAGCAGGCGGTACAACTCGCGCACCGATTCTACCACGCGGGGGCTGGGGCGGTCCATCAGGTCGCCGGTCACGCGGTACACCTGCCGCGTCTGGTAGGCCCGGATGCGGCGCAGCTCGGGGTACATGCGGAAGAAGGTGCTGTCCATCTGACCAAAACGCCCGCCGATGAGCACGTCGGGATTCAGCCGCAGGATGTATTCCCGCGTCAGGGCGGGGTACGGCTGCGGAAAGGTTTCGGCCAGCGCGTTCTGGCCACCGGCGAGGCGGATTTTATCGGTAAAGAGCGTATTGCGGCCGAAGGCGTAGATGGGGTCAGGCGAAATAACGGCCAGGGCCCGCGGCCGCAGGCCAGTGGTATCGGCGGCAATGCGGCCCAGCTCCCGCGCCAGCGAATCGGCCAGGCGCTTGGCCTGCGGTTCGCGGCCGAGCAGGCGGCCAAGGTCCTGGAGGCCGCGGAAAACGTCGGCCACCCGCTGGTAGCGCTGGTAGTAGACGGGAATGCCGAGCTGCTCCAGGCGGGCCGCATCCGCGGGGCTGGTAATGCCCTCGACGGTGAACACCACGTCGGGGTGCAGGGCCACCAGCGTTTCGAAATCCAGGGGGTAGCTGTTGACGACGGGTTTGCGCAACGCGGCGGCGGGGAAGTCGCACACCTGGGTGCGGCCTACGATGGTGGCGGTATCGGCCACGGCGTAGAGCATTTCCGTCATCGAGGCCGCCAGGGCCATGATGCGCCGGGGCGGCGACGGCAGCGTGATGGAGCGGCCCAGGTCGTCCTGTACCGTAAGGGCGCGGGCCGGCTCGCGGGCCGAATCGGGTGATTGGGAGCAGCCGGCCGCCCCTAGAGCCAGCAGCAGCGCGGAAAAGAGTCGACGCATGGTGCGGCAAAGGTAACCGGGAAGCGCGCCCCTGCTACATCAGGTAGAAGGCCTCCGGTTGATGCGGCTGCGGCACCTGCGGCTCCCGCAACAGCTGGCGCACGTTGATTTCGATGGTGCGGGCAATGGCCGACACCGGGGTATCGGTGGGCTTGTTGCTGAACGGGTCCTGCAGGTAGCGGGCCGTTTTTTCGAGCAGGAAGAAGACCGAGGCGACTACCGTCAGGGCTGGTATTTCGAGCAGGCCCACTTCCTCCACCAGCCCAAGGGAGAGGATGATCAGAAACAGGTAAATGAACAGGTGGATGAACAGCCGATACGTCACCGGAAATACCGTGCTCTTTATGCGCTCGGCCTGCCCCATGGCTTCGCACAGGCGCACCAGCGTAGCGTCCAGCTGCACCTGCTGGTAGGAGTTGATGGCGCCCTCGCGCGCGAGCGTGTTCAGATCTTCGGTGTGCAGCTGCAGCATAGCCAAAGGCTTGTTGCGCTGATCAGCCAAAGAAGCCAGCTCATCCGGGCTGACTAGCTTGTCGAGGCCGGCCAGCGCGTCGAGGCCGCGCAGGCTGTTGCCCAGGCTGTAGCACCACGCTATCTGGCGGTGGCCCAGGCGCCGCAACAGGGTGCCAGCAGCCCCGCCGGGCAGCTGGTTCGGGTCGATGAACTGGCGCAATTGCAGCACCAGGCTGCGCGAATCGTTCACGATGGCGCCCCAGACCTTACGCGCTTCCCACCACCGGTCGTACGACTGGTTCATGTTGAAGGCCAGCAACAGCGAAATAAAGCTGCCCAGAATGGTGGGCAGTTGCACCGGCACCGGTGGCAGGTAGCTGGCCACGTACATCTTAAGCGTCTGGAAAAGCAAGGAGAACATGATTACTCGAGCGACGTCCCACCGCACTTGGCGGAAGATATAACGCAACGGAATTTTGGTTTCTATCAGCATATGATACAGCCTGCACGTGAGCGTTTTGCCGAGTCCAACCGCCGAAATTCCTCGGTAAAGGCGTGTTTGGGCAACTTGGCATAGTCAGGGACAATACGACTGCAATGTGACAAACACTCATTAAAGTTGAATTAAATCGGTATTAACTACAGATTAGCCTTTCCCCAATTCGTGGTATAGAGCACGTTGCGGGCGTGTTCAAGCTCAAAACAAAACCGGCTACGCCCGGCCGCCGAGAAACTGCGTACTTCGCAGCACAGAACCCAACTCTGAGCATATGATTATCGTGACGGGCGCAGCGGGCTTTATTGGCAGCTGCCTGGTGAGCCGGCTCAACGCCGATGGCTTCAACGACGTGGTAGTGGTCGACAACTTCTCGGTGGAGCGCAAGCTGGCCAACCTGAAGGGCAAGCACCTGCGCGAGTACGTGGACCGCAACGAGTTTTTCGACTGGCTGGATAAAAACCACGAGGAAGTGGAATTCATCTTCCACCTCGGCGCCCGCACCGATACAGCCGAGCAGGACGTGGCCGTATTTGACCTGCTGAACCTGAACTACAGCAAGCAGATGTGGCAGGCGTGCGTGCGCTACCAGCTGCCGCTGGTGTACGCTTCCTCGGCCGCTACTTACGGCTCGGGTGCCCTGGGCTACTCCGACGACGAGGCCCTGCTGCCCCTGCTGCGGCCGCTGAACCCCTACGGCGAGTCCAAGAACGACTTCGACAACTGGGCCGTGCAGCAGTCGGGAAAGCCGTTTTTTTGGGCCGGACTGAAGTTTTTCAACGTGTACGGCCCCAACGAATACCACAAGGGCCGCATGGCTTCGGTGATATTCCACACCTTTCAGCAGGTGCAGCGCACCGGCACCATGGAACTGTTCCGCTCGCACAACCCGGAGTACGCCGACGGCGAGCAGAAGCGTGACTTTATCTACGTGCGCGACCTGACCGACGTGTGCGTTTTCCTGATGCATCACCGCCGCAACTCGGGCATCTACAACCTGGGGACCGGCGAGGCCCGCACTTTCCTCGACCTGGCCCTGAATACCTTCGCCGCCCTCGATAAGACGGCCGACATCAGCTTCAAGGACACGCCCGAGGACATCCGCGACACTTATCAGTATTTCACCCAGGCCGATATGAGCAAGCTGCGCGGCATCGGCTACGCGCGGCCGTTCACCCGCCTCGAAGACGGGATTCAAGAGTACGTGCGCGACTTTTTGCTGCCGGGCGCGTACCTGTAGCCCGACTTGCCACGCCCCTGTTTTGACTGCCGCGTGCTTTGTCCGGATTTTTCTCTTTTTTCGGACTAACTGCCCGCCGGCTGGCCGGGCTTATTCCCACGCATCATGTCGCGGCGCAGCATTGTCATCATTGGCGGAGGAGTAGCGGGCAGCCTGCTGGCCCTGCAGCTCACGCGCCTGCCCGGCGGCCCCTGGCCGCTCGATGTGACAATTGTGGAGCCGCGCCCGCACCTGGGCCCCGGCACCGCCTACAGCAACGACCGCCCCGAGTGGCTGTTGAACGTGCGCAGCAGTGGCCTGAGCGCCTTTCCGGACGAGCCCAACCACTTCGTGGAGTGGCTGAGCCGCCGCGGCATCGGCGACTGCCCGCACGGCTTCTGCTCCCGCCAGACCTACGGGCGCTACATCGAAAGCCTGCTGGAGCCGGCCCTGGCCAACCCAACGGCCAACGACGTGCGCCTGCAGTGGCTGCAGACACGTGCGGTAGCGGCTCAACCCTCCTTGAACGGTGGGCCGGTGCGCGTGGAGTTGGAAAATGGCCAGCAGTTGCCCGCCGATACGCTGGTGCTGGCACTCGGTAATTTTCCGCCGGCCATGCCCGTGCGGCCCGATACCAGCTACGCGCAGCACCCGCGCTTCCATGCCAATCCCTGGGCACCGGGCGCCCTGCGCGGCATCGGCCCCGACGATTCGGTGCTGCTGGTCGGCACGGGGCTTACCGCCGTCGATGTACTGATGGCCCTGCGCGCCGATCAGCACCGCGGGCCGCTGCTGGCCGTATCGCGGCACGGCCGCTGGCCCGCGGCGCATGCCCCCCAACCCGTGGTGCCTTACCCCAACTACTACGCGAGCCACGTAGCCGGCCACCACACGGTAGCGGAAGTGCTGCGCGTTGTGCGCCAACAGCTGGCCCTGGGCGCCGCGGAAGGCTTTGACTGGCGTGCCGTGCTGGATGCTTTGCGGCCGGACCTGGGCCACATCTGGGCCAGCTGGCCGCTGGCCGAGCAGCAACGCTTCATGCGCCACCTGGCCACGCTCTGGTCGACGATGCGCCACCGCAATCCGCCGCAAAATGCAGCCGTGCTGACCGAACTGCTCACCAGTGGACGCCTGCAGGTGCACAAGGGCCGGGTACAGCACCTGGCCCCGCACGGACCGGCTCAGCTGGCCGTGCAGGTGCGGCATCACCGCGCCCACCGTACGCTCGTTGCCGACCACGTGGTGCTGTGCACCGGCCCGTTGATGGATTACCAACAGCTCAACGACCCGCTGGTAGCCAGCCTGCGCCGCGCCGGCCTGCTGACGGCCGATGCAATGCGGCTCGGCATTGCCGCCGACGCCACCGGGGCCCTGCGCAACGCTGCAGGCGGCACCTCCGAGTACCTGTTCACGCTGGGTCCGAGCCTACGCCCGCTGTGGTTTGAGTCGACAGCGGTACCGGAACTGCGTAAGCAGGCGGCCGACCTTGCAACCGTGCTGGCCCGGCGCCACGCGGGCAACTCAGCTCCTTCCACCAGCACCGTGCAGCAGCTAACATAATGCAGCAGGCGGCCAGGGCTCCGACACTTGCGTATCAGTCGCTGCGTACAATTCAGGCAACAAAAAAGCGGCCCCGTTGGGGCCGCTTTTTTGTTGTCGCAGTCGTATCAGGCTGCTGCCGGATAGAGGGGACGAACGTCGGTATCGGGGAACATAGCCGGGGCCTCGGCGGGAACCTCCGTCTCTTGGGAGCGCCGCAGGGCGCGCATGAGCAGGTAACGGTAGCGTTCCGCATCGGCTAGGGCCGTTTCTACGGCGCGCAGGGCATCGTCGTACGTCACGACGGGTACCATTTCGGCGTCTTCACCGGTAGGATACGTCAGGTGAAAAACCGGCACGTTGAGGTAGTCAGCAGGTGCTTTCATAGAGGATGACTTTGCCGTGTTAAGTGTCAGTTTCAAAACACCAAACGTCGGATCAGCATTCCCTAAACCGGCTTCAACCACAAAATTATTACATCTGATTATTAACAACTTACAAACTATTTTATCTGCAGAATCAGCTTACCAAACTGTTGCCCTTCGGCCATGCGGCGCATGGCCTGTTCGCCGTCAGCCAGGGCAAACGTCGCGTCGGTAACGGGTAACAATTGCGTCTCATTTACCAGGGTAAGCAGCCCGGCAAAATCCTCTTCGGTGCCCATGGTGGAGCCCAGCACATCGAGCTGCTTCCAGAAGATGTGACGCGGCGGCACGTTGGTCATGGTGCCGGTGGTACCGCCGTAGAACACGAGGCGGCCGCCGGGCGCGGCGGCTTCCAGCAGTTCCGCCACCCCGGGCCCGGCGGCACTGTCGATAATCAGGTCGAAGGGGCCGCCAGCCCGTTGCACCAACGCCTTGCCCCAGCCGGCCTCGCGGTAGCTGATGCCGCCGCGGGCGCCCAGGCCCTGGGCCCGCGTGATTTTGTCGTCGGAGCCGGAGGTCACCCACACGTCGGCGCCGCGCGCCACGGCCAGCTGCAGCGCCAGCAGGGCCACGCCGCCGCCGATGCCGGTGATGAGCACCCGCTCGCCGGCCTGCAGACGCCCCCGCGTGAACAGGGCCCGGAAGGCCGTGACGCCGCCCAAGGGCAGCGCGGCGGCCTGCGCGGCCGAGAGGTGCGCGGGGCGCGGGTGCACGTTGCGAGCGGGCACGCACACATACTCAGCAAACGTGCCGTCCTGCGGCAAGCCCAGAATGCTGAAGCTGCGCGCCTGCGCCCGCGGATTGTCGCCCCAGTTCTGGGCGGGGTCGATCAGGACCGCTTGGCCCAGCAGCTGCGCGTCCACGTCGGCCCCTACTTCGGCCACGGTGCCGGCGCCGTCGGAACCCAGGATAATGGGAAAGCGCAACCCGGCGTACTGGCCCTGCTGAATCCACACGTCGCGGTGGTTGAGGGCGGCGGCTTCGAGGCGCACGAGCACTTGCCCGGGCTGAGGCTGTGGTGTGGGCACTTCGCGCAGCTGCAGTGGCTGGCCGATACCGTCAAGAACTAAAGCTTTCATCGGGGACAGTAAAAAAAGCCGCAGTAAAGCGGCAGAACGAGTTTTTGCTTAGTAAACCAAACTACAGTAAACCTGGTTACGTTAGAACCGTTTACGAAATAGCCTGTGCCGCTTGGGCAAGTGGGCGCAACCTAGCAAAATTCCGATGGCCCTGCCAACCGATCCGCTCTTCACCTTCGAAGGCCCCAACGACAACCCCGGCTACCTGCTGGCGCAGGTTACCGCCCATTGGCAGCGGAGCTTGGCGCAGGTGTTGTTGCCCATGAACCTATCACCCAGCCAGTTTCTGCTGCTGGCGGCGGTGCAGCGGCTCAGCCAGCAGCCCGAGCCCGTGACGCAGGCCCACGTGGCCCAGCACGCGCACTACGACAAGATGACCACCAGCAAGATCGTGCGGACGCTGGAGGAAAAAGGGCTGCTGCAGCGCCCCACCCACGAGCAGGACGCGCGGG
Source organism: Hymenobacter coalescens (assembly GCF_054783195.1). Taxonomy (NCBI): domain Bacteria; kingdom Pseudomonadati; phylum Bacteroidota; class Cytophagia; order Cytophagales; family Hymenobacteraceae; genus Hymenobacter; species Hymenobacter coalescens. Next base: position 18,966 of record NZ_BAAGRA010000023.1, on the reverse strand, counting down.
CCCGCAGCCTGATGCTCACGCCGGCGGGCCTGAAGGCGGTAGTACGCGCGGCTTGGGCCCTGGAGGAATTTGATCAGCAGTTTTTCGGCCCCAACGCGGCGGCGCTGGTGAAGACCTTGCAGGGCCTGCTGCCCGCCGCGCCCGGAGCCGAAGCGCCGGCTGCCTAAGGCCCAGGGCGAACAGCCGCCCCCATCGGCCGAAAGCTATAAAAAGCGCGCTTTCAGCTCCGGCGTAGGCAGCCAGCACTCGTTTTGCTTGCCAAACCACCGGTAGCGGTTGCGGGCCACGAATCGGTAGGCCGCGTCGCGCAGGAAGCGCGGCAGCACGCTGGCGGCGGCCAGTAGGCGCCAGCCCCCGCCCAGATGCCGCAGGATGCGCAGAATAGCCGTGGAGTGCGTGTAAGCCTGGCCGTCCTCGATCAACACCACCGAATCCGGATTCTCCGGGTCGGGGTTGACGCCGCCGGGCATCAGGCGCTGGCCCGTTTCCGACTGCAGGGAAGCAAAGCGAAACCGCGCCTGCGGGTCGCGGTCGATGATGAACTGCACCAGCCCGTGGCAGAGGTTGCACACGCCATCGAAGAGAATAACTGAAGAGCCTGCCTGCATAGCACGAGAAAACGGAGCGACGGGTAGCAGTACGCAACCGACGACGGGCGGTTTGGTTGGAGGCAGTGGGCAGCGGCGGGTGGCGCCATCCCTGCAGGGGACTGACAACACCTTACTAATTGCAAAAAATGTGCACAAAAAATTCTGGCAAAAATTCAGCTAAGGCCAGTCAACAGGCGTATAAGCCCCTTGTGTCGCTTGCCGCAACGCGCTCATAATCAAGTTCACAACCAACAAACTATATATGAATCGCACACGCATGATAGGCATGTCGGGAGTTCTATGCGCGCTATTGACGCTGGGCTCCTGCGGCAATGACAGCAACACCGGCTCCGGTACGGGCGCCGACGCTTCGGGCTCCACCACCGGCTCTGACATGAGCGGCTCGGGCACCGACATGAGCTCCGACACTGCCGCCAGCGACATGGGCGGCACCAGTACCACCAGCGGCACCACCTCCGGCGACATGGGCTCGACGGGCGGCACCACCGCAGGCTCGACCGGGGCCGGAGCCACCACCAACGAAGCCACTACCGGCGCCGTGACGGGAGGCTCGACCACCCAATAATCATTCGGCTTCTACTTGATTACCTACGCGTGCACTATTTGGAAAGAGGAGGGAGAAAAAGGACGTCACAGTTGTGGCTGTCCTTTTTTTCTACCCGCCGACGGAGGTCCGTTTTCAAGCTCGACCTTATCCCAAACCGTGAACCTGCGTACTAAGGGCAGCTTACCACCGAAGTGGCAGCAGTCCTATTGTTAGTTGCCGCCCTTGTTTCCAGCATCCTACCACAACCTCAAACACTCTAACACCATGAAAAAGTCATTTGCTTCGCCGCTGTTCCTGGGTATTCTGCTAAGCGCGGCCTGCTCCACGGCCAGCCTGGCCCAGACGACCACCGGCGGCTCCACTTCGGGCACTACCGCGGGTACCACCGGCACCACCGCCGGCCGCAGCACCTCGGGCACGACCACCGTAGGCACAACAACAGGCACCACTACCATGGGCACCACGTCGGGCTCGACTACGATGGGTACCTCGACTTCGGGCACTACGTCGGGTACCACCACCATGGGCACCACGACTTCGGGCACCACCGGCTCGACCACGATGGGCACGACTTCCGGCACTACGTCGGGCTCCTCGACCATGGGCACGACCTCCGGCACCACGTCGGGCACGACCTCCGGGACTACCTCGGGTACCACGAGCGGCAGCAGCACCATGGGCACCACCTCGGGCTCGACCACCTCGGGTTCGGGCAGCATGAGCACGAGCGGCAGCGGCAGCGGCCGTAGCACCTCGGGCCGCAAAGCCACCAAAACCAAGAAGAGCGGCACCCGCAGCTCGTCCACGTCGGGCTCGACCACTTCGGGCCGTTCGACCTCCGGTTCGACTACCTACTAGCACCACCGGCATTGCAACCCTCGGCCGAACTACTTGACCGGGCGCAAGGGCAACTTCCCACCGAGGAGGTTGCCCTTTCTGCGCCTCTGCCGACTCCGCCCCCGCCGCGGAGCAGCCGGGCGGGGCGTTGGCTGGCCGTGCTGCGGCGGCCTTTCGTGGTGGATGTGCGGGCCCTGGCCCTGATGCGCATGGCCGTAGCAGCGGTGTTGCTGCTCGACTTGGCCATTCGCAGCACTGATCTGGAGGCGCACTATACTAACATGGGGGTGCTGCCGCTCTACGTGCTGTTCGAGCGCGCCTGGAATCCCTACGAGTTTTCCGTTCACACCATGAGCGGGCTGTGGGCGGTGCAGGCGCTGCTGTTCTTAACGGCGGCGGCCGTGGCGCTGGGACTGCTCGTGGGCTGGCGCACCCGCCTGATGACGGTGCTCTCGTGGGTGCTGCTGGTGTCGGTGCAGAACCGCAACCCGATGATTGCGCAGGGCGGCGACGACCTGTTGCGGATGCTCCTGTTCTGGGGCATTTTTCTGCCCTGGGGCCGGGTATGGTCGCGGGATGCGCAGGGCCGGCCGGCGCCCGAGCACTACAGCCATTGCAGCGCGGCCACGGTGGCCTACGTGGTGCAGATTGCGCTGGTGTACGTGTGCACGGCCCTGCTGAAAAGCGGCCCGGAGTGGCGCTCCGAGGGCACGGCCATTTACTACGCCCTCAGCCTGGACCAGGTGCTGATGCCCGGCGGCCGGCTGCTCTACCCGCACTACGAGCTGATGAAGGTGCTCACGCACATCACCTTCTACACCGAGCTGCTGCTGCCCGTGCTGCTGTTCATTCCGGTAGCGACGCCGGTGTGGCGGGTGCTGTTCGTAGCGGCTATCTGGGGCTTTCACCTCGGCATCAGCCTCACGCTGTTCGTGGGCCTGTTCTTCCTGATCAGCTTCTCGTCGGTGCTCGGCCTACTGCCCACGCCGGCCATGAACTGGCTTGAGCGCCGGCTCGGCCCGCCCGTGCAGCGCTGCTCGGGCTACCTGGGCAGCTGGCGGCAGCGGCTGGCCCCGTGGCAGCTGCCCTGGCAGCTGCAGGTGCAGGCCGACTGGCGCCCGCACGTGCGCCAGCACCGCCACTTCCGGCTGTTGCCCGTCCTGCGCGACACGGTGCTGTACGTGCTGCTCGCTTACACCATCTGGTGGAACCTTGACGGCATCGCGCCCCAGCGCTACACCATGCGCGAACCAGTACGCTGGTTTGGCTACCTGTTCCGCACCGATCAGCACTGGGGCATGTTCGCCCCTACCGTGTTCAAGGATGACGGCTGGTACATCCTCCAAGCCCGCACCAAGGACGGCCGCGTGCTCGACCTTTACCGCGGCGGCCGACCTGTGACCTACCAGAAGCCGTACTCGGTGATGGCGCTGCACAAAAACGACCGGTGGCGCAAATACTCCGAAAACTACCTCTTCGTCGACAACAACTGGATGCGCGCGTACTACTGCAACTACCAGCTGCGCATCTGGCACCAGAACCCGCGCAATGCCCCGCTGCAGCAGCTCGACGTCGTGTACATGAAGGAAGTCTCGCTGCCCGATTACAAAGTGGCCGGGCCGACGCGCGAAGTACTCTGCAGCTGCCAGCCCTGAATGCCTCCTTATTCCAACCACCCTCTTCCCCTTGTGCCATGAGCGAACAATGGAACCTGCTCAACGCCCGGCCTAACCGCGCCACCACGCCCGAACTGCAGTTCGTGGCACCCGGCGTGTGGGCGCTGCGCAACGTTTTCGTCAACCTGTTTTTCGTGCGCCACGGCCACAACGCCGGTCCCTGGGTGCTGGTGGATGCCGGCCTGCCCGGCGCCGCCGCCAAGATTCGCCACGCCGCCGAGTCGCTGTTTGGCGAAGGCGCCCGCCCCGAGGCCATCCTCATGACCCACGGGCACTTCGACCACGCCGGCGCCCTGGAAAGCCTGGCCGAGCACTGGGACGTGCCCGTGTACGCCCATCCCATGGAACTGCCCTACCTCACGGGCCGCTCCAGCTACCCCCCGCCCGACCCCACCGTGGGGGGCGGCGCCATGGCCTGGATGTCGGCGCTGTACCCGAAGCACCCCTACAATGTGGGCAGCCGCGCCAAGGCGCTGCCCGCCGACGGCTCGGTACCCGAGTTGCCCGACTGGCGTTGGATCTTCACGCCCGGCCACACGCCGGGGCACGTGGCCTTTTTCCGCGAGTCGGACCGTGTGCTGCTGGCCGGCGACGCGTTTGTCACCACCAAGCAGGAATCGGCGCTGGCCGTGTGGGAGCAGCGGCAGGAAGTGCACGGCCCACCCAAGTACTTCACCTGCGACTGGGAGGCCGCGCGCCTTTCGGTGGAGCGGCTGGCCCGCCTGCAGCCCGCCGTGGCGGCTACCGGCCACGGCATTCCCATGCGCGGCGCCGCCCTGGAGCAGGAGCTGACGGAGCTGGCGCAGCACTTCCGCGAGCTGGCCGTGCCGGCGCAGGGCCGCTACGTGCCCGACCCCGCCATTGCCGACGAAAACGGCGTGCGGGCAGTGCCGCCGCCCGTCATCAACCCGCGCACCCCCTGGATTATCGGCGGCCTCGCCGCCACCATCGGGCTGGGTATGGGCATCTGGCTGAACCAGCGCAACGGGGCGCGCAAGGCGCACAAGCGCTACCGCAAGCAGCGCAACCGGCAGCACCACCTTGACCAGCCGGCCACCGGCCGCGCTACCGACATCGACCCGTTTACGCCGCCCGAGGAAATCAGCGGCTGGTACGAAGGGCCGCAAAACCTGTAAAGCACAAATAAGAAAACCGGCCGCCTGGCTTCCTGATTCTGGATCAGGAGGCCAGGCGGCCGGTTTTTTCACCGACCAGCGTGAAGACTAACTTCCACTGCCCGCCGGCAGCAGGTCGCAGTACCAGAAGGCGGCGCTGAACGGGTCCGGTTCCGGGTGGTAACAGTCGGCCTGCGAGTCGGCGGCGGCTGGTGTGGGCTGATACGTGCGGCGCACCCGCTCGCCGCGCTCCAGGGCGATGGGACGGCTGAAGTAAGGCGCATCGTACACGAAGCTGTGGTACTCGCCGTTTTCGCCGCAGCTATCCACGGTGCGCGGCAGGTCGCGGATAAAGTCGCGGTCCAGCTCGCGGCCGCAGAAGCTCGCGTCCAGGTGCTGCTCGCTGACGCAGACGACGATGGCGCGAAACCCCAGGTCGAAAAACTCGGCCAGCACCTCCGCCGCCGGCTTGTGCCAGAGAGGAAAGGCCGCGCGCCAGCCTAGTCGGGCCAGTTGTTGTTCGCGGTAGGCGCGCAGGTCCGCCAGGTGCAGGTCGCCGAAGATGCTGGTGCGTACCCCTTGGGCCGCCAGTGCCTGCAGCGCGGCGCTCATGCGCTGCTCGTACACGTCCATGGCGGGCATTTCGGGCAGCCACACCGGGGCCAGCGGCAGGCCGATGCGCTCGGCCTGGGCTTCCAGCAGCTCGGCGCGCACGCCGTGCATGGCCACGCGGCGGTGGTGCTCGTTGAGCGTGGTCAGCAGGTGCGCGGGGCGCAGCAGCGGGTCGCGCAGGGCGTGGTACAGGCACAGGGCCGAGTCCTTGCCCCCGCTCCAGCTCATGACGGCGGGTTCGGCCATGGCAGCATCGGGTGAGGTGAAGCACAAAGATGCGGTTTACGAACCGGCGCACCGCCCGCAGTTAGCCATTTGGGCGGCAGCGCGCGTATACCCCTGCACGCGCAACCCTCATTCATTCCAAAACCCGACATCTGCTATGTTCTCTTCCTCCCGCGTGCTGGGCGCCGCGCTGCTTTTGCTGCCGCTGGCTGCCTGCGACAATTCCTTAAGCCCCGGCGTTGACCGCACCAACAACGACTCCTTTGCCTCCGCCCCGCGCGCTACGCGTGTAGATATGGAGCGCGACAGCGTATCGGGCGGCGGCAAGGCCTACCGCCCCGTGGGCACCGGCTCCCTGGCCCGCTCCACGGCCGAAGCCGTGAGCATGCAAGCCGGCGGCGACCCAAACACCTCCAAATACACCGAAAGCGGCACCACCGATGGCAGCAGCACCACCAGCGGCCGCAGCCTGACGAACCGCGGTACCACCGATACGGAAGTGCCCGGTACCACCCGCGGGCCGGCTACCGGCACCGGGGAAGGCCGGGGCACGCTGAACAACATTCCGCGCCAGACCGACGCCAACGCGGCCAGCCGCTCGCAGACGGGCACGGCCCCCAGCCAGGCGGAGCAGCCCAAACGCCGCAATAACAACGCCCAGAACTAGTCCTTTAATCGACTGGACAGTCAGCGCCTTCGCAGTCACCTGCGAAGGCGTTTTTTATGGTCGGCTCGCTCAGAATCCGGTCATAACTCCGGAATCCATTTCAGCCCAAAGACGGATCAAAGCCATGAACATCAGTCTTATTTTATAAACGCTAAAAACGCCAAACTCAAAGTCAGCATGATACACCTATAAGGGCATGACGTGCTCCACCTCATCGTTCAACCTTAAACTCGTTACGCCATGCGTAAGCCCTGGCTTCCACTGATGCTGGGGTAGCACTGGTGACTACTCCTGCCCTTACCTCCAGCGGCTACGACAACTCCTCGGGCACCACCGGCGGTAACGCAGGCTCCACTACCTACTGCTTATCAGTTGTGCTATTGCGTCAGCCCCCGGCAATGCCGGGGGCTGACGGCTTTTTAGCCCCGCTGGTGGCGGAAGTTACGGGGCAAATACGGAGCGATACGCATCCCAAAATCCGTGTTGACCGGCGTCAAAATCCGGGTAAACTCCCCGGGAATGGCCCGTAAAAGCCAGAAAACACTCCTACTCCCATGATTACTACGCCACCTTCCCGTCCCGCGCAGTATTCGCGCTACCCGCAGCCAGCCGCGCCGGATAGCGCGGCTTCGGCCCCCGTCCCGTTTACAACGGGCAATACCACCGCTACCGCTACGGCCGCCACGCCCGCTTCCCGCGCACGCCGGAAGCGGGTGCTGAGCAGTAAAGACTGATCGGGCGTCCGACGACGGCATCAGCCTTGCAAGAGCACGGCCCCGCCACCTTCCGGTAGCGGGGCCGTGCTCTTGCAAGGCGAACCTGTGCTGCAATTTTTATTATTGCCGGGCCGCCCAGGCGTCCATTTTGCGCTCCAATACGGCCAGAGGCATCACCCCATCCTTGAGCAGCTCGTCGTGGAAGTCCTGAATCTTGAACTTGGCGCCCAGCTGCTGCTCGTACTTGCGGCGTAGCTCCTGAATCTTGAGCTGCCCGATCTTGTACGAAAGGGCCTGGCCCGGAATAGCCATGTACCGCTCGATTTCGGCCGTGGCGCCCTGCTCGTCAATGGCTTCGTTGTCCATCATGTACTTGATGGCCTGCTCGCGCGTCATGCCCTTGGTGTGCATGCCCACGTCGACGACGAGGCGGATGGCGCGGTGAATCTCGTCGCCGAGCGCGCCCATGTACTGGTACGGGTCGGTGTAGAGGCCCAGCTCCTTGCCCAGGCTCTCGGTGTACAGGGCCCAGCCTTCGCCCATGGCGCCGTACCAGGCAAAGCGGCGAAACTTGGGCAGCGCGGTGTTTTCCTGCTGCAGCGAAGTCTGGTAGTGGTGGCCCGGAATGGCTTCGTGCAAAAACAAGGACTCCATGCCCGAGGTCGTGCGGAATTCCGTGGCCTTGATGATGGGCACGTAGAAAATACCGGGGCGGGAGCCGTCGGGCGTGCCGGGCTGGTACTCCGCCGAGGCGCTGGCCTCGCGGAACTCCTCGGTCTGGCGGATTTCAAACGGCGTCTTGGGCGTGCGGCCAAACAGCTTGGCCAGGTTGGGCGTGATGCGGGCCTGAATGGCGCGGAAGGCGTCCAGCACCTGCTCGTCGGTCTTGTAAGGCGTGAAACGCTTGTTGGTGCGCATGTAGTTGAAGAACGCGTTCAGGTCGCCCTTGAAGCCCACCTGCGCTTTGACGCGCTCCATCTCGGCGCGGATGCGCTTCACCTCCGCCAGCCCGGTCTGGTAGATTTCCTCCTCGGTCTTCTCGGTGGTCGTCCAGTTGCGCACGTAGTAGCGGTAAATGGCCGGGCCGTTCGGAATAGCCGAAATGCCGGTGCTGGTGCGGGCCGCAGGCTCGTACTCGTCCTTCAGGAAAGCCGCCAGGCGGCGGTACGTGGGCACCAGCTCGTTCATGATGGCCGTGCGGTACGCCGCCGTGATGCGCTGCTTTTCCTCGGCCGGCAGGCTGGCCGGCAAAGCCTTGATCGGGCCGTAAAAGTCGCTCTTCGTGGGGTCGGTTACCACCATCTTCTGCATCTGCGGAATTATCTTCTGCACCAGCGGCTTGGGCAGTACCACGCCCGCGCGCATGCCGCGGCGGAAGTTGCTGATGGCCGTATCGGCCCACACCGAGAAGCCCCGCACGCGGCCCAGCCAGTTGTCGTAGTCTTCGGCCGTTTTGAAGGGCTGGATGCTCTGGCCGGCACCGAATTGGCCCATGCTCAGCGGCAGCCCCCAGAACTGCTGAAACGGAATCATCCAGGCGTTCAGCTTCAGCCCCTCCAGGTTCATCTGCAGGTCGTACTTGAAGATGTCGTAGCTGATCCGGTCGTTTTCCGAAAGTTTTTCGCGGTCGAACTGCCCGAGCTGGTCCAGGTATTTCTGGTAGTACTGGCGCAGCTGCTCGCGGAAAGCCACGGTCCCGTCGTTGGGCAGTTGGTCGTTGTAGCGGTTGTCGCCGTTGGCAGTAGCGTTCAGCGGAAAGAGCTTGGCGTTTTCCTCCCAGTACTGGTCGAGCACCGTGGCGAGGTCTTTTGCCTCGGCGGTGCCCGCGGCGTTGGGCGAAGTCCCGGTCTGGGTTTCGGTGGTGGTGGCCTGCTGCGAGCAGCCCATCAGCAGGGCGCCGGCCAGCGCGCTGGCGGCAAGGGTTCGTCTGGTCATGTGGGGAATAGGGAGTACAAATGCGCGCACTAAAACTAAGTGGGTTTTGCCGCATTTGCCCGGCTGCAATGCTATTTTATTCCGACGGCTCCTCACGCAAAACGCCCGCGAAGCAGGGCTCCGCGGGCGTTGCGTTTAGGGGAAGTGGCAGGCTACTCCTGCTGCAAAAACAGCTTCTTGCTCACGGTGCCATCGGTGGTAATGGCCTGCACGATGTACACCCCGCTGGTGCGCTGGCGCAACGGAATCTGGCGGGTAACCAAGCCGGTGGCGCCTTCGGGCAGCATCTCGCTGTGCACCACGCGGCCCATGCTGTCCATCACGCGGAAGGCGCGCGCCGCGCCGCTGGTCCGCATTTCCACCGTCAGGCCGGCGAGCGTCCCGTAGGCTTCCAGCTGCTGCGCCACCTCGCCCGACTGCACCGTCACCACCTGCGAGTGGGTAAACGTGCCGTCGCGGTCAATCTGCTTCAGGCGGTAGTACGTCAGGCCCGGGCGCACGGCTGGGTCGAGGTAGCTGTACTCGCGGCGGGTGGTGGAGTTGCCGGCGGCGCGCAGCGTGGTTACGGCCTCAAACTCTTTGCCGTTGGCGGAGCGCTCTACCACAAAGGAATCAGCGTCTTTCTCCAGGGCCGTAGCCCAGTTCAGCTGCACCTGCTTGCCCAGTAGGCGGGCCGTGAAGCTGATCAGCTCTACCGGTAGCGGGGCCGTGCGGCAGGCATCGATGGCAATGGCCTCCTGCACGCGGGTGTTGCAGCTGAGTCCTTCGGTGGCGCAGCTATTGGCCTGGCCCTGCACGCAAACGCGCAGGTTGGGCCCGAACAGGCCGTTTAGTGAGCCGTTGTTGGTGGTGAGCACGCAGCCGCTGATGGAGAGCAAGCCAGTGCCGGAAATGGTGGGGTTGCCCTGCCGCAGCACCAGGTTGCCATCGATGGCGACGGTGCCCCCCTGCGCAATCGTGAGGTCCGACTGGTTTTCCAGGGTCAGGTTGCAGTTGGTGCTCAGCTCGGCCGTGGCACTCACGTCGGCGTCGGCTTTCAGGAAGCTGAGGCTGTACACGTCCAGCGTGCCGTCGAGGTCCAGCCGCACAACGTCGGCGCCCTGCAGTTCCCCAAAACTCAGGTTGTTGGGGCTGGTGCCGTCGGTGAGCGAGCCGCCGGCTTGGATGGTGAGCTTGCCGTTGTCGCCGCTCACGGAGTAGTCGACGTCGAGCACAACGGGCGAAGTAATGATGATAACATTATTGCTGGCTTCCAGGCCATTTTGTCCGGTTCTATTGGTCGGCACCGGGTTGGGACTGGGGTCACCGCTTACGTCCCAGGTACTGGAAGCGCTCCAGTCACCCCCAGCCGCACGGGAAGTGTAAATGGTCTGGGCCTGAGCGGAAACAACAGCTGCCAGCGTCAGCGCTGAGCAGGCAAAAGTGAGTATGGTCGAGTTCATGGACTTGCATGGAAAAAAGTGTGGCGTCGAGGTGCTGCATAGAGAAAGAAGGGTCAAGGTTCATTCCGGGCCTTGTTACGAGGTACGAAAGCAGAAGGATAAAAAAATTTGTAAGAATATTTCTATTACAATATTCTAAGAACTACATGTATGCAGCTCAACAAGACATTGTCTTTCAGGCCAAACCCTGTCCAACAGCCCCGAAAACAAAGGTTCTGCGGGCCTAAGCTCAACTACAATAATTCAATTGCCCGAATTGAGTTAGTCCCAATTCATTTCTGGAATAAATTGCTACAACAGCAAATAAACCAGCTATAATACCAAACACAATCAGCGCATGAGCACTTGCCGGTGGACTCGCAGCCGGCTGCCTAAAGGCACGGGGCGCCCCCCAACATCTGCGGGGCAGAGCCCGTGCGGGCACACGCGGGAGGGTCCCGCTTTTTCAAGCATTGCTTACCGCATGCGGCAGCTCGTACCCGCTCAGGGCGTGGCCCGTGCCCCGCTTGTTTGGCGGCGGCGCGTCCACTATCGCGGCGCTGGCCGGGGTCCAAAGCCTTAGCACCAGCCCGGGCAGCAGCCATGGGCGGCGCAGACGCTGCGCAACAGCAACCAGGCCGGCCGGCCGAGGCGAGGGGTTACTTTTTGTGGTGGCGCAGGTACTCGCGGGCTTCGCGGTACTCAGCCGATTTGCGGTCCGATTTGTCTTCCACTACCGCGTAGTAGCGCCGCGCGGTAGCCACGTCCTGGCGGTCGGCGGCGAGGCGGGCCAGGTGGTGGTGGGCCAGCACGTAGAAGCCGGGGCCGGTTTCGCCGGTGCTTTCGGCAAACACGATGCAGCGCTGGTAGTAATCCTGGGCGCGCAGGGGGTCGTCGTAGCGGTTTTCGTAGAGCCAGCCCAGGAAGTAGGTGGCGTAGCGGCCGCTGATGGCCTCGTAGCCGGGCAGGCCGCGGTTCAGCTTGTCGAGGATGTCGCGGCTGAGCTTCTCGCACTCGTCGTACTCGCCGCGGTTGTAGGTCACCAGGGCGCAGAAGCGCTGGAAGTAGGCATTGTCGGGGTAGGTGGCCACCAGCTGCCGGGCCACGGGCAGCGCGGCGGCCGGGTCGTTTTCGTCGTTGTAGAGGATCTTCATCAGGAAGAACCGCGCCTCCGGGGCCGTGTAAAAACCGTTGTCGGCCACGTTGCGCAGCTGCTGCAGGCCCAGCTTTTTATTGCCGCGGGGGAAAAACAGCAGCACCGGCCGCAGCAGCGGGTAGTTATCCGAAATCCAGGGCGCGTAGTAGTTCATCAGCGCCTGCCCGAACAGGAACTCCGGGCTCAGGCCGTTGGCTTCCTGGCTTTTGGCGAGGTAGTTCAGCGCCTCCTTGCTGTAAAGGGTGGCCTTGGTCCAGTTTTTCCGCTCGGCGTGCAGCCGGGCCGCAAACCCGTAGGCGGCCGAGAGGAAAAAACAGGCTTCGTAGTTCTGGTTGTCGGCCCGGAACTGGGTTTCGGCCTTGGTGATGGCCGTGTCCATGTAGGCGAAGAAGGGCTTGTCGTAGAGCTTGGTCTGCACGTTGCTGGGCACGATCTTCCACCACTGGCTCAGGCCCAGCAGGAAGTACGACATGGGGTGCTCGGGGTAGCGGCGGCGCAAGGAGCGAAACTGCTTTTCGGCCCGGTCGAACTTGAAGTCGTAGAGGTTGTGCACGGCCCCGTCGAGCTCCAGCTGCATGTCCTTGTCGAGCAGCAGCCAGTTCTTGGTGTTGAGCGCGTCGGGCAGTACTTCCACGTTCTCCAGCTGGATGTTGCGCACCGGCGGCTGCCGCGTGGTGTCGGCGGTTTGCTGCCCCCACGCGGAGCGGGCCAGCAAACCCAGGCTTAGCAACAACAACTGCGCAAATAGCCCCGCGGGGCGTGAAATCAGAAGCATAGGGAAGCAAATCGGCCAGCAACGGCACAACGCGCAAGGGCCACCGGCCGGTTCAGCGCAGCTAACATACGCGGCCAGCACCTTTCCGGCTGCATTACGGCCGAGCTTGCGTCACAAACGGTGCCAAAGCGCCAAACCCGGCGGCCGGATCGGGGTTATACAGACTTTCGTTCATCCTCCCCTTTTTCGTACATGGAATCCATCAGCGGTAAAAATGCCCTCGTGACGGGCGCAGGCAAAGGCATCGGGCGCGCCGTGGCGCTGGCACTGGCCCACGAGGGCGTCAACGTGGGCCTGCTGGCCCGCAGCACCGAGCAGCTGCGCGAAGTGGCGCAGGAAATCGAAGCCCTGGGCGTGAAAACCGCCGTGGTCACGGCCGATGTGGCCGACCGTGCCGCCGTGGAAGCGGCCGTGGCCCAGGTACAGCAGCAGCTCGGCCCGCTCGACATCCTGATCAACAACGCCGGCACGGCGGCCTTCGGCAAGTTTCTGGAGCTGGAGCCTGAGGCCTGGGAAAACATCCTGCGCGTAAACGTGCTCGGCGTGTACTTCACCACCCGCGCCGTGCTCCCGCAGATGATTGAGCGGCAGCAGGGCGACATCATCAACATCAGCTCCACGGCCGGCAAAACCGGCGCGGCCGTCACCAGCGCCTACAGCGCCTCGAAGTTTGCGGTGCTGGGCCTGTCGGAGTCGCTGATGCAGGAGGTGCGCAAGCACAACATCCGCGTGTCGGCCCTCACGCCGAGCACCGTGGCCACGCCCCTCGCGGCTGAGCTCAAGCTCACCGACGGCAACCCCGAGAAGGTGATGCAGCCCGAAGATCTGGCCGAGCTGATCATTGCCCAGCTCAAGCTGAACCGCCGCGTGTTCCTCAAGGAAGCCGGCCTGTGGAGCACGAACCCGTAAGAAGGTAAGGAAGAATGAGGACGGAAGAAGGACGACAGGCCCGGCGACTTCGCGCGGCCTCTTCGTCCTTCTTCCGTCCTCATTCTTCCTTCATCCGCTGCGGGCCGTGCCCGGCGCGGGCGTAGGCAAAACGCACCGGCGGGCCCACCTCGTGGTAGCCGTCGAGGCCCGACACGCACACGTCTTGGAGCAAGGCCAAGTCGAGGGTGCCGTCGGGGCGCAGGGCCGCCGCCTCCACGTACACGTGCTCCACGGTCCCGATCAGCAGCACCGTGCCGTTGGCTTTGATGGGCAGCTCCTCGGCCAGGCGCAGCCCGATGCTCAGGCGGCTTTCGGCCACGTACGGGGCGGGAAATTCGTCGCGGAAGACGGCCGTGAGCCCGCAGGCCTCGAACTCCGATTCCCCGGCCGGAAAGTTGGCGGAGGTGTAATGCGCTTGGGCGATGAAGCCGGCGTGCACGTGGTTGAGCGTGTAGCAGCCCGTGGCGCGCAGGTTTTCGTAGGTGTGGCGCGGCACCGTGGCGGGCCGGGTCACGAGGCCGAGCAGGGCCGGATCGGAGCCCAGGTGCAGGGCCGAGCTGAAAATGGCCAGGTTGGTAGCCCCGCCGGCCGCGGCCGTGCCCACGAGGTTGGCCGGTTTGTAGCCGCTGAGCGCGTTGACGAGGTTGAGCCGGTAGAGGCGTTCAAAGCCGGCCAGGTCGGCGGCGGTGAGGTGGTGCATAAGCCAGAGGTTTGGAGCACTACCCGCAGGCGGCAGGCAATGTTTGAACGCCGCCGGTCGGTGCGCTGGCAAAAGCCCCGAAATTTCGCGCAACAATTTGTAGCCCAAGCCGCCACGTCTGCGTATAGGGGAGGCGCCCGGCCACCACCGGGGCATTCCGAACTCCTGCATTCCTCTTACCGCCATGATCAAGCAAGCTGCCTCGCCCATTCCCCCCGCCGCGCACCAGGGCTTGCCCCCGGCACGGCCCACCGATCCGCTCCGCTCACCCCGGCCGCGCCGCTCGCAGCAGCCCGGCCAGGAGCCCGAGCCCGACCGCACCCAGCCCGCCTCGCAGCCCCGCTCGGCCGGCCGCTGGTGCTAGCCCCGCCGCCACCCTCGCATGATAAGCCCGACCGCCGCCGGCCGGGCTTTTTTGCGCGTATGGCGGCGGTAGCCTGTCATCGGTTTCAGCGCGGCCTTTGCTGAGCAAGAGCCGAAGCGCGTGACGGCGCCCGTCGCCGCACCCGCTGAGGCCGAGGCCCTGACGCAGGCAGACCGGGCCGAGCCAGCGGCGAGCCGGCCCGGCCGCAACCGGGCGATTACCGGCTGCGCGGACCGTCCGGTGGGCATCTGTCGGGCGGCCCGTGGCTAACCCGGATTACGGCTCAGCCGTATTGCAGCGGGTCTTAGCCCGTTCATGCATCAGATTATTTACGTCAGCACCGCTACCCAGGCCCTGGCCACGGCCGAACTGCAACAGCTGCTGCGGCAAGCGCGCCTGCGCAACGCCCGCTACCACGTCACCGGTATCCTGCTTTACCACGAGGGCCGCATCACCCAGATTCTCGAAGGCGAGGAGGCCGCCGTGCATTTCCTCTACGAGCAGATAGAGCTGGACCCGCGCCACCACGGCGTGGTGAAGCTGGCCGACGAGCCCATTCCGCACCGCCGCTTCGCGCAGTGGCACATGGCCTTCTGGGAACACGAAATCGACGAGCTGGCCTACGCCGCCGGTTACATTCCGCTGCAGGCCTGGGCCCTGCCGCCCGGCCGCTTCAGCGACGAAGACGTGCTGCGCCTGGAGGCCCTGCGCTACTTCGTGCTACCCGACGACTACCCCGGCGGCAGCTAAGGTCTGTGGACAGCAGCTGCAAAGGGCCTTTTAAGTCTTTTTACTTACTGTCCACAAAGGTGAGCCAGCCCCGAACACTCCAAACGCACAACGGCCCGCCGGGAGCTTCCCGGCGGGCCGTTGGCGTCATGGTGCCCGCGCGTCAGCAGACACTAAAGCTTACTGCAGCACGATGCGCTGGGCTTCGGTGGTGTCGCCGTGAAAACGGAGCAAGTACACGCCCGGCTTCAGCTGCCCGCGCGGGATGCTGAGCACAGATTGCTTGTCGACGTCCAAGCGGGCCTGCACCCGGCCGACCACGTCGACCACCTCGATGCGCCGCACGTGGGCCGCGTTGGCGCCGAGCTTGACGGTAATCTGGTCGGCGGCCGGGTTGGGGTACACCTCCATGGTGCTGCGGCCGCGGCCGGGGCGGGTGGCCGTAGGGCGGCAGTTGGTGGCGGCGGCGCCTTTGCCCGCAATGGCCGCAGTGGAAGTAGCTACCACCATTTTATCCAGTTGGGCGTTGCCGGCGGCGTTGTAGGCAATGGTGAGCGTGTGCGGCCCCACCGTCAGGGCAGCCTCCCGCAGCTTGGTCCAGCGCCAGCCGGCCGAGCCCACTTCCTTCACGCTCACATCGTCGATGTAGTAGGTATTGGCCACCTGCCCCATGTCAAACAGGAAGGTGGTGGAGGCCAGCGAAGCCGTGATGGTCCAGCTGACCTGCTGCCAGGCCGTGCCAATGGCCTGGTCGCCCTGGTACTGGGCGCTGCTGGGGCCGGTGGAAAGCCGGATGGAACCGCCCGCGTTGGCGGCGCGCACCCAGTACGAAATGATGTACTGCTTGCCAATGGTAGTGGGGAAAGCCGCGCTGCTGACCTGCACGCGCCACTGGTTGCCGGGCTGGGCCGTCGGGTTCACCACTTTCATCGAGCCGGTGCCGCTGCGGGCTTCCGAGGCCACGGCGTTGGCCGTGATGGTGGCGCCGTTGGTGTTCAGCGTCGTCCAGCCGGTCAGGCCGTTTTCGAAGCCAGGGTTGGTGGCCAGCTGGCTGGTCACGGCCTGGAAAGGTCCGTTGTCGATTTTCACCCAATAGCCGTACTCCTCCGTCGCGGGCACGTTCAGGCGGGCCAGGAAATTGTAAGTGGCGGCGCTATCGGCCGTGAAGGGCATTTCCAGGAAGGCCGAAGCGGCCGTGGGGGCGGTGGTGGGGCTGCTCAGGCCGCTGCGCACCTTCACGTAGGAGCCGTTGGCGGCCGAAGTATCGGCTACTACCTCCCAGCCCGCGCCCACGGCGGCGCACTCGGCTTCCAGCCAGTAGCGCTTGCCCAGCGGCTCGGCGGGCAGCGTGGGGGTATTGGTACCCCACCAGCGGTACCAGCGCTGGTAGTCCAGCTGCGGGTACGGGTGCACGGTGATGTTGGTGTTGGCGGCCGTGTTGCCCAGCAGAAACTTCTCCACGAAGGCTTCCACGGCCGGCGTTTGGGTGGCCGGCACGGCGCAGTGGCCGTGGCCCCCGTCGATGTAGAAGCCGAACCGGTCGCCGATGCCGAAGGTGTTCCAAACCACGTGCGCGGCCCGGGCCGACACGTAGGCCGAGGGGTTGGCCAGCCACTCAAAGTCGGTGTTGCCGGTCACCAGCAGGGCGCGCGGCGCAATCATGGCCATCAGCTCGTGGTGGTCGTGGGGCAGCTTGCTCACGTTGGTGCCCTGAAACTGCTGCATGTCGTCGCGGAACCAGCGGTAGTCGGTGGCACCGAGCTTCTCCACCGCGCCCAGCGTTTCGGACACGCGCCAGGCCGGGGCCCCGCCCCCACCCGACTCCTGGGCAATGGTCAGGGCAATCCGCTCGTCGAAGGCGCCGGAGAACAGGGCCATTTTGCCGGCGTAAGAGCAGCCCGTCACGCCGATGCGCCGCAGGTTGATGGGCAGCGTGCTTTGCACCAGCTCCAGCCCGTCGATCAGGCGGCTCACCCCCCAGGCCCAGGCGCTGTACTGGCCGGAGTTGGCCAGCGTCTGCGCGGGGTACAGGCGGTAGAAGGGGTCGGTGGCCTGCGGATTGGAATAGGTCGTGACCTGGTTGTGGTTGAAGCGGATAGTGGCTACGTTGCGGCTGGTAAACACCGCCGCCGGGATGCTGCCCGTGGCGCTGTTCATGCCGATGACGGCCGGAAACGGCCCGGTACCGCTGGCGGGCAGCACCACTTCCGAGGTCAGGGTGAGCGTCTGCCCGTTTTCCGTCACCACCACTGTCAACGTGCCGGTGTTGGGTGTGGTGCCGGCCGCGTAGCTGGCCGTGATATTCTGGGGCCGCGGCGGCTTGGTGCCGATTTAGTAGTTCTCAATTTCCGCCTTGATTTCATTGCGGCGGCACTCCCAGTCGCTGAAGCTGGTGGAGCGGCCCGAGTTGTTGGACCGCATAAACGGGTCGGTGAGCGGCTCCACGGCGGGCAGCTGCCCAAAGGCGGGTAGGGCCGGCGCGGTGCAGCTTCCGCCCGTGTTTTCGGAGGTGTACACGAGGGGTAT
This sequence comes from Hymenobacter coalescens, assembly GCF_054783195.1. NCBI lineage: Bacteria > Pseudomonadati > Bacteroidota > Cytophagia > Cytophagales > Hymenobacteraceae > Hymenobacter > Hymenobacter coalescens. Next base: position 1,424 of record NZ_BAAGRA010000023.1, on the reverse strand, counting down.
CTGCGCCGCAAGGCCCAGACTGACAAAGCTTAGGCCCAGGGCCAGCAGAGTAGATTTGATGTTCATGGGTTGGGAATGAATGGGTTGGAAGCAAAAGCGGAACGGTAAGGCCCACTGCAAAGCGCGTGGGCGAGGCGGAGGCAGCAGATCTAGAGCGCCATAGGCAGGGCAAAGGATTGAAGCGGAACAAAAACGAGTAATAGCGGCCCTTGGCAAAGCGCGCCGGGTAGTAGTGCTGGCAAGAGCAGCAGCGGTCGAAAATCCCGGCTACCCTACAGCTACAGTACAATTTTCAGCACCCACACCACCTAGTAATGCTTTACCACCACTGCAGTCTTTGGCGCGGGTTAAAGCCGGTTTATAAAGGAATATAGCAGCCTACCGAAACGAAACTACAGTCGCTTCGCATCGCGGATAAATGAAAGTACCGCAACCGTTTCCGCAAACGTTTGTATTCCTGACGGTCCAGCAAATGGCCAGTTTGCCCGCAGCCTCTTGACCGGCTATGCCACCTCAGCTCGCGGAACACTTCATCCGCAGAATAATCCATTTACCCGGCACGCGCTACTTTAGCTCCATGAGCCTCCGTCTGTTGCACGCATGTACCTGGCTGCTCGCCGCGTTTAGTAGCGGATGTGTGGCCCATATCCGTCCTGACTCCTGGGGCCACGTGCACCGCCCCCTGGAAGCCGAACGGGCAACACAGCCGACGCTTCAGCTTGAAGTCCACCAGAAGACCTTTCCGCTGCCGCTTCCCTTGGTACTGTGGGAAATAGGCTCCAGGAAGTATCAAATAAGCCTGGTCTTCACCACCACCCTGGTGGAGCATCGACAAGTCGATTCCATCCGGTATCAGATTCGGACGCCTGAGAACCAACTGCTGGCGGCGGGAACGTTGCCTTTTCGCAAGGGGAAGGTGCGCCCTGTTCCCTATCAGCAATGGGGGCCTTTCCTGCTCGATCGGTACCGGATTCGCGGCGCCACGCCCGCCCGCCTTCCGCTGGAGAAGACCAGCCAGGCTTTACGGGGTAGCTTCCTGATCTACGCGGTAGACCGCAATGGCCAATCTGCCACCCTGCCCCTACACAATATTCCGCTGCACTACCACAAAGGCGGGGTTATATGGTAAGGCCATTTGATCTGCCCCGCCCATTTTTGGTGCGTATCAGTTCCGGTGCAGCTGACTTTCCGTTGTGGCAGCGCTTTCCAAATCGTCGACGGACAACCCAACAGAATAAATGGTTTAAGCGCCCCGAATTGCATTAGTACACCGCCAATGCGGCGGCCAGGCGCTTATTGACTCGGAGTGACCCGTGCTTACCGGCACACTGCCAAAAGCCTGGGCAGCCAGCCATGCCACCTATAGCGGATTCGAGAACGGTGTAGCTGCTAGTGGAGACACTGCGTAAGCATGTAGATGCAAG